>NZ_JABERM010000011.1:0-116322 GCF_013004295.1 Acinetobacter sp. ANC 5414
CAACAGGTTTTATTGATTATTTTTAAACTTATTCAAGACTTCCAGATTCACACCACTCAGGCTAAATCCTTGTTTCTCAACAAGTTTTAATCAACATCACCGCCGATGGATGTGCATTCTACAGCATTTCAGAGGGGTTGCAACACTTATTGCAAAGATTTTTTATCGTGTGTTTGTTTTTCAAACCAATAAAAATATAAATTACTGTTATATATAGTTAATTTATTTTCATTATTTTTAAATTTTATTGAGCACACCCAACAAAACACACCCAAAATCAACATAAGATATTGTTTTAATTAAATTTAAATTATAAAAATCTTTATCACATGACTTATATTGTTTAATCCATACTCCATTCTTGGTTTATTCTTCGCCAAGCTGGCGTTTATATACACAAAACTTGTTTTATCCGGTCTTATTCCTAGAAATAATAGATGCTCTATTTAAATATGAAAAAATAAACGCGAATGTTAAAAATTTAAAAAGCCACCGCTATTTAGCAATGGCTTTTGGAATATTAAGCAAATTTAGAATTTCATACTGATCCGTGCCCAGTAATTTCGTCCAATATTGTTGAATTGTTCACTTGCAGGCAATCCTACACCCGCATTCCCCATTTTATTCAAATGCTCGGTATATGCACGATCCAAGACATTATCAACACCAACGGAGAAATCTACACCCTCAGAGAGGTTATAAGTGCCATTTAAAGATAAAGTTCCAAAACCTGCACTTTTTTTATTGTCATAACCAACGATATTCCCTTCTCTTTCGCTAATTCGACTTTGGCCATCGACAATACGCCAGTAAGCCCCCAAATTATAACGATCTTGAATATAACGAAGGTTAATGCGCCCTTCTAAAGGTGCGATTTGTGGCAACGGCGTATTATTAGTTGTGTTTTCACCCCAAGCGTACATCGCACTGATGTCTGCTTGAATAGCATCGGTAAATTGATAACCCATACCTGCTTCAGCACCTGCAATCACGGCATCCACATTTCTACTCTCAGCTTTGTCCGCATCATTATACTTAGTGAGAATAAAGTCTTGTATTAAACCCGTGTATGCTGAGGCCCAAGAACTAAAATTACCATGAGCATGCTGATAACCTAAATCAAGCTGTAAGGTTTTTTCAGTTTCAATGTTTTTGAAGGTATTCGGATTGTTATTTCCCTTTACAGGACTGAATAACTCCCAATAATCTGGCATACGCTCGACATAACCCAGGCCAATATAGGTCTTACCCTCTTCATGATCGGGATGATGATTCTCAAAACGGAAGAAAGCGCTTGGTAAAGTTTCTTTGCGTTCCTGTTGAGATTGAACAGCTTCTACATTGACCTGATCAAGACGGATACCAGATACCAGCTTATTGTTGTCACTGAGCTGATAACTGAGTTCGCCAAAAGCCCCCACAGACTGGAATTCCATATCTTTAGTACGTGGCTGATTTTGATACGGCATCATCAGACTTCCGTTACGTTTAGTATGTTCATTATTCTGACTATCGATACCAGTAATCAGCTGCAATTTATCCCATTCACTGGTCATGGCGACACGCGCATTTAAGGTTTTACGTGTCACATTGGTTGCCATTTCCATCATGGGTTTGGCGCGTAAACTATAGTTATCCATAACATGATCGTTATAGTTATAGTTCACTTGAGCTTCGACTTTTTGAATGACATCGGTAAGATTTTTCTTTTCTACACGAAGTCCTAAACTTTCACGGGCAAACTTGGAACCATCCATCATGCGTCCCGCATAGACGGCTTCACCATCTGCCTTACCCCCACTCAGCTCGATCCAGGTATTTTCATCGGGTGTCCAACCTAAAGCGATATCCGTATTCCAGCGTTCCCATGCCGATGGAACAGTATCACCATTACCATCTTGATAATCATCTGACTCAGAACGATTGGCATTTAAACGAATATATTTAGTTTCGTCACCAATCGCGGTTTCCACATTCTGATCCAGACGACCATAAGAACCGAGCAGCACACTGGCCTGACCACGATAATTTTTTTCAGCCGTTAATTCAGTTTCCGGACCACGCTCAAAAATGACCGTGGCTGCTGAACCGGTATTGGCATATTGAACCGTTTGCGGTCCTTTAATCACCGAGATCCGATCATAACTTTCTGGGGAAATATACGAAGTCGGTGAATCCATGCGACTTGGGCATGCCCCAAGATTTTCCGTGCCATCCGTCAGGATTTTAATCCGTGAACCAAACATACCGCGGAACGTCACATCACCATTGGTGCCAGCCCCGCTGTTGACCGAACTAAAGCCGACAATACTCTGCAGATAATCAGCACCATCACTGGCTGGAATTGGCTGGATCGGCTGTTTGGGATCTGCATGCACAATCAAACCATTAGCATCATTGCCTTGATGAGCTGTGGCTACAATTGGCGCTAAAGTTTGAACGATTGCCGTTTGCTGTTCAGCACATGCTGAAGCTGAATAACAAGCAACACAAATCGCAGCCGCAAGTGGCTGTAAAAAGAATTTTGGCTGAGCCATTTTCAATCTCACTAATACATAAATATGAGCTGCGGTTGAAGCAGCGCAAGGACTAGAGTCAGTCAAGACCCGAAAATACCTTTTGATTTATGCAAATAGTGGTGGGGCTCGCCCTTGGGGCAGAAGAAAGAGTCGCTGTAAAACAAACCAGACATGACTAAAAGTCTTCTGGAATGCAATTAAGCGAACCTGGATACGATCTAAAACTTCTTTGAATTCTAATTCAGGGGGCAAAACCAAATTACCGTAGACGGTACAGTACTGACACTTATGATTGGCATCATGATCATGCCCTGCATGTTGTTCATGCTCTTGAGTGTCTTGATGGATCTGATGCTGGGAATGTTCAGAAGTAGAAGTTTGATGAATAGAAGTAGAGCTGAGTAATAATGCACGCGTAATGGTTTCACAGACCGGAGCAATCTGATATTGCTTCGGAAGCAAGGGCTGTAAAAAAACAGCAATCTGTAAAAATACCGCTATACAAGATAGCAGTAGCCCACTACGTAAAAGCACAGGCAAACCCTAAAATTTGTCATGTCCGAGTATAACAAAGCCCAATCGAAATTGGGCTTTTTGTTATTTTTCATTTTATTTAAATATTTGTGCTTAACGTTTTACCGCAACCTTGTCTTTTTCACGTTGACGAACAACTTTTTCGACTTTTTCACGTGCACGTTGACG
This sequence comes from Acinetobacter sp. ANC 5414, assembly GCF_013004295.1. Taxonomy (NCBI): domain Bacteria; kingdom Pseudomonadati; phylum Pseudomonadota; class Gammaproteobacteria; order Moraxellales; family Moraxellaceae; genus Acinetobacter; species Acinetobacter sp. ANC 5414. The sequence continues at coordinate 3,222 of NZ_JABERM010000011.1, forward strand.
CTTTAATGGCGATAAATAATCGACAAATAACTTGCCATTTAAGTGATCCATTTCATGTTGAATACAAACAGCGAGAAGTTCGTCTGCTTCTATCTCAAATGATTGACCTTCAAGGTTAATTGCCTCAATTTTTACACGTGACGGACGCTCAACTTTATCGTATATTTGAGGCACTGACAGGCAGCCTTCTTCATAGGGCTGAGTTTCTTCAGTTAACGGGGTAACTTTGGGGTTAATAAATACCATGGGTTGGTCTTTATTTTCAGATAAATCCATGACAATCAGCTGAATATGGTAGTCCACTTGTGTTGCAGCCAAACCAATACCGGGCGCTTCATACATAGTTTCAAACATATCTGCTGCAAGCTGACGAATTTCATCAGTGACTTCTTCGACTGGTTTAGCAATGGTACGAAGACGGGGATCCGGGAAACTTAAAATAGGTAATAAGGCCATACGGTGTCCTCACTTATGCCATTGATCAAAAAACAAAATGAAGGAATGCTTCATCAAAAAAATGTGTGTAATATCGTTATTATAACGCAACTACATACATAATTTTAGGAATTATGATAATGAAAAAGGTTTTGAAGGGCATGCCAACTTTTAGTGCCTTGGGGTTTAAAAAACAATTATTGGCACTTGCCGTTTGCGTAAGTGTTGGGGTCGGCGTTGTCAGTGTAGCTGAAGCGGCACCTGCTCGAAATGTCAATCCACCTGCATTAAAAGCCGGTGCGCCACAAGTCTATGTGGTAAAAAAAGGCGATACTTTATGGGATATTTCCAAAAGGTTTCTAAAGAATCCGGTACGTTGGCCTGAGATTTGGGCAAGCAACAAACACGTGAAAAATCCACACTGGATTTTCCCGGGCGACCGTCTGCTGATGTGTACCTATAATGGCAAACCAATTATCGGTAAAGATGAAGGTGATGGCTGTGAAGGGATTATCCGTCGTTATACTGGTGGCACTGGTACAAAACTGCAACCTCAAGTTCGGGTTGAATCTTTAAACAATGCCATTCCTGTGATTCCACTGGAATATATTAAACACTGGTTAGAACGTAGCACCATTATAGCCCCTGAATCGATTCAAGGTACGCCATACATTTTGGGGACTGCGGATCAACGTGTTCTTGCTGCCAAAGGTCAAACCGTTTATGCACGCGGAAATGGTCTGGAAGTCGGTCAACGCTATGCAGTTTACCGTGAAGGCGAACCGTATATGTTTAGCGATGCCAACGGTAAAAAATACAATGCCGGTCTTGAGTTAATTCAAGTTGCATCAGGCATTGCTGTTCGTGGTGAAAATGACATTACTACCCTTGAACTGACAGACACTTATAATGCTGAAGTTCGTCGTGGTGATCGTGTTCTGCCTGAATATGATCCAATGCTGCCAACCTTGTTCTATCCAAGCAGTGCCGAAGATGTAGTTGCCGGTGGCCAAGTGGTTCGCGTAATGGGTTCCATCGGAACAGCGGCAAAACACAGTGTGGTGACGATTGACCGTGGTAGCTTACAAGGGGTTCAAGTTGGACATGTGCTCACAGTGAACCAAAAAGGTGAAATCGTAACTGATCCGAAAACCAAAGAACGTGTTCAATTACCTGGGCAGCGTATCGGTAACATCATGGTATTCAAAAGCTTTGAAAACTTAAGCTATGCTTATGTGCTTGATAGCGAATTACCGATTAAAGTCGGTGCTGGCATTCAGCCACCATTGATGGATGAATAATCCTTTAATCTAAATCTAGAATGAGGCTGAGATTCAGCCTCATTTTATTTTTCAAACAATAAAAAGAAGACATTTTTAAAGGTCTCATTATGCTCAATTCATTAAGCTCCTTGCAGCTGAATTACATTCGCTTGTGGTTTCTGGTGCAACACTCGCTAACCAGCTTTTATAAAATCAATGCACACTATTCCAATCTTGCTGAGGCAACCCAGCCTGATCAAATTGAAACGTGGCAAAAGCTGGGTATTCACAAAAATCATATTCAACGCCTGCGAGATTTTCATCTTCCTGAATCGCAGCTGCAATTTCAGCATTGTGTTGCCCTGATTCAAAAACATAGCGACTTTATTCTCACCCTCGATCGTCCTGACTACCCCACCCAACTACTACCTTATTCAGATAAACCACCTATTCTGTTTGGTCAAGGTGATGCTAAAGCACTGTTGCAACCGCAAGTTGCGATTGTCGGCAGTCGTAAACCCAGTACCCACGGGCGACAAGTGGCTTATGATTTTGCCTATTATTTAAGTGATCAAGGTTTTTACATTATTAGTGGTTTAGCGGAAGGGATTGATGAAGCCGCACATCAAGGTGCTTTACGCCACAGTCGAACCATTGCCGTAATGGGGCACCGGCTTAGACCAAACCTACCCGACACAGCATCAGCAACTGCGACAACAGATTATTGCTCATTCGGGTACAGTAGTGACTGAATTTTTACCCGGAACCCCGCCTTTACAGCAGCACTTTCCACGACGTAATCGTCTAGTGAGTGGCTTAAGTCTTGGCGTGATTGTTGCAGAAGCCGCACTGAAAAGCGGTTCTTTAATCACGGCGAAATGGGCGGCCGAACAAGGTAAATTGATTTTTGCCATTCCAGGACATATTTATAGTGAGCATCATCAAGGCTGTCATCAACTGATTCGTGAAGGTGCTATTTTGGTCGACCATCCTGAACAGGTAATTGAGGATTTAGCGCTGCCCACCCAATGGCAGAATCAACAGCAGATTGAACAATCAAAAAATTCGAATCATATTGGAGTACAAACCGAATTACCGCCTCACTTAACGCCACTGTATAACCAACTGGATTGGGTGGGACAAAACATAGACGATATAGTCGCTAAGCAGCAATCCGATATCGGTACACTGACCAGCCAACTGATGGAATTAGAGCTACTTGGCTTATGTATGCAACAGGCGGGTTTGTATCTACGTTGTCGTCCAAGTAAATAAGGTTCACAATATCCCCCTTAAATGTATTTGAAGAGATAAGATCCAATGATTACCACCTCTGTTGCCGAAGCTGCTCAATGTTTAAAACAAGGACAAGTTTTAGCATACCCTACAGAGGCAGTTTGGGGCTTAGGCTGTGATCCTTTTAACCAACAGGCTTTCCTGGAAATTTTACGCTTAAAGCAACGCCCGGTTGAAAAAGGGGTGATTTTATTGGCAGCACAGATCGCACAAGTTGAGCCTCTATTAGAACCCCTTACTGCAGAAATGCGTGAAAAAGTAATAGATTCCTGGAGTCATCGCTCACCGACTGAACGAGCAACCACCTGGTTACTGCCTGCAGGCGACCATATTCCCAACTGGATTAAAGGCAACCACCCTAAAGTTGCGGTACGTGTCACCACGCATCCTTTATGCGTGGCGCTATGCAATGCGTTTAATGGTTTTATTGTATCGACCAGTGCCAATCCTGCCGGTGGCAAGCCTGCACACTCACTTCAAGAAGCCAATCAATATTTCTCAACGCAAATCAATTATTTGAATGGTGATTTGGGTCTTAGCCAAGAACCGAGCCGGATTATTGATGCCGAAACAGGTGAAGTGGTCCGCGCTTAAAGCGGATCATTTTTATTTTGAGAGATACTAATTTTTAGGCAAAAAAAAGCTCAGCCATATAGGGACGGCTGAGCATAAAAAGGATGTGCATAAATCACATCCAGAGGGTCTGTAAATCTGGTTGCAAAAGTTTAAATATTATTAAGAAATACTTAAACATTCACGATATAAATATTATCCAATAAATTGTATTGCTATACAAATATATTATTTATCTTATAAAACACTTAAAAACTATGAAACACTCATCATATTTTCTTAACAATTTAAATTATCTCACTATTTTTTAATCATCTTTTTTCTAAATAATCGTTTCAAGCTATGATTAAAACGATTATTCATCTCCCCATCCAATTAAAAATGAGTGAAAAAAATTAATTCATTTGTTGGTTTTTTGATCTTATTTTTTAATTTAAGCATTCAATTTTACTGTTTCTACTGTCGCCACTTTCTTTTGCGCCAATAAAATTCCCAGCAAAATGACCACGCCCCCCATACTGTGATAAATCTTCCAAGCTTCTGCTAACCACAGATTGGCAATAATCGCAGTACAGACCGGCATTAAGTTCATAAAAATACTGGTTCGATTCGGTCCAATCATTTGTACTGCCAACATCCACACCAAGGGTGCAATCAAGGAGGGGAAAATACCGGCATAGACAACACTGCCGACATTGTGTTGATCAATCGCATCCAATCCTAACCATAAAACAAAGGGCAAATGGTAAAGCAAGGCAAAAACAATCTGCACATACAAACTAATCATCAATGGAATCTGGAGTTGCCACTTTTTCAGGAACACACCATAAAAAGCATAGAAAAATACCGCCAGCACCATCATGATATCGCCCAGATAGCCACCTGACTGAATCAGATGAAGCGGATTTCCCTGTGCCATTACATAGAGCAAACCGGCAAAAGATAAAATACTACCCACCACTGCAAAACGATTCGGAATCTCCTTGAGCATGAGCATGGAAACAAAGATGGTAAACACGGGAATAAAAGCATTGATAATGCCCATATTGGTCGCCGTCGTATAATGTGCTGCGGTATAACCCAAGCCCTGATACAGCACCATGCCAAAAGCACCCAATACTGCAAGCTGTTTCCAGTGTTGCAAAACCAAATGACGTTCACGCCAGACTTTGCCCAACATAAAGGGCGTTAAAATCAGGAAAGCGACTAGCCAGCGATAAAAACTGATACTGACAGGAGAAATATAATCTGCCACATAGCGTGTCACCGTGATATTCATTGACCAGATTAAAACCGCCAGTAATGGCAAACCAAGTGCCCACCAGACTGTTTTATTTTGCTGTGTCATACCCTTTCCTGTACTTGAATATCCAGTATTCATTTTTACTGAAGTCTGAAATAATTAGAATATCGGATTTCAGACATTCATATCGAGCTACAGACACATCTAGATTGCTTCACTGCCGCGTAAGTAAAATTCATGATCTTTATAAAATTGAGGCAGTGACATATAAAAATTGAGAACAAGGACATTCACATGCTGGAACATATTGAACACTATATAGAAGTGGATGATTTCTTTTATCAAAAGGATGAAATTGTTGCGCCACACAGTTCCTTATGGGGCGATTTTAATTTTAGCCTGAATGGTATTCTAGAATATGAAATTGAAGGACAAATTTATCTGTCGCCACCGAATTACGGTCTCTGGCTGCCACCTCAAACCGCACATACTTCTATCGCTTTAGATGAACAAATCACACATTATGTCTGTATTCGAATCCATCCTTCTTTATGTGAACATTTTTCACCTTGCACCAAAACTTTAAGTATTCGCCCCTTTCTTCGGCATCTGGTACATGAAACCCTGGAACAAAAACAACAAGGCATAATGACCACACATTACCCGCATTTATTACAAGTGCTGATGGATCAACTGAAAACAGCACCGGCTTATGAGCATTATTTACCACAAACCAGTCATGTCCTGCTCAAGCCGCTATTACAAGAATTAGCAAATCCAGAACTATTTCAGAAAAGCTTGCAGCAACTGCTCCGCGACTCCTCCATAAGCGAACGACATTTACTGCGTTTAAGCCAGCAAGAATTACAATTAAGCTTATCTGAATGGCGCAATCGCGCGAAAATTTTATATGCGATCACACAAATTCGCCAAGGCAAAACCGTGAAAAAATTGGCCTATGAACTGGGTTATCAGCACAGTTCCAGCTTTATTGAATTCTTTAAACGCTATACGGAACAAACCCCTGCGCAACTGCGTGATGTCTAATATTTATATGAGTTTAACTTACATTTTTTGCAATTTGCGGTAAATAACCCAACAAAAAAACCATAGTCAGCAGCCAGAAACGTATGCAATTTTGATCACCATACTCAACTGAGTATGTGCCGTATTTTTAAATTTGAATGAATAGAATCAGGTTTAATGATTGAATTAGACCTGTGAGGATGCGTTATGAAAAAACGATTACTGGCTTCACTGTGTTTTGCGGCTATGGCACTCACGGCCTGTGATAAAAAACCAAATGAAGCACCTGCATCGTCATCGACTCGCCCTGCTAGCACTCAACCCGCAACCGCTGCCTTAAGTTCAAACAATGCCACAGATATTAAAAATGATTTAAAGCAAATTGAAACGCTCTCCAACAGTCGAGCCAAAGAAGCAGCAGCCTTGCAAAATAAAGCCAATGAAGCTGCACAAAAAAGTGATAAAGCTTCTTTAAATGCGATTGTTACGGAAATGAAAACCTACATTGCACGTTTTAATCAAGATCTCGATGCTTTAAACCTGAAAAGTTCAGAGCTTGATGCTGTCCGCGACAAAATCAAAAAATCCAATAATATTGGAATAGAACTTTCTGAAGCGAGTATTGCCAATCCACCCGATACCAAAAAAATTACCGAACTGCAAAACCGAGCCACTCAATTGCAAAAAGAATTGCTCACTGAAATGCAGGCTTTGCAAACCAAAGCGAAAACAGCTCCATAATCTTGGGCGGATATCTAAAAAGCAGGTCTATCAGCCTGTTTTTTTTAATTCCTTTATCTGGGAAGATTTGCGCACAAAGACTAAATTCTCAACAAGCCCGAATAAATGCTTGTCGATAGGCACAATAACCGTTAAAACAAAACAGTGATCATCTCAAGCATTTAAGGACAACAGAATGAGCCAATCCGTTTATGACATTCCTGTCAAAACCATTCAAGGCAATGACACCACACTGAACCAATATCAAGGTAAAGTTCTGCTCATTGTAAATACCGCATCGAAGTGTGGTCTTACCCCACAATATGAAGGCTTGGAAAAACTGTATAAGGAAAAGAAAGAGCAAGGACTTGAGATTTTAGGTTTTCCTGCCAATAACTTCCTGGCACAAGAACCGGGTTCTGACGACGAAATTCAGGAATTCTGTTCACTCAATTATCAGGTCGATTTCCCGCTTTTTTCTAAAATTTCGGTTGCCGGTGAAGACAAGCACCCGCTTTATCAAACATTGACTCAAGCGATTCCAGAACGCATCGGTGAAGGTCCGTGGTGGAAAGATTTGGTTGATTATGGTTTAACCCCGAATCCTAAACCTGAAGTGCTGTGGAACTTTGAAAAATTCCTGATCAATAAAAATGGTGAGGTTGTGGCACGTTTCGCACCGGATATTACTGCGGATGATGCACGTATCGTTGATGCGGTGAATGCCGAACTTGCCAAGTAATTGTAACCACAATGTCAGCATCTACACACCGTGTAGGTGCTTATTTTTTATTATAAAAACAATAATTTAAATTAATAAAAATCCATCATCCCTACTCCATATTTCATCCTTTATTTTAATTATTCAATAACACGACGTTCACTATCTATCAATGACTTAGGCATAAGATGAAGCTATAAACAAACCGCCATGAACAAAAGGTAAAGTATGAATACTCTAATAAAAGCAATCGTTTTATCACTCTCTACTGCTTTGGTTGCTGCACCTGCAATGGCTGCTCCACAAGATCATCATTCACAACCACACAACCAGCAACATAACCAACCGCCTGCTCAAAACCACCATAAAGCACCTGTTCAGCAACATCACAATGCTGTACATAAAAAAGCGGTAAATCCGTCACATGACTGGAGAGTGGGTCAAAAAGTACCAAGCCAATATCATGGCAAAAGCTATAAAGTTGACCACACTAAATACAAAAAATTGAGCAAACCTGGTAAAAACCAACAATGGATTAAAGTGAATGGCGATTATGTTCTAATGAATGTGATGAGTCATAACATCATCAAAATCATTGGCGGTTAATTCCAGCGATCTGGGGTGAGAAAAGAGTACTTCGGCACTCTTTTTTAATGCCTGAAAATAAATTTGTTATCGCTTTGCAACAATCAGTTTTTTCTACACATTTCACCCTTATATTAAGCATCATTAAAGTAAAGATATGAATTGGTTATGAAAAAATTCATCCAAAATGTGGTTTCTCCTTTTGTGATGTTTAGTGCGGGCATTTTGTTGATGGGCTGTGAGCAAGCCAATTCTCCTGATTCAACAGAAAACCAAACTTCACAATCAAGCGAAGTATCTGAACAGCTTTCTAAAGAATCAGCCGAAACACCTAAGGCTGATCTGAAAAGTGGCAACATGTTTTATATCGTGCGTGATGTTGCAGATATGCAGCTGAAAGCCGGCGATTATGTTGAGCAGCTCAAGCAAACTCAAACTGATTTAGAAACTGCCATCAATGACAAAGATCAGCAGCAGCTACAAACCACTGCTAAACATTTACAACAACAACTGACAGGTTTTAATCAGGCACTGACTGGCTTGAACCTAAAAAGTCAGGAAATTGATTCGATTCGTCAAAATATCATGCAAGCCAATCAGCAAGTCCTTGCTACCCCATTTTTAAATGGTGAAGTGGATTTGAGTCAGGTCGATTTCAAGACAATTGAAAAACAGATGGGTAGCATCCAAATGGAAATGATCAAATTGGCCGGGATGATGATTCCACAAGGACAGGATGAACAAGACCCAAATGAACCAAATCAAGAAAGCTAATGCTTAAACCAATTTAGACCAATTCAGTTGAGCTGAATTGGTCTAATAAAATGGATACTTAAAGCCTCATATCAATCACAATACGCCCATCGATTTTCCCGTGCTCCATACGCTCAAAAATATCATTAATATTCTCTAACGGTTCCACATGAATATGAGCCTTGAGCTTGCCACGAGCCGCAATATCCAGTGCTTCTTTCAAGTCTAAACGTGTTCCGACAATCGAACCACGCACCGTAATTCCCTCCAGCACCATATTGAAAATGGACAAGTCGAATGTTCCGGGCGGCAAACCATTCAAGACCATAGTTCCGCCACGACGTACAATCGCAACTGCTTGTTCAAATGCTTTAGGCGATACAGCGGTTACCAATACGCCATGACATCCCTCACCGCCTGTGGCTTTCAGTACTTCTTCTTTCACATCGACTTTAAGCGCATTTAATCCGACATCCGCACCCAGGATTTTTGCCAAATCAAGCTTAGTGTCATCGACATCAATGGCGACCACATTAAAGCCCATGGTTTTTGCATATTGCACCGCCACATGACCCAAACCGCCAATACCGGAAATGGCAACCCAGTCCCCTGTTTTGGCTTCCGTCATTTTTAAGCCTTTATATACTGTAACACCTGCACACAAGATCGGAGCGATTTCAAGAAGATCGACACCTTCGGGAACGACACCGACATAATCACCATCTGCCAGACAATATTCGGCAAAACTTCCGTTGACTGAATAACCTGAATTTTGTTGCTTTTTGCACAGCGTTTCCCAGCCTGCATAGCAATGATCACAGTGACCACAAGCCGAATAAAGCCATGGAACACCCACAATATCACCCCACTTTTAAGTGATCAATTCCATCACCTATTTCTATGACTTCACCCACGCCTTCATGTCCCGGAATAAAGGGTAAACTCAGTTTCACCGGCCAATCCCCATGCATGGCGTGTAAATCGGTATGACAAACACCTGTGGCAATGATCTTTACCAATACTTTGCCCGGACTGATTTTGGGTATTTCAACTTCTTGTATTTGTAGTGGCTGATTAAATGTAGTCACCACCGCTGCTTTCATGGTATTTGCCATGTTAATTCTCTCCCTATTACCCATACTGAGATGGTTCTTTTTTTAAAAACCATGGTTCACTATATCGAGCAATAAATAGCCAATAGTAGGGGTTTTGTAGGGGATTTACTTGTTTTGAATTATTGTTGCAGCTCGTTTACAGGGTATCTTTCAGCTAAGATTTAAATGAATCAAATAAGCAGATCGCGAAACAAGAAAGTCAGATGTTCTGTTGATTTCAGCGCGTTTTAAAAATACTAAAGCGATGAGCCGTCTGCAACATTCAAAAGTAGGTCTTTTAATGGAATTTTGCCACATTAGTCATTGCATGATTTAATGAAGATTCTCTTTCTAGTTCGCAGAATTTTTCATGCAACTGATTATTTTTACCGGTGTTCAGGCTTCAGGTAAATCCTCTTTTTATTTACTGAATTTGCATCACAGCCATTTGCGGATTAATTTGGATATGCTAAAAACTCGGCATCGTGAAAATCTAATTTTTGAAGCGTGTTTAGCGGGTAAAGCCAAATGTGTGATTGATAATACCAACCCGACAAAAGCAGATCGCCCACGTTATATTGAGCGTGCTAAAGCTGCCGGTTTTGAAGTAATTTCTTATTTCTTTGATACGGACTTAAACAGTACTTTACAACGAAATAATCAACGTATCGGCAAAGCCAATATTCCTGAAGTCGGTATTCGGGCAACTTATAAAAAATTAGAACACCCCAGTTTAGCTGAAGGTTTTGATGAAATTTTTAAGGTGAAGATTGTGGGAAATGGAGAGTTTTCAATTTTGCCTATAAATAATTGATGTTTTTATAAAAAAACAGTAACCACTTCTCATTTTTACTATAAAATGTGCAAATAGAAATATAGAAAAACATTTTATATAATGAAAAAAATTGTTCTTGTGGTGGTCTGTTTAGCAATCATGGCATATGGCGTGTTGCATTTCATCATGCCCGAAAAAACCACGCCACGCTTAAATCAATTTTTTTCTCAACCAATAAAAGATGTTCATCTGATTCAAGACTGGCTCAAACACAATCAACAGCAGCAATTGTTATTGGTTGATGTCATTCAACCGGTCAATCCAAAGCAAAAAAGTGCTTATGTTGAATATATAAAGCAACGAATTGAATTCAACCAACAAAATATTCAGCGTCTTAAGCTCAGTCACTATCACAGCAAGACATTTAAAGAAATTCAACAACTTGAAATTCATGCTCTACAACAATGGAATAATATCCATCAAACTAATATTGTCGATGCTTTTGAACAGCAACAACGTTTTCTAGATCTGCCCATTGCAGAGTTTGAACAACTGGATGATGGAGCACGGTATGCATTTCAACAACAAGAAATTAGCGTGTTGCAACAATTACAACAGTTAGTCCAGCAAAATAGCGATTTTGTTGCAGATATTGACCACAGCCTACTTGGCGACTGGCTTGCCTATCATTTAATGCAACATGAAATTCATCCGATTGTTGCTGAATGGCAAAGTTCATCCTCAACTACAACACGTAATCGTTCAGAAGCATTGCAGGATTTACAACTGTATAAACGTTTTCAACCAAATACGGATGAATATAAATACATTAAGGCGCTTTCAACTCAGCTTTGGCATGTTGAATATCCAGCTTCATCTAATTTGGTCCCAGCAAATCCTCGACCTATTTCATATGCTGATCAATCTGAAGAAGATATCCTTTTACCCGAAGATGCACCAAAAGCTGAAAAATTAAAGCAATTAATTAAGATGCAAAATGACAGAGTGAATCGTCTGTTGTTAGGTCAGCTCAGAGAGGCTTTCTTCAAAGACAACAAAAACTAGACTTTTGATTTAGGAAAATAGCTCAAACAGTTTTGATGAAATCTTTAAGATAAAGATTGTGAGGAATGGATAAGTTTCGATTTTACCCTCTCATTTTAAATGAATAAATCACTTTAATAGAATCTTATTAGACATCAGGTCAGAAATACTTTCATTTTAAGTTTTCTCTATACTGAATTTTCCAATGATCAAGTAATAGATATGCAACTATTGCTGCATACAAAGTTGCACTCATACTTAAACAAGAAGCTAAGGTGCCCCTTTATCATTTGATATCGAAAAATAAACACATTTGTTATCAATAAGGTATAAGAAAAAGTAAGCAAGAGCATAGAAAGTATTTTTCTATACAAACTAAGCTCTGAAAACTTTTTCAATCTGAATTCCTTTTTATTTTTCATTCTTACACCATAAAAAAAACCACCCTTTCGGGTGGTTTTTTCAATCTTGAACCGTCTCTTATTGAGCGCGGTTTTTGATTTTGCGGATCGTTTCCAACTGTGCAGCAGTTTCTGCAAGAGCAGCCAAAGCAGCAGCAGAGTCCAAATCGCTCTTTTGATTTGCAAGCAATTGTTCAGCGTGTTTACGCGCTTCAATAATTGCCGCTTCATCTAAATCGTGTGCACGAACTGCAGTATCTGCAAGAATCGTAACCACGTGCGGTTGAACTTCAAGAACACCACCTGATACATAGATTAACTCTTCTGTACCATTTTCAAGCAAAACGCGAATTGCGCCTGGCTTGAGCAAAGTTACCAACGGAGCATGGCCAGGCATAATACCCAACTCACCGCCAGCACCTTTTGCAATTAGCATAGTTACAGTGCCAGAGTACAAAGACTCTTTTACACTTACAACATCACATTGCATAGTCGCCATGAGAATCTCCTAAATTAGAGTAGCTAATTAAAGTTTCTCGGCTTTAGCAATAACTTCATCAATACCACCAACCATATAGAACGCTTGTTCTGGAATGTGATCGTATTCACCAGCTAGAAGACCTTTAAAGCCACGAATTGTTTCTTTAAGAGATACTAATTTACCAGGCGCGCCAGTAAATACTTCAGCTACGTGGAACGGTTGAGAGAAGAAGCGTTGGATTTTACGCGCACGGTAAACAACCAATTTATCTTCTTCAGCAAGCTCGTCCATACCCAAGATCGCGATGATGTCTTTAAGCTCTTTATAACGTTGCAATACGTTCTGTACAGAACGTGCAATTTCATAATGCTCTTGACCAACAACTAAAGGATCTAATTGGCGTGAAGTTGAGTCTAGTGGATCGATCGCTGGGTAAATACCAGAAGATGCGATGTCACGGCTCAATACAACAGTTGCGTCTAAGTGAGCAAACGTTGTAGCAGGCGATGGATCTGTCAAGTCATCGGCAGGTACGTATACCGCTTGGATTGACGTAATAGAACCAGACTTAGTCGATGTAATACGTTCTTGAAGAACACCCATCTCTTCTGCAAGAGTTGGTTGGTAACCTACTGCAGATGGCATACGACCTAGAAGTGCAGACACTTCGGTACCAGCCAATGTGTAACGGTAAATGTTGTCAACGAACAACAATACGTCACGGCCTTTACCGTTTTCGTCTTTCTCGTCACGGAAGTATTCAGCCATAGTCAAACCAGTTAACGCTACGCGTAAACGGTTTCCTGGTGGCTCATTCATCTGACCGTAGACCATTGCTACTTTGTCTAGAACGTTAGAATCTTTCATTTCGTGATAGAAGTCATTACCTTCACGAGTACGCTCACCAACACCAGCAAACACAGATAAACCTGAGTGAGCTTTCGCGATGTTGTTGATCAATTCCATCATGTTTACGGTTTTACCAACACCGGCACCACCGAACAGACCAACTTTACCACCTTTAGCGAACGGGCAAAGCAAGTCGATGACTTTAATACCAGTTTCTAAAAGGTCAGTAGAAGCAGCTTGTTCAGCATAAGAAGGTGCTTGACGGTGAATCGGTAAACGCGCTTCAGTAGCAACAGGACCAGCTTCATCGATCGGGCGACCAAGAACGTCCATGATACGACCTAGAGTCGCTGTACCTACAGGTACAGAAATCGGCGCACCAGTGTTAACTACGTTCAAACCACGCTTAAGGCCTTCAGTAGAACCCATTGCAATAGTACGAACTACGCCATCACCAAGTTGTTGCTGAACTTCTAAAGTAGTTTCAGTACCATCAACATGGAGAGCGTCATAGATCTTAGGAACGCTGTTGCGTTCAAACTCGACGTCGATAACCGCGCCGATGATCTGAATGATACGACCGCTATTCATTGCTGTCTCCTCAATTCAAAATAATGTTAAACGGCAGCGGCACCACCAACGATCTCAGAAATTTCCTGAGTAATCGCGGCTTGACGCAGCTTGTTATAAATAAGTTGCAGGCTCTTGATGATTTCACCCGCATTGTCGGTCGCAGCTTTCATTGCCACCATACGTGCAGATTGCTCACATGCGATGTTTTCAATCACACCCTGATACACCACAGACTCGATATAGCGAACCAACAAACCATTTAATAGCTCTTCAGCTTCTGGTTCATAGATATAATCCCAACCGTATGAACGGTTCAGATTCTCGCCTTCTTCAGCAGCTGCCAAAGGAACGAGTTGCTCAATCTTTTGATTTTGAGTCATGGCATTCACAAAGCCGTTTGATACAAGATAAATACGATCTAACTCGCCTTTATCAAATGCATCTAACATCACCTGTACAGAACCAGATAACTGTTCAAGACTTGGAGCATCACCCACTTGGGTCGTTGCACCAAGAACTTTACCGCCGTAGTTTTTAAAAAACGAAACCGCTTTTTGACCAATTAAAGCAAATTGAACTTCAATTGACTGCTCTTGTTGTTGCTGTACGTGTTTAACAACCTTCTTGAACAAGTTAATGTTCAAGCCACCTGCCAAACCACGATCTGAAGAAACAATGATATAGCCAACGCGTTTTACCGGACGTTCAACCATATAACGGTGTTTGTATTCAGGGTTCGCTTGTACCAAATGAGCAATTACACGGTGCATATTTTCGGCATACGGACGGCCTTGAGCCATGCGCTCTTGCGCACGACGCATTTTAGAAGCAGCCACCATTTGCATCGCGCGAGTAATCTTTTGCGTGCTCTTGATACTGGCTACTTTGGCGCGAATTTCTTTTAAATTTGCCATACGCTTAACCTAGTATTCGAAGGCTCTTTCAAGCCTCCGAAGGTTGATTCCGTGAACCAAACCGACTAGCTTTTAGCAATTGCTAAAATTAGTAAGTTTGAGTCGCTTTAAAGCTTTCAACACCTGCTTTGATAGCAGCTTCGATGTCTTTGTTGTAATCACCAGTTTCATCGATTTTTTGCATTAACGCAGCATGTTCTGAACGGAAGTAAGAGATCAACGCAGCATCAAAGTCTACGATTTTCTTCACTTCAACGTCAGCCATATAGCCTTCGTTAGATGCATAAATTGAAACAGCTTGGTCAGCAATTGAGTAAGGAGCATATTGTTTTTGCTTCATTAACTCAGTTACACGTTGACCATGTTCAAGTTGTTTACGAGTTGCTTCATCAAGGTCAGAAGCGAACTGAGCAAACGCTGCCAATTCACGGTATTGAGCCAAAGCGGTACGGATACCACCAGACAATTTTTTGATGATCTTAGTTTGCGCAGAACCACCAACACGAGATACAGAGATACCCGCGTTCACAGCAGGACGAATACCTGCGTTGAATAATGATGTTTCTAAGAAGATCTGACCATCTGTAATCGAAATTACGTTAGTCGGTACGAATGCAGATACGTCACCCGCTTGAGTTTCAATAATCGGCAATGCAGTTAATGAACCAGTTTGGCCTTTAACTTCACCGTTAGTGAATTTCTCAACGTAGTCAGCAGATACACGAGAAGCACGTTCAAGTAGACGTGAATGTAGATAGAACACGTCACCTGGATACGCTTCACGACCTGGTGGACGGCGTAAAAGCAATGAAATTTGACGATACGCAACTGCTTGTTTAGACAAGTCATCATAAATGATTAACGCGTCTTCACCGCGGTCACGGTAGTATTCGCCCATTGTACAGCCAGAGTACGGAGCCAAATACAGCATTGCTGCTGGATCAGATGCACCTGCTGCTACAACAGTGGTATACGCCATAGCGCCAGTTTCTTCTAGCTTGCGCACAACGTTAGCGATAGTCGATTGTTTTTGACCAATAGCTACGTATACACATTTAATGCCAGAATGTTTCTGAGCGATGATCGCATCGATCGCCATTGCTGTTTTACCAGTTTGACGGTCACCAATGATCAACTCACGTTGACCACGGCCTACAGGGATCATTGTATCTACTGATTTATAACCAGTTTGTACAGGTTGATCCACTGATTGACGCCAAATTACGCCTGGTGCTACTTTTTCAACAGCATCAGTTAATTTTGCATCGATCGGGCCTTTACCATCAATTGGGTTACCCAAAGCATCTACGACACGGCCTAAAAGTTCTGGACCAACCGGAACTTCTAATACACGACCTGTGCAACGCGCTTTTTGACCTTCTTGAAGGTTTAAGTAGTTACCTAAAACAACGACGCCCACTGAATCCTGTTCTAGGTTCAGTGCCATACCAAATAAGCCGCCGTCGAATTCGATCATTTCACCGTACATTGCATCAGCAAGGCCGTGAATACGCACAATACCGTCGGAAACCATAACAATGGTCCCTTCGTTCTTAGCGGTCGCGCTGGTGTCCAGATCGCCGATACGCTGTTTAATGAGCGCACTGATCTCGGATGGATTCAGTTGTTGCATTGCGCTATACCTCAATCTTTTTTAAGTTCAGTCTTCTTATATGCAATTAAGCAAGAAGACGAGTCCGCATTTTTTCAAGCTTGTTAAGTGCAGAGTCATCTATCACTTGGTCGCCTGCACGAATAACAACACCTGCGATTAATGCAGGATTAACTTCTACAGTTACATTTACAGCAGCGTTAAATTTTTTCTCTAACGCTTGAGCAAGTAATTGTTCTTGTACAGAAGTCACAGGGAATGCTGATTCAATCACAACATCCACAGTATTGTTATTCTGTGATTTGAGTAGTTCGTATTCTGCTTCAATTTCAGGTAACAACGCTAAACGATCGTTGTCTGCAAGAAGAGTCAAAAAGTTTGACACTTCTTGAGTTTGATTCTCACCTAAAACTTTTGCAAAAACACTTACCTGCTCAGCAGGAGTAAGCTCAGGGCGATTCAAATAAGCGGAAAATGCTTCGTCTTGCACCGCAGCACTGAGCACTTGTAACACATTCGACCAATTGTCAGTTGCACCTTGCTCAGAAGCGAAAGCAAATGCTGCTTTTGCGTACGGGCGTGCCAACGTCAAGAGTTCAGCCATAATCGCCTCGCTTAAAGTTTAGCAGCCAGCTGAGTAAGCATGGCATTGTGAGCTTCCGCATCAACTTGCTGGTTCAGAATTTTTTCTGCGCCAGTAACTGCCAAAGCAGCAACTTGTTGACGTAATTCTTCGCGTGCAGCATTGATTTCAGTATCAACAGTTTCTTTCGCCTGTTGACGGATACGCTCACCTTCAGCAGCTGCTTGGGTACGCGCTTCTTCGATCAATTGTGCACCACGACGGTTCGCTTGTTCGATCAATTGAGCCGCTTGTGCTTTTGCCGCATCTAATTCAGCTTTCACTTGAGCTTGCGCATCGGCAAGGTCAGCTTTTGCTTTTTCAGCAGCATTTAGCCCATCAGCGATACGACGCTGACGTTCACTAATCGCATTGATTAGTGGTGGCCATACAAACTTCATGCAGAATGCGACAAACATCGCAAATGCAATTGCTTGGCCAATCAATGTGAGGTTGATATTCATAGCTATTCCTCAATAGTTTAATTTAGGAATTAAGCTGATTAACCTACAAATGGATTAGCGAAGATGAAGAACAAGCCAATACCAACACCGATCATAGGCACAGCATCAAGAAGACCTGCGATTAAGAACATACGAGTTTGAAGTTGTGGAGCCAATTCTGGTTGACGAGCAACAGCTTCAAGGAAACGGCCGCCTAAAAGACCAAAACCAATCGCAGTACCTAAAGCACCAAAAGCGATCAAGATAGCAGATGCAATTGCAACTAGACCTAAAGTGAGTTCCATGATAATTCCTCAGAGGTTAGGTTTTATACCAAATTAAGTTAGAAAACTGTACCCAACCATCTCGTGACAGTCAGGCAATACCATTAATGTTTTTCGCTAGCCATACTCAAGTATACGATAGTTAGCATCATGAAAATGAATGCTTGTAGCGTAATAACAAGAATATGGAAGATCGCCCAAGGCACAGACAACGCCCACTGGATCCAGAACGGTAATAACGCGATGAGGATGAAGATTAACTCACCTGCATACATGTTACCGAAAAGTCGGAGAGCCAATGAAACTGGACGTGCAAGGAAGGTTACCAATTCCAAAATTAAGTTCACTGGAATAAGCAACGCTTTTGCAACTGGGTTACTTGGATTGAACGGGTTAAGTGCCAATTCGCCAACAAAACCACCAATACCCTTTTCACGGATACTGTAGAACAGGATTAAAACAAATACAGACAATGACATACCAAGGGTAATGTTAGGGTCAGTAGATGGAACAATCTTGAAGTAAACGTGGTGAGGGTCCATACCAAACACGTTTGCACCAATCAATTGAGCTGTATACGGGATAAAGTCAACTGGGATCAAGTCCATTGCGTTCATGAGGAAAATCCACACGAAAATGGTCAATGCAAGTGGTGCAATTAAGCGTGATTTGCCATGGAAAGTGTCGCGAACACTTGAGTCAACAAACTCAATGATCATTTCAATTGCAGACTGGAACTTGGTAGGAACACCAGAGTTTGCAGCTTTCGCTACGCACCAGAACAACAAACAGAAAATCACACCAAGCGTGATTGACCAACCCATTGAATCCAAGTGAATAGCAGTGAACCCCATCTGTTGAGCTTCATCAGCAGTCTCAGCCAATTTCCAAGAACCATCCGGCATTTTGCCATAGGTTAAATTGGTCAAGTGATGCTTGATATACTCGGTCGAAGTAAGCGCATGTTCTTCAGCAGCCATAAATCACACCTGGTCAATGTCAAATACTAAATAGAGTGAACGAACATCGCGTGCTGCCTGATATCTCGTCCATCTCCTAAAAAACTTTTCAATTTTTTGTTGTGCTTAAACTCGTTTTTGTAGACGTGACGCCAAAAAAGGAGCGACCCACGACATGGCTTGAACGAGGATAAAACCACAAAACAACGCTACCGCTGACAACGGTTTAACGTTACTTAAAATTAAAATGAAACCAACGATCACAATGGCAAACTTGCCCATCAAGCCTCTATACATGTTCGAAAGAACCTGCTTTGAAGCTCGCGCACCTGCGGCTCGAAACGATTGCCAAGAAAAATAACAACTTGCAAGCCAACACACCAACGCACCAAGTGCGGCACTGTAGGCTGCAGTCGAGTCTTTCAGGACCCACGCTATCAAGGCTGAAACAGGGATCATGCATGCTTGTAAGATGACCAAAGCTTTCGCTAATCGTCGATCAATCATGCGACTAGTTCGGCTCATTATTTATTCACTCACAGCATTCATGCTTGACAAGTTTAGCTGATGATCGTTTTTAATCGCAGGCATTATAGAGTTACACCCCTGAACATGCAATCTTTTCCCGACCTAAGTCTGGTTTTTTTCAACGATTAAGTTGCTTTCATACTAATCAATAGTTGTTTATTTTTTGTATTACTTTCGTGCATTTAGCACACAGTTATGGGTTTGCTCGGCAAGTTTTTTCCAAGCCAGCACAAAATCCCCTGCCCCACCCATGCTTTCATCTACTGCCTGAAAGGTAATCGGATTCAATTTCTGGTATTGATTTTTACTGGCATGCCCTTCAGCCAACAGGCACATTTTACGACTCGGACGGCTATCATTTAGGTATTTAATTTGCGCCATCGTCGGTGCGACATGCGGATCATCGGTCAATGCACCGGCAAATTTCAAATTTAAGGCACGTTCTAAATATTGATAAGCATCATGATATGCCCAGTAAGTCTTTACAGGTGAATTGGTATTATATTGTTGTGCAGTCTGCAACATCTCTTGTGCAAAGCGCTTGGCATTCGCCCAATAGGCATCTTTATATTCGGGTAATTGTTGTGAACGCAGGGCTGCAATAAAAAAGCCGATACGCACCGCATTATTTGGATCTAACCACACATGGGTATCTACGGTATTGTTCAACGGCACACCACGGGTAGTACGCTGAGGTAAGGTTTGCACAATACCGGAATCTAAAATAGAAATGGCTTTGGGATTATCAGACAACAGCTTATTCAATGGGGCTTCATGTGCTTTGCCCAACCAGATCACCAGTGATGCATCCAGGATGGCTTTGCGATGTGCAGGCGTAAGCGTGACATCGTGTCCGGTTTGATCCGCCAATAACAGTACAGGCTTTTCAACCCCTTGCGTGATTTCTTCAGCAATAAGATAAATTGGATGCGTAGAGACCACTAAACTTTGTGACCAGCTTAAGGTGGTGAATAAAGCAAGCGCACAAAATGCAAAGAAACGGGACATGAAAGAAGATCACTAAATTTTCAACAGGTGTTATAATATAACAAATAGACAAAAATACCTACGGCTAATCGAAACGGGTATCGCTTCATGTTAAGATTTAATGTCCATTTGTTTTTATAAATTTCGCACTTGAGGTTGGCTATGAGCTTATGTTCGCACGAACATCACAATGCATTACATGGCGTACATGACCATCATAATGTCGAAACACGACTGGCTGAAGCTGAAAGCCTCTGTGCGGCAACTGGCGCACGTTTAACACCGTTACGCAAAGAAGTATTAGGCCTGATTTTAAATGCCACGGGTCCAATGGGTGCATATGACTTATTGGCTAAAATTAAAAGTGATTCAGACCGCCCTGCTGCCCCACCGACAGTTTATCGCACTTTAGACTTTTTATTAGAAAAAGGCTTAATCCACCGTTTAACTTCTATTAATGCCTACATTCCATGCTGTCATCCGCGTGAAGGACATCAGGCTGCATTTTTAATTTGTACCCATTGCAAAAATGTGACAGAAGCTTCTGCACAGGGTTTATTAACACAATTAGATGCGCTTTCAGCATCTGATCAATTTACTGCACATCACAGTATTATTGAAATTTCTGGGATATGTCAGCAGTGTCGCAACAAACAGTAACAGCTCATCCACTGATTGCCTTAGACAAAATCAGTGTACGTATCGATGAGCGTGACATTTTAAAGAATGTCGATTTCGCCTTACATGAGCGAGAAATTGTCACGTTGATTGGTCCGAATGGCGCAGGGAAATCTACCCTGATTAAAGTGCTTTTAGGGATTGTGAAAGCCAATTCAGGCAAAATTCATAGTCATAAAAAATTAAAATTTTCTTATGTGCCACAAAAGTTTAATCCGTCGCATAGCTTGCCTTTACGGGTACAAGACTTATTGGCTTTAGAAAAATGTGACGCGGATAGAAAAGCAGAAATTATTTGCGATACCGGCATTACCAAACTCCAAGATTCTAAAGTACAGCAACTATCGGGTGGTGAACGACAACGTGTTTTATTGGCACGTGCTTTACTACGTCAACCCGATGTACTGGTTCTGGATGAACCGATGCAAGGTTTGGATATTCAATCTGAAGCTGAACTGTACGAATATGTAAGAAGCTTGCCAATAAAATATGGCTGTGCCGTGTTAATGGTATCTCACGACCTGCAATGGGTCATGCAAGGTACGCACCGCGTGGTGTGTTTGAATAAACATATCTGTTGCAGCGGCTTACCTGAAAACGTGCAAAAGCATCCAGAATATCAAGCCATTTTTGGTACCAATCGCGTTTTTTATCAGCATCATCACGACCATTGTGCTCACGGTGACAGTGCAACCCCGTGCCAGCATGATCCTCGTCCCCATATTCACCCAGAACCGGAAGCTTAAGCCATGATGGAATGGTTACAAATATTGTTACCTGCATGGACCATGGGAACACTACTGGTGTTTCTGACTGCTCCGCTGGGTTGTTTAATGTTATGGCGCCGGATGTCTTTTTTTGCGGACACCATGGCACACGGTACTTTACTGGGTGTTGCGATTGCCGGTGCTTTAAGCCTCCCACTTTGGTTAGGCGTGACCTTTTTGGCATTCTTGTTGGTCGGTATTTTATGGGTCCTGCATGACCCTCGCCTGCCCAATGATGCTTTGCTGGCACTCTGTTCAGCCACCTTACTCTGTTCAGGCTTATTGTTTATCCAGCATATTCCAAGTTTAAGACCCGAACTGCTCAGCTATCTTTTTGGTGATCTGCTACAAATTTCATGGTCCGATCTCCCCATGTTTGCTTTTGTGATTATTGCCGCTTTAGCTGTGCTGTATAAAAACTGGCAAGCGCAGATTCAAATTGCAATTGACCCCGATATGGCAATAAGTGAAGGCGTGAATGCCAAATGGCAACGTCTGGTGTTTATGTTGTTATTGGCACTCTTTACCGTGTTGGCTTTACGTGCGGTAGGTTCATTGTTGATGGGTGCTTTACTGGTCATTCCGGCATTAACTGCACGACTTCTGGCAAACTCACCTAAACAGATGGTGGTTTGGGCTTTTGTGATTGCTCAAATCGGGATTAGTGTAGGTTTATGGTCAAGTGCAGGTTTAGATACATCGACAGGCTTAACGATTGTGCTCACCATGGCGATTTTGTTTGCAGTGATTTTTACAGTGCAGAAAGTGAAGAAGCTGGCTTAGTCTTTCCTTTATATATCTATCATTCTTTTAAGATGCATTTATTTTCTAATAACCTCTCCTTAATAAGGAGAGGCAAAATAATCTTGACTGATTACTGATGTACCAAGCTAAGTAATCCCGCTGCACAGCTAAACAACACTGCAAAAGTCCGGTTCATATATTTTTGCTGTTTGGGTGATCGCAGCAATCTTAAAACTTTGGCTGCAAGCCCTGTATAACCCGCCATCACGATCAGATCAATCGTGACCATGGTTACCGCCATAATCAGATATTGAATCCATTGTGGTTTGGATAAATCCAAAAACTGCGGCAGCACTGCAAGTAAAAACACGATGGCTTTGGGATTACTCATATTGACCAAGAAACCATATAGAACCAATTTAGGGATCGATTTATTCGGTTGTTCGTGTTGAATCTCAATCGATTGCGTTGGTGCAGTCCACTGCAAATAAGCCAAATACAATAAATACAACACGCCAAACCATTTCACCACTAGAAAAGCCCATGGTGTAGTCGCAAATAATACCCCTACCCCGGCTGCGACAATCCCGATTTGTACCAACAATGCGAGTTGCAAACCTAAAGCATTCCAGTAGCCACGGCGGAAGCCATAATTCAGACCACTCGACATTGAAGCGATTGCACCTGCACCCGGTGAAATACTGATGACCCAACACGCCAGCATATACGCCAGCCAAACTTGGTAAGACATAAAATACAAGAAGATAGAAAGACCGACTTATTATATGACTTTTCATCTTTCAGAAGCTTTAAAAATCAACGATCAAAATAAAATTTTGGGCTATTCACTCAGGCAGTGATGAGGCACAATAAAGCCAGCCACGTATTTTATAAAAATTGTTAGGAGTCATGTATGACTGCCCAATCTGTAATTTTACCATTACCATCAGATCATGCTCGGTTTATTGTTTTACGTTTAAAAGACTTAACGCTTGATGGGTTAAAAGAAAAACTTGCAGATTTATTTACCACCCGTGATCGTTTAATCACCCAGCATCCAAATGCACAGATTAAAACGGGTGTAGCATTTGGTCCTGAACTTTGGGCAAAACTTTATAATCAAACTCCTGAGGGTTTTAAGCAATTAGAATCCATCCACGGTTCATTTCAAATGACTGTTGTTCCTGCTGATGTTTTAATTCATGTTGCATCTCAACGCACGGACATTTGCTTTGCCTTAAGCCAATCTTTCTTTGAAGGTATTCAAGATAAAGTTGAAGTGTTGGATGAACGGGTATGTTTCCGTAATTTTGACGGTCGTGACCTGACTGGTTTTATTGACGGAACTGAAAACCCACAATTCCCGGATGACCGTGCAGAAGTCGCTTTACTCGGTGAAGATGCTGGCGTTTTCGCTGATGGTTCATTCGTCTTTGCACAACGTTATGCGCATAACTTGGCAAAATGGAAACAATTAAAAGTCGATGCACAAGAAAATGTGATTGGTCGGACTAAATTAGAATCTATTGAACTGGATGACGACGTTAAACCTAAAAATGCCCACATTGCCCGTGTGGTGATAGAAGATGATGAAGGCGAAGAAATGGAAATTTTACGTCACTCTCTTCCTTATGGTGATGGTAAAGGGGACCAAGGTTTATTCTTTATTGCGTATACCAAGAACTTAGAAATTATTGATCATATGTTGCAACACATGTTTGGTACAATTGGCGATGGTATTCATGATCGCCTGCTTCACTTTGTAACTCCAGTTGATGGTGCTTATTACTTTGCACCTAGTGAGGAATTGCTGAAAAAGGTTTTGGAAGGGTGTATTTAACACCTGTTTAATTTTTTACTTTATAAATTTTAAGACTTTAGTTTTTGATTAAAGTCTTTTTTACTTTATAATTACAGTCCATATAAGTCAAATTATGATCATTAATAAACTACCTACCGCAATTTTTGTATAAGTAATTCTGGATATAATCACATTTAATAATTCCCCCCCTTTATACTTAAACTTCAGTACTGAAACAAAAGTTTGATTTCCAGAAATTATCGAATTGTATCTCCTTACCTCCTTTAACCTCTAAAATTAGCATATTATTTATAATTTACTTCAAGCCATTCTTTTATAAATTGTATCTCCTTACCTCCTTTAACCTCTAAAATTAGCATATTATTTATAATTTACTTCAAGCCATTCTTTTATAGATGCAATATTTTTATATTTATAAAAAACTTGACCCTCCGATTGCCCCTCAAAACCTTCTGAATTTTCACCAAGTATATTTGTTACATCTCTTATTGAAAAATTATTTTTATTTCCAATAATTTGATAAAGATTAACTTTATAAATATTTCCCTCTAACTGGGGAGTACAGCAATAGTATGCTCTATGAAGTGTTATTAAAATTGGAGGCTTTTGGGTCTTTGCCTTGTATACGCTTACTGCTAGAAGTTCAGGAGATTCTTTAGCCGCAAAATCAGCAAATTCATTTAAAAAAATTCTTTTATTTGAATTTCCTAAAAAATTTTTTAAATAGATACCTTCACTTGTACTACAAGAATAACTATATAGTTTATAATTATTTTTTTCAAAAATTCTTAAATTAATAATTTCACTTTGGGTACAATATTTTTTTGCAAATAAATTCTGAGAAAAAAAAGAATTTAGTATACTTAAAAAAATAATTAATGATTTTTTTTTCATTATATAGTCCTACTCCCACTAAATTAAATAAAAATTTTATAAGCATGGATAAAATGCTGACGACGAGCAGCATATGAATCTGTAGCTTTATTGATTATCTTAGTAATAGTATCCACTTGTACTCCCTCCGCTCCTTTATCAGCTACATCATATAACTTATATTTTAGCCAAAAGCGAATAGCAGATCTTACAGCATATTTAGGCTTTTCGATTAATTCTGGATTTTTTACAAAATCCACTTTTTCATCTGCCCATATAATTGAATACATATTAGTTAAATCTTGGTAATTAGACTTACCTGTTAACTGTTTTAATCCTCGTCCTAAATATTTCCAACCATCGCCCGGAGAGGTATTACCTAATTTATATTTTTCTCCTCTATAATTATCATCATACATACGGTTAGCAATTACTTCTCCATTTGCAGGTCCTTTGCCTTTTTTATATCCATCTATATATGCATCTTTATGATGTGTTCTATAGTATCCGATTTGTTTTAATGCTGCTGCCCCCATATATTCAACTTGTTCTCTTAATGAAAATGAAGACCCTACTTCTTGTCTAACTTGAGCCATAAAATGAGCTTGTCTTAATCTAGTATCTAGCTTATAGCCAATTAGATCTCTATTTAATTCATCTAAAATAGGCTTCATTTTTTCAGGATCAGCTTTGGGCCACATTTTTTGCATTTGATTCATAGTTATAAGTATATTTGCTCTTATCTGTTTAGTAATATTCGGTTCATTTTTCGCTGTTCTACCGATTGTTACATCCACATCTAAATGCAACTTAACTGAACTTTCATTTATTCTTTTTGGCAAATAGTCTACAGATTTTAGCGGGCTACCATCAGGTTTATATAGTGTTATCTTCAACCACTTTCCAATATAACCTCGAACCGCAAGCTTTCCATTTGAAGTAGTAATTATATTTTTTTCTTTACTATCTAGAGCCCATATTTCAACATTTGTTTTTTCTACAATATAATTATTATCATTTCTATCTAGAAGCGTTATTGTCGATAAAGTTTTAAAATTATCATATGGTTCATCTAATTTAATAAGAACTGGTTGTTGTGAACCATTGCCAGAATTTACAGATTTTTTTAGAACAAATTTATCACTCGATGTCAGAACTAAAATTTCTATGTCTCTATTTGGAGAAGATTCTATTTCTACAAGTCCTTCTTCATTAGTAGAACGTTCAAAAGATTTTTTCCCTTTAGGACGTGATTGTATAGGAAAATTAGTCATCACTTTTCCATTACTATCAACCACCTTAAAAAAATTCTTTACTGTTTTACTCTGAGGAATTTTTATATTTTCTTTTCGATATTCTTCAATAGTTTTTGGTAAACAAACTTTTATTGGATGAGTAGTGGATGAAATGACGGACGAATTAATCGTTTTAAAAACCATATAATCGTTAGCATTTGGAGGCTTGACCAAAATTTCGATTGTTCTATTAGAAGATGCCTGAAAGATGAAAAAACCCTTTCCATCTGTCTTTTGCTGGTTTTCTCTGGTTGATCCATGATAACGAGACTTTACATTTAGATTAATAATGTGTTGACCAGATTTATCATAGAATTTAGAAAAAATTGTGACTAGATTACTCATTAATCAAAATCCTCTTCTGTATAAACTTCATCATCTTCTAAAATTTCTTCTTCTATTTCTTCTATTAACTCATCACAATTATTGTTTGATATTTCCTGACTTAAATAAGTATTTAAAGAATTAAATCCCAAGGCTGTAAATTCTGTTTGTTGTGGAGTATAGAATCTTAAGGAACTCATGTTTTTTTCGCTATCTAGCTCATTTCTAATATTTTTAATTAATTTTCCATCTAATTTATCAACAACAAAAATTTCCTTTTCACCCTCTGAAAAACTATTCCAGCTGTAATCCATTTGATTACTATAAGGCGTTTCCAGTATTGGCAGACTTGTCTGAGGCATAACTACCTTCCCCCCTCCCATAAAACTATGCTGCCCCGCCTTACTCTCAAACTTGCCACCAGTCGTAGTAAAGATACCTTCACTATTAATTTTTAACTGCGAACCACCAGCAGTCAGTACAATCTCTTTAGGGCTAATCATTTCAATTTTATCTTCGGTAGAAATCAGCTTAATCACCTTGCGAGCAATGACTTCAATGGCATCATCCTGTGCTTGTAATTCAACCTTTCCTTTTCCTGCATATAACTTTGCTCCTTCTTGTACTGCAAAAAGACTAATTTTCTGACTTGCATGCGCAATCAAAGACTTTTGTGTGCTGAAGTTAATACTCTCCCCCGCACTATGGTTAATCTGTTGATCTGCTGAAATATGAATATCTTGATTTGTCGTAAGGGCAATCGAATCAGGCGCAGCCAATAGCATTAAAGACTGTTTAAAGCTATCCGCTTGCTCTTTTTCCCCACTTTCAATGTGCTCAAGAAAAGCCTTCAAATTTTCTAAAACATCTAACGGATCTGTCAGCTGATTTTTTGCGATTTGACTCAATACTTCAGAATTATTCAGACTTGATTGCAGTTGAGTTCTTGCTTCATTTGTACTGAGATGATGACCATTGGCTTGATCTTGAGGATATGTCGAAATTAGTAGTCCCTTACCTGCTCGAACAGCACCGTACTGATCTGTCCTTAACTCAAACCCTTCACCACGCCCATCACTGATTTCTTTATCTTTAGGATGGCTCAAATTTCCTAAATTCAGCTGACTGGTACCATGACTGCTCTGCAATTGGGTACTGATCTGTCCGGTGGTGTCATCAAAACGGAGCTGGTTAAAGCCTGCTCCAGCCACTTCTTGTGAACGAATACCGCTTAACTTTTTGGTATCCGGCAACTGACCTTTAATATCAAACCTGGTTTGATGGCGTTCAGCTTCATGAATACGTCCCACCACGAAAGGCCGGTCAACATCACCTTCAAAGAAGTCGATCACCACAATTTCACCAATTCGAGGATGGAATCGTGCGCCATAACCTTCGCCTGCCCAAGGGGTCAACACATCAACCCAGGCTGAATCGGTATCGTTGTCATTACTCCCCGCACCGCCATCGTGATCATGGTCGTCCGCACGAGTAAACATGAAGCGGACTTTGATGCGTCCCCATGCATCCACAAAAATGGTTTCACCTTCAGGTCCAACGACTTTGGCTCGTTGTGGATAGGCCGCAGGTCGATGCATTAAAGGACTATATTCAGGCATCACGGGAACATTACGACGTACTACATACAGCTCATTGGCTTGTCGTTCATCGCCTTGGTGGTGCCAACGGCTTAAAGTTAATAAGGCATCTAGCTGGCGGAGAATATCTTTCGGTAAATTATTTTGGTTATAAAAAGCTTTTCCCAAAATCAGAAATTCTTTATCTGAACCTGAATGCAGATCAATTTCTGGATGATCGATTAATTCAAACCAATACCCCACCTGTGCATCACGTACACTGCTATTGGCGGTGAAGAATTTGGCCTGCAAATCTTGGTATCGGGACAACTGCTGATTGAGTTTTTCTAATTGCTTACGACCTGAAACCGTAGTCTGATCCGCACCGGTTAAATCTGATGTCCATGCCGGGCTGATCGTCCAAGCCTGCTCCAAGCTTAAGATTTCATTGTCTTGCAACTCACTATGTTGATGAGTACTAAACAGACTATTAGCTTGATCTTGCGATAGGCTGTTGGCTTGCCAACGCTGGATCTGAATTGCGGTGGACTGCAAAGAGCGTTCGGCAATAAAACTGGTGATGCTATCCAAGCGTTCTGTGGCATGACTGCGATGAAATCGGATTGATCTTCTGTTTAACCCACTATATTGATGATTCTCATCAATTAAACGTAGTTTCTGCGGCTGAATCGTAAAGGAGGAAACTGCAACTCGGTATTCAGACTCATCAATCAGCCAGTTAATGCCTTCACTGCGCCAGAGTCGTGTGAGAAATTCATAATCCGTTTCATTGGATTGCATCACAAAAGGACGGACATCGTATTCCCGGGTTAAGCCTTGCGTATTTAGACTCAAGCTGGCGGCAAATAAGGCACTTTTACTTTGCCATTCTTTAAACAGGATTTCACTGATATCACGCACGCTTTTGTTCATAAACACACGACTATTCCGGCGCTTGTGCCAGAGTGCGGTCGCATCTTCAATGGTGAGTTTATACAGCGTTAATGCCCCATCACTTTGACCTTGGCTAGCTCCCGTCACCACACCTGTGATTCGTGAGAGTTCACCTAAATCAGTGACTTGATCGACAGCGACTCGCCCGCCAATAAATTGTTTCAGCGGAATATACGCGTTGGTCGACAAGCAAATCAGTTCAGCCTTGAAGCCATGATTAATGCGATGTTGTCCTTCAATTCTTTGAATAAAGACCTGAGGATTGAGCAATTCGTTGGAAAAATATAAATGCAGGGCGCGTTTTTGCAAACTTAAGCCCATAGCTTCAATCACAGCATGGATAGTGTTTAACATAATAATTTATTATTTTTAAGGATATTATTTTAATAAGTGGCTGCATTCTAGGAAATGTTGTTTTTTTAGTCTAGTGAGTTTTTTGTTAATTTTATGAAAAAGCTGCATTCACTTAAATGGATTAGATGAGGTTAAAAATGCAGAGATTAAATTAGACTTTTATTTTTCAGTTCCTGTGTTGCTGCTACACTGAAAAGAATAACAATATTCAAGAGTTCGGGTCATGATTAACCTCCATTCCAAACTGCCTGCACAAGGGGTGACTATTTTCAGTGTGATGACTGCAATGGCACATCGCCTGAATGCGTTAAATCTCTCTCAAGGTTTTCCCGATTTTGCAGCCCCTCCTGCGCTGTTAAAAGCTTTAAGCCAAGCTGCTTTGGATGGCTTTAATCAATATGCGCCAAGTGATGGACTGATTTCGCTACGCGAACAATTGGCACATCAATTTTTAAAACGCGATCAACTGGTGATTGATCCCGTCACGGAAATCACCATTACCCCAGGGGCAACCATCGGAATTTTTTGTACGATTCAGGCACTCATTCATGCCGGTGATGAAGTCATTATTTTTGACCCCAGCTACGACAGTTATGGCCCAAGTGTGCAACTGGTGGGTGGCAAAGCCATTCATATTCCTCTGGTTGCACCCGAGTTTTCTGTGAACTGGAATCAGGTCAAAGATGCCATCAACGACAAGACCCGAATGATCATTGTGAATACTCCCCACAACCCTAGCGGTGCAATTTGGTCACATCAGGACTGGTTAAATTTAATTGAACTGATTCGTGACAAGAATATTGTAGTGCTGTCCGATGAAGTCTATGAACATCTGGTTTTTGATGGTCAAAAGCACTATTCGGCGCTGTCTTTCCCTGAATTGCGTGACCGCAGCATTGTGGTCGGTTCCTTTGGTAAAACCTTTCATGTCACGGGCTGGAAAACCGGGTACTGTATCGCATCGCCTGAACTGATGAAACTATTTAGGCAGGTTTATCAATTTGTCAGTTTTTGCGGTGTCACTCCAATACAGATGGCACTGGCGACTTTTATGCAACAGCATCCTGAACATATTGAACAACTTGCCGACTTTTATCAGGATAAACGTGATCTGTTTAATTCAGGCATTCGCAACTCACGCTTTTATTTTACCCCGTCACAAGGGACTTATTTCCAGAACCTAAATTACAGTGCCATTCGCCCCGATTTAAACGATGTCGAGATGTGTAAATTTCTCGCTGAGCATCATGGCATTGTGGCGATTCCTGTTTCCGTTTTTTATCAGCAAGCGCCCGAAAATTTACGTTTAATCCGTTTTTGTTTTGCCAAAAAAGATGAAACCTTAGAACAGGCATCTGCCATTTTATCTGCTGTTTAAGTTGATGATGTATTCGTAAGTTTAAGCCTCAGTTACCTAAAAGCTAAGGCTATTTTAAGCTAATTCAGCTAGGGTTAGCTTAAATCTGAAAATGATAAAAATATTTTTACAGGACGTTCCATGCCCCATCATCAATCACTGCTCGATCAACAAAACTTATGGAAAACATTTTTAGTTTTTCTGTGGCCGTTGATTGCGACCAATATTTTGCAGAACCTTTCAGGAACGATTAATACCATTTTTGTCGGGCAAATGATGGGGGTGAATGCGATTGCAGCAGTGGCTGTATTCTTCCCGATTTTGTTCTGTCTGTTGGCTTTTGTAATTGGCCTTTCAGCAGGTGCAACCGTATTGATTGGACAAGCCTGGGGGGCGAAAAATATTGAAAAAGTCCGTTTTGTCGTCGGTTCGACCCTGTTTATGACTTTAATTGGCGGCAGTATTATTGCCCTGTTCGGGGTGCTTTTTGCTGAACATATTTTGCTAGCCTTAGGCACAGATCCAGATGTCATGCATCTGTCATTGCCTTATGTACAATGGATGCTGGCCGGCAGTCCCTTGCTGTTTATTTATATTATTTATACTTCAATTTTACGCGGTGTCGGTGACAGTACCACCCCGCTGATTGCATCCGGCATGACTATTCTGATTGGCGTACTGATTACCCCTGTGCTGATTGCGGGGTATTTTGGCTTTCCGAAAATGGGCATTGTTGCACCTGCCATTGCCACCATTGTCGGTTACCTTGCGGTACTGATCTTTTTAGCCGTATATTTAAATAAAAAAGATCATCCACTTAAGCCTGACCGTCATCTGCTCAGTCATATTCGCCATCAACGTGAACTTAGTATAATCATTCTGCGTTTGGGCATTCCAACTGGGGTTCAAATGGTGACGACATCCGTTGCAGGATTAGTCATTGTCGGCTTGGTGAATCGTTATGGTTCGCATGCAACTGCAGCCTATGGGGCAGTTAATCAGGTGCTGAACTATATTCAATTTCCCGCTCTGTCTATTTCTATTGCTGCTTCCATTTTTGCCGCTCAAGCGATTGGTGCAGGAAAATCAGAACTCCTGAACAAAGTCACGCGTACCGCACTGGGTATGAATATCGTCATTACCGGTGGACTGGTGGCTTTGGCTTATCTGTTCTCAAAATATCTGATGGCACTGTTTATCACCGACCCGACGGTGGTTGTACTAGGGCAGCAACTTTTATTTATTGTATTGTGGTCGATTATCTTTTTTGGTGCGAGTGCCATTTTTGCTTCAATCATGCGTGCCAGTGGTACGGTGACTGTTCCCATGATCATTAATATTGCTGCCATTATTGGCATTGAAGTGCCGTGCGCCTATTTGTTCAGCCAATGGTGGGGCTTGCAAGGCATCTGGTATGCGTATGCCTTGGCCTTTGTCTGCTTATGTATTCTTCAAGGTCTGTATTATCAATTAGTCTGGAAGAAAAAAACCGTTAAGGCATTAATTTAAAAATAAATTAAACAATCACTGTTCTTTGCAAAAGCCACTGCAAAAGGCGGATTGATACGATCCATTTCCTTATCCCATATAGCTGATAAGGATTTAATTTTATCGTATTTTCCAAGCTTCTGATTCCTTGTTATAACCATGTGAAAATGAATGATTACAACAGGGTATGACCATGTCGAAACGACAAATTAAACTGGGTGCTTTTATTCCCACCACCTCTCAGCACGCAGCAGGCTGGCGTCACCCGCAGTCTCGTCCACAAGATCATTTAAGCATTGATTACGCGATTGAACTGGCGAAAACTGCCGAAAAAGGGTTATTCGATGCCTATTTTCTTGCCGATGGCTTATCGGTGAATTGGAGTCATGGTGCTTCCAAAAACAAGCAAAGTATTGGTTATAGCGACAAGGTGGTTGGTTTTGAACCGGTAACATTATTTGCGGCTATTTCAGCAGTGACCAAACACATTGGTTTTATTGCCACCGCATCAACCACTTATGAAGAACCTTACCTTTTGGCACGTAAATATGCCTCTTTAGATCATATCTCTAAAGGGCGTGCCGCATGGAACGTGGTCACCACCATTTCAGCCGATACGGCACGAAACTTTGGTTTTACTGCCCATCCAGATGCAAAAGTCCGTTATGAACGTGCCGATGAATTTATTGAAGTGATGCAAAAACTCTGGGATTCCTGGGAAGATGATACCTTCATTTATAATAAAGAAAGCGGTCAATTCTTTGATGCAACCAAGCAGCATGAACCGCGACATACAGGCAAATATTTTAATGTACAAGGTTCACTGAATGTCCCTCGTCCGCCGCAAGGCTATCCGGTGATTGTCCAAGCGGGTCAGTCGGAAGATGGTCGTGAACTGGCAGCAAAATATGCCGAAGTCATTTTCACTGCACAACAAAGTTTGGATGATGCACAAGCCTTCTACCGTGATGTCAAAGCACGTTTAAGTAGATACGGTCGCCATGCCGATGACTTAAAAATCATGCCGGGCGTATCCATTTTCGTGGCAAAAACCGAACAAGAAGCCCAAGAAAAATATCAGTTGTTAAACAGCCTGATTCACCCAGATGTCGGTTTAGGCTTACTTTCTGGTTTGGCTGGTCATATTGATCTTTCAAAATTTGATCTGGATGCACCATTCCCGAAACTGGAAGAAGCCGACATCAACTTCTCTAGCCGTCAGCAAATGATGATTGAGATTGCACAAAAACATAACTTCAGCATCCGCCAGCTGTATGAATATATTGCCTCGGCACGCGGTCACTGGACGCTCATTGGTACACCGGAACAGGTGGTGGATCAGTTGCAAAACTGGTTTGAAAATGAAGCAGCAGATGGCTTCAATGTATTGCCACCGTCGACTCCAGCAGGTCTGAATGATTTTGTGGAGTTTATTGTGCCTGAACTGCAACGTCGTGGCCTGTTCCGCACTGAATATGAAGGAAGCACTTTGCGTGAAAATCTGGGTTTAAAACGTCCTGAAAACCAATATGTTCTGGTACAACAACAAGCGCAGGCATCTTAATCCAAGAACGATTTAAAATGCCCTTCGGGGCATTTTTTTATGCCATTTTTAAAAATCCCCCCTTTTTGATTTATCTAAAAAAATAGCATAACAACAGAGATTGCCCTCTTCTCATTCAATAGCTCACTTTTCATATAAGCACTGCATTTTTTCTACTGTCTGCTTTTAAACAAAGCTGCCCTTTTTTCTGCTGATTATTAAACATATAAAAATCATATCTATTTTATATTATTGTTTTAATTATATTTTTTAATTGGCATACAATTTGAAATATGCACTGTTGAGAAAAATACCAATCATAGGATAGAACAATGTCAAAACGTCAAATTAAACTCGGTGCCTTTATTCCCGCGACCGCTCAACATGCTGCGGGCTGGCGTCATCCTGAATCTCGCCCTCAAGACCACTTGAATCTTGATTACATTATCGAACTCGCAAAAACCGCAGAAAAGGGTTTATTTGATGCTTACTTTTTAGCAGATGGCTTATCCGTTCGTTGGGGTTCGGCAATTGAAGGTGAATTAGGCTTAGGGGATAAAGGCGTCGGCTTTGAACCGGTGACCTTGTTTGCTGCGTTGTCTGCAGTGACCAAAAATCTGGGCTTTATTGCGACCGCATCAACCACTTATGAAGATCCCTACATTTTGGCGCGTAAATTTGCGTCTTTAGATCATATTTCCAAAGGTCGTGCAGCATGGAATGTGGTGACCACCGCATCCCCCGATACCGCGCGTAACTTCGGCTTAGAACAACATCCAGATCCTAAAACACGTTATGAACGTGCCGATGAATTTATCGAAGTAACCCAAAAACTTTGGGATTCTTGGGAAAATGATGCCTTTATTTATAACAAGGAAACGGGGCAATTTTTCCATGCCGATAAAATTCACGAGCCAGAACACAAGGGCAAATATTTTAGCGTCCAAGGCCCCCTAAACGTCTCTCGCCCACCGCAAGGTTATCCGGTGATTGTGCAAGCGGGCCAGTCCGAAGATGGCCGAGAGCTTGCAGGAAAATATGCTGAGGTCATCTTTACCGCTCAACAAAATTTGGAAGATGCCCAAGAGTTCTATCGTGATGTCAAAAGCCGTTTAGTGAAATATGGCCGTCATGCAGATGACTTGAAAATCATGCCGGGTGTGTCTATTTTCGTGGCTAAAACTGAACAGGAAGCGCAAGAAAAATATGAATTATTGAACAGCTTAATTCATCCAAAAGTCGGTTTAAGTTTATTGTCAGGTTTATCTGGCGGGATTAATTTAGAAAAATATGACCTGGATGCTCCTTTCCCGAAACTTGAAGATGCCGACATTAATTTCTCCAGCCGTCAGCAAATGATGATTGATATTGCGCGCAAGCATAATTTTACCATTCGCCAACTGTATGAATATATTGCATCAGCACGTGGTCACTGGACTCTCATTGGCACGCCTGAACAAGTGGTGGATCAACTGCAACAATGGTTCGAAAATGAAGGCGCGGATGGTTTTAATATTTTGCCGCCGACCACCCCTGCCGGTCTGAATGACTTTGTCGAATTTATTGTGCCTGAACTGCAGCGCCGTGGCCTGTTCCGTACCGAATATGAAGGCTCAAGCTTGCGTGAAAACTTAGGACTGAAACGTCCTGAAAACCAGTATGTTTTGGCACGTCAACAAGTAAAAGCCTCTTAAGTTAAAACCAATTAAAAATCCCTCATTTATGAGGGATTTTTTATATCGGATTATTTTTAAAAGATATAAAAAAACCCGCTTTACGCAGGCTTTTGGATCAAACAAAAATGTGACTACCAGGCAAACTGGTAATCGGAAAACTTCGCTGGCTTACTGTGGAGTTGATCTTTGAATGGGTCACTAAAATCGAGCAAAATATCATTTTTAATATTGTGCAAACGCACATCTTCACGTTTGCGTGGATGCACAACGGGCACATCCACAATGCGTTTAATTCGACCCGGATGCGGCTGCATCACCACCACGCGATCACCTAGAAATACCGCTTCTTCCACATCATGGGTCACAATTACCATGGTGATTTTTTCTGCCTGCCAAATCCGCTGCAATTCATCTTGCAGGTTCTGACGGGTTAAGGCATCCAGTGCGCCAAATGGTTCATCCAGAAACAAGATTTCCGGACGATTCACCAAACTGCGGGCAATCGCCACGCGCTGGTTCATCCCGCCTGAAAGCTGCGATGGATAGGCATTGGCAAAACTGGTCAGATTAACCAGTTGCAGATGTTCATCAATCAGCTTGTCTTCTTCAGCACGGGTCAGCTTACTTTGATGCAGTGCAATACGCACATTTTCACGCACGCTTAACCACGGAAAAAGACGATGGTCCTGAAATACGATCCCGCGGTTTAAACTGGTGCCAAAAATCTTTTTGCCATCCACCTGGATCTGACCTTGATAGCTGTTTTCCAGTCCAACCAATAAGCGTAATAGTGTGGATTTACCACAACCACTGCTGCCGACAATACTGATAAATTCTCCCGGCTGGATATCTAAATTAATATCGTCCAGTACAGTAAGTTTGTCATTATTTTGCGTTGGATAGGTTTTACTCAGTTGCTGAATAGATATATGGCCTGTTGCTTGCTGTGTCATAACTCAATTCTCCTGTAAAGCTTGAGGTCATGGCGAATTACAGCTTCGCCAAGGACACTTCCGTCGATTTGATCAATACCACCACTTCAGAACCCACTTTAAGATCAAGATCTTTGACTGAACGGGTACTAATAATTGAAGTGAACAGACCTGCTTTGGTTTCCACATTGATTTCTGAAACAACGTCACCTTCTAATACTTCTTGAATAACGCCTTTAAATTGATTACGTACGTTAACAGCTGTGATTGTCATTATAATTACTCTGTGTTTATGATTTACTTAATATAAAATATTTTTAGCTGATCATTTATCTCGATTTAATATTTAGTTATGCATGCTTTATTTATCTGTTTAACAGATATATTTATCAAAAAGTATTTATGCAGCAAAACAGATAATTAAATATCGTTTTATTATTTATTTTTCGATATTAAATATTTCATGATGAGTTCAATTTTTATAATGAAGCAAATCATATGTCTATATTAACGCATCCTAGCGTCAGTCAGACGGTTCGCTACGAACGCGCCCGAGCGACCGTCTTTGAAGATCCTCTATCAAAGGCGTTACTGGAGCGCATTGAACAAATTGCGCCAAGCGATGCCAATGCCTTGATTATTGGCGAAACCGGTACGGGTAAGGAATTGGTGGCCAGACAAATTCACGCCTTGAGTCACCGTGCCAAAGGCCCTTTTATTGCGGTCAATTGCGGCGCCTTAACCGAATCTTTAGCAGAAAGCGAGTTATTCGGTCACGAAAAAGGTGCCTTTACCGGTGCAATCAATCAGCGCATTGGCTGGTTTGAAGCAGCGCACAATGGCACATTGTTCTTAGATGAAATTGGTGATTTATCGCTGCCGATGCAGGTGAAATTACTGCGCATTTTACAGGAACGCGAGATTGTCCGGGTCGGCTCGCTCAAGCCGATTCGGATTAATGTACGGATTATTGCAGCGACCAATATCGACCTTGAAAAAGCCGTACTGGAAGGTAAATTCCGTGAGGATTTATTTTACCGCTTATACGTAGCTTTACTACGAATTCCAAGACTTGCAGAGCGTCGTGACGACATTTTACCGCTGGCAAAATTCTTTGTGGAACGCTATCAAACCAATCCCCATGCCACCCCTTTACGCATCTCGCCTTTAGCGCTAAAAAAGTTACATCAGCACCGCTGGCCCGGTAATATTCGTGAACTGGAAAACACCATTCATCATGCGGTTTTAGTCAGTCAGAATGGTGTGATTGAACCAGATGATATTCGCTTCTCAAACCTTCTGCATAGCCGCAGCAAAGGACAAAATCCAAGTACACAGCAAAACGATTTAGACCTATCTGCACTACCAGAAATTTTAGCCAATGCCGATGCTGAAAAATTATTGCAATCCACCTTTCAACATTTGTTTCAAGCCTCGCAGCAATTGCCACAACTGAATATCAATGAACTGATTGAAGAACAGTTTATTCGTAGTGCCTATGCTTACTGCGAATACAATCAGGTGTATACTGCACGCTTGCTTGGCGTGACACGCAATGTGATTCGCACGCGTTTAATGAAATATGCATTATTATAATTAAATGTATTTTTTAAAAATAAATCAGACACTATATTAAAAAATACATAATTTATTTTAGAGTTTTATTTTAATTTAAACTAAAAAATCAATATTTTATTTATTTTAAAACTTACATACTTATTATTTTAGCAAACATAAAAAAGCAGTGAATCAACACTGCTTTTTTACATTTTTATATCATTCTGAGGGATTACGTTTCCAGGCAGTAAAGTATTTTTCCAAACCAATCAGAATATAATTAAACGATAGGCCGACCAAGGTAATCACTAAAATCCCGACAAACATTTGTGGAATTTCAAAACTAAATTGTGAATACATAATCAGGTAACCCAGACCTGCTTTGGCACCGAACATCTCAACCGCCACCAGCGCCAGGATCGAGATCGCTCCAGCCAAGCGGATGCCGACAAAAATGGTCGGCACCGATGCCGGCAAAATCACTTTACGGAACAATTGATAGGGTTTTAAACCCATGGTACGCGCTGATTTAATCAGTAGCGGATCAACCGTTTGTACCCCGGTAATGGTATTTAACAGAATCGGCCAGGTGCACGCATAAACCAGCAAACTAATTTTTGAGGCTTCACCAATACCTAAAAATAAAATGAATAGCGGCATTAATGCGAGCGCAGTGGTGTTACGAAACAGTTCCAACAATGGGTTTAAAGTTTCTGCAACCAGTTTGTACCAACCAATCACCAGCCCTAATGGAATGGCAATCGCTAAGGCCAGGACAAAGCCGATAATGGAACGTTGAATACTGGCAAAGAAATGCGTACCCAATTGACCACTTTGATAGAGCTGCCATGCCGTATCCAGGACGACCGACAACGGCGGTAAAAATGCGGGACTGACCACACCTAAGCGTGGCAAACTTTCCCAAAGTAATAAAAATAAAATGATGGCAATACTGCGTTTAAAAATGGTGTTGAGCCACGTGAGTTGTAGTCGCGGTTTTGCCGCGCTATAGGTTTCGCTATGTACGATAACCTGTTGAGTCGATGACATGATGAATAATCCTCAATTTTATTTATGCGTGTGCAAGCTGTTTGTCTTTTTCGAGTGCTTGCGCCTTAATCACTTCTTCGCTTAAAAGCGACCAGATTTGATGACGAATTTTGCCGTATTCCGCCGTGGAGCGAATGTCCTCAGCTTTGGCTTTCAGGCTGGCTGGAATGTCGATGACTTCCTTAA
Organism: Acinetobacter sp. ANC 5414; assembly: GCF_013004295.1. Classification (NCBI taxonomy): domain Bacteria; kingdom Pseudomonadati; phylum Pseudomonadota; class Gammaproteobacteria; order Moraxellales; family Moraxellaceae; genus Acinetobacter; species Acinetobacter sp. ANC 5414. Next base: position 42,579 of record NZ_JABERM010000011.1, read on the forward strand.
TTCGCCCTGGCCTGGAGGTCATAATCGCCACACGCTGGCTGAGGAAAATTGCTTCATCAATACTATGGGTGATAAAAACAATGGTTTTTTTCGAGCTTTGCCAGATTTTAATCAGCTCTTCTTGCAAGGTTTCACGGGTCTGCGCATCCAATGCGGCAAAGGGTTCATCCATCAGTAAAATTTCAGGTTCATAAGCCAAGCTACGGGCAATGGCAACACGCTGTTTCATCCCCCCTGACAGTTCATTGGGATAATGCTTTTCAAAACCTGAAAGTCCTACCAGTTGCAAATAATACTGAGCTTTTTCACGACGGGTTTTCTTGTCTACACCTTTGGCTTCCAGGCCAAATTCAATATTTTCCAAAGCAGTCAGCCATGGATAAAGCGCATATTGCTGAAATACAATGCCACGATCCAAACCCGGCTGGGTAATTTGCTTACCACTGAGTAAAATTTGCCCCGAAGAGGGTTTGGTTAAGCCCGCAATCAGGTCAAGTAAAGTCGATTTACCGCAACCACTTGGTCCAACAATGGAAACAAATTCACCGTGTTGGATATCTAAAGTGACATTTTCAACCGCGATGAATTCAGGTTTATAATTTTTGCTATGAGGATGATTTTGCGCAGGAAAAACCTTACGCACATGATCTAAATTTAAGGCACTGGTCATTATTGTATTCCTTTTCTAAGCTTAATTTTTTTGTGCTGCATAAGGATTAAATTCATTGCTGTACAGCGTGCTGACATTCAGCTGATGCGGTTTTAATTTTTGCTCTTTTACCAACGCTTTGACCCACGGCGCGAAGTCTTGGTCTTTTTGTACCCCACCCACCGCTTTTACCCCTGTTCCGGTGTAATACGGAATCAGGACTTTAGTTTCGTTGCGCTGACGTTTATCAATAATGCTTTCCATACGCGTCACAATTTGCTCTTTCGGAGTGTGATGCAACCACTCTTGCGCACGTGCGACACCGCTCACAAAGGTTTTTGCTGCATCACGATGCTCTGTAATAAAGTCCTTACGCATCGCATAACTGCCCGCGGTAAATGGACCGTATAACTCAATGTCTTTAAAGATCGGGCGCACACCACCACTCTTTAATGCGCGTTTTTCTAAAATGCCTGAGAACACCGCAATATCAATTTGACCATTTCGCAGCGCTTGTTCGGTACTGACCGGCGGCAAGACAATCAGCTCCACATCACGAATTTCTTTTTCAGTTAAACCATGACGTAATAAGTAATCTTTGATGACAAACTCATAATGTGCGCCAAAGGCATTCACCGCGACTTTTTTACCAATAAAATCACGTGCGCTACGAATCGGACTATTTTCCAGTACATAGAAACCCACGTTCATTTCCGTATCGCTACCGTAGGATGCAACAACTGGCACGACATCCAGTCCCGCTGCAATCACTTTCACCACGGCGCCATTAAAGGCAGAGGCAAAATCGACATCGCCTGAAACCAGGGTTAGTAAATCCTGTGGGCCACCTTGCACCGTACCCACATAATCCAGTTTAATTTTACCCAGATAACCCAAGTCTTGTGCCAGCTCAGGCAAGGACACCAGACCGGGATAACTTTGATAACGTAAATGCGTGACTGCTGCGGCAGGATTTTTTTCCAGCTGTTGTGTGCTACAACCAGCAATCACACTGGTTGCAATCACTGCACCGAGCAGCGCTTTTTGCCAAAATTTAGGAAGTATTTTCATTGTTATTTCTCCTAGCTACGCTGCTGCCAGCGCAGTACTTTTCGTTCTATACGGGCTAGGATGCTGTTTAAAATCACTCCAACCATGCCAATGCTCAACATGCCTAAAATAATCAAAGACACATTAAACTGCTCACGACCACGAATGACCAGATTACCCAGTCCAACACCATAATTTGCCAATAGAAATTCGGAACCCACGGTTGCCAGCCAGGCAAAAATCAAACCCAGTTGCAGACCGACAGAAATCTGTGGACTGGCTGCCGGTAAAATCAGCTTGCGGTAGGTGTAGAGTTTGGGAAATTGATAGACTCTTGCGACTTCGCTGTATTTCGCACTGATGCTGCTCACGCCTTCAAGGCTATGCAAGGCGACGGGATAAAATACTGAAAGACTAATAAACAAGATTTTTGCGCCGTTGCCATAGCCTAAAAAGGTCGAGATCAACGGCAACCATGCAAACAGTGAAACCTGACGTAACACATTAAAACCGGGTGCGAATAGCCAGTTGATCCAGCGCGTGGTGCCTAAAGCTACACCAAAGGCAACACCTAGACTGGCGCCAATCGCATAGCCGACAAAATTACGGCTCAGGCTGGCGGCAAACCCTTGCCAAAATTCAGCTTGGCTAAAGCTCTGGATAGCACCCATTAGTACCGTGAGTGGCGATGGAATCAATTTAGGATCGAGCCACTGTAAAGCCGATGCTAGCACCCAAAGTGCAATAAAAGTGATAGGTAAAATCAAGGCTTGCAGCACTTTGATACTTTTTTCCACCCCTGGATTTACGCTGATTACTGATTTTGCAAGACTGAGTTCTGACATGATTAGCCTCCTACTCGTGTTGCGTAAAAACGAGCAAGGCGTTCAAAGGCAGCCAATACACTGTCTAAAACAAAGCCCGTGATGCCAATTAAAATGATGCTCATGAAAATAATATCCATCTGCATCAATTGACGTCCCCATACCATCAGAAAGCCAATGCCTTCACTACTGGCCAGTAGTTCGACAAAGACCAAAGCTAACCATGCCTGCATTACGCCTTGACGCAAACCACTAATAATGGCCGGCAGACTGGCAGGCAGAATCACTTTAGAAAAGGTCTGAAATTTAGAGAATTGATAAACTTGCGCTACTTCTAGCAAACGGTTTGATACTTGTTGAATGCCTTTAAAGGTCGCAATCAATACTGGAGAAATTACCGTAAGTGAGATCGCAACAATCTTCAAGGCTTCATCAATGCCCAAGAAAATCATCAGCAGTGGAATACAGCCTATGATCGGAAACTGGGTCAGTAAGTTGATACTCGGTAACACAAAACGCTGCGCGCGTTGTGACAATGCAAACCAGATCCCAAAGCTTAAGCCTAAGCTGACACCTAAAGACACACTCCATAAAATACGTTTGGCGCTGGTGGCAAAGTGAAATTGCAAATCACCGGACTGCCAAAGTTCAACACTGGTACTCCACACCAATTGTGGCGCGGGCAAAATCTGTTCTGGCAACCACTGCTGCACGGTTGCCACATGCCACACCGCCAAAAACAACACCGGTAGCAGCAGACCACAAGCCAATTGCAAGGTTACTTTCAGGTATTTCTTAAAAAATTCAAATGTACTCCGGTAACTTTGCCACTGTACCGAATGTGTGCTTACATTCGTAAGGCTCATGGTTCTTGTCCTTCTGCGAGTTGTTGTGAATCATCAGGTTTTAAAAAAGAGATAAATGCCTGATCATGAGAGATCAATAAAATCAGTCCGATAAATGCCAGACCAATTGGGAAAAATAAATTTTGTAAGCCGATGCTGGCGCCAAAGGCTGCGCCTAAAAAGCCACCAAACAAACCACCAGCCGGACCGACCAAAGCCAAAATCGGTGAGATTTTTGCCATCGCGGTTTGCTCGCCGACTTTGGCAAAGGACATAAAGTTGGCAATATGCAACATGCCCAAACCCAGTCCCAACATCAGCGATGACGGCCACATCCAGAATGTGACCGGGGTCAATGCCAAAATCAGTAATGCACTGCTAATTAAACTCAGTCCGATCCAGTAAAATTTAGAATAGCCAATCAGTTCAGCCAAGCCACCCAGTGTGAAAAGTGAGCCGACAAACACAATGCCTTGGGTGGTGAGCAACATCACCGCGACCGATTCCGACATGGAGAAACTTTGAATCGCGATGACGACAATAAAAAAGCCAAAATAATTATTTGCGATACTGCTTAAAAACTCTAAAGCGCAGACTACACGTAAAGCTGCATGGGTTTTCAGTAATGCCAATGGAGCCACCACATCACGCAATTTAAAACTCGGTGCATTGGCTGCGGTTTGATGAATCGGCTGAAAGCAAAAGGGTGCAAAAAATAGTGTGGCCAGAAACATCACAGCTACACAGTAAAAACTGCCGCCATAACCAAAATACTGAATCAGCAATACGGTCAAAGCTGGGGCAATCAGGAAAAATCCCATCATGTGCGAACCACGGAACCAGCCTGCTTTGGCTGGCCCAAGGCGTTTTAGATTGCTCAGAAAAACCGTATTGATCGAGACAAAACGCATCGGTAAAACAAAGCTCACCAATGCAGTCAGCATAAGTAAGTACCAAGCACTTTCTTGCAGCGGAGTCAGTGCATATAAAGCCGCACCAATCACACTACCCAGACTAAAAACTTTCAGTGAACCCAGACGCTGCACCATGACCCCAATCGGCAGTGCCATCAACAAAACACCTGCACTTTGCGCTGCCGCAATCAGTCCCAACTGAAACTCAGTCGCCTCAAGTTGCACGGCGTACAATGAAATCAGGATACGTGCAACGCCCACACCTAAACCGGCAATAATCGTCAACAGCACAAAACTGCTCATGAATTTTGCGGTTAATGGTGTAGTGACAACATTGCTTTCAATTGGATTCATAGCCATGTTCCTGAATTATTTCGGCTGGCCATTGGCATTAAAGGTGCGCCAATAGTTCTGCAAATTCAGTTCTTTTAAAGCATTGTTTAAATACTTTGGTTCGTACCAGGTTTTGGTATCGACATCGCGGCGGATTAACTTCGCATCTTTGGCAATTTTTAAAGCACTGTCGATTTGTGAACGATGGAATTCATCCAGTAATGGCGTATTGCGATCTTTTAGGTTCCAGCCATCCCAGGTTTTTTGGTAATCGACCAGTGGAATACCGCTTTGTGACCACAACTTATATTGAGTGACACGGTTAGCTTCTTCTGAACTCCACTTTGCTTGTTTGATCAGTGTCGTGACGACACGTTGCGTCACTTCTGGATATTGTTTTTCAAAACTTTCGGTTACCCAAAAATGTGCAATCGGGGCAACTCTCGGGTCTTTAATTTCAATTAAAGTTTTTGCGACTCCACGTGAAACCAGACTAAAGGGTGAAGTAATCGCGGCATCAATATCACCTGTTGCTAGAGATGTACGCGCAGAATAACCATCTTGTGAAATCACCCGTAGGTCACGTTCGGTAAAGCCATATTTAGCCAACACGCGATTAAAAACGATTTGTTGGTTGGTACCTTTAAAGATTGAAAACTTCTTACCCTTGAGGTCAGCAAAAGACTTCGCATTTGATCCAGCAGGGATCACCACATAGGTTGGACCAAAACGTCCCGTAGAAAACAAAACCTTGGTTTTCAGTCCAGTAGAACGACCCACCAATGAAGGTAAATCACCATGTAAAGCAAAATCGACTTTACCGTTGGCTAAACCTTCATTAGTTGCAGGGCCTGCACCCGGGAAGAATAACCATTTCACGACAATGCCATCTTTCTTAAATTCTTGCTCGAGTACACCGCGTAAATGCGCGGAAGCAACAAAACTACTGCCTGTTTTTGGCTTACCGCCTTCACCTGCACCCGACATAGAAATTCGGATTTCTTTTGGGTTGGCTGCATGGATGTGTAAACTTAAACCGAATGCGGAGAGGGCTAAAAATGTTGCCGCAATTTTTTTAGAAAAAAGTTTCATCGAACTGTTCCTTAACAATCAAAATTAAAAGGTGTATTGGAATTGCGCCTGCAATTCGTTGCTGTCTTTTTGTGATGCGGCTTCAATGTCGTAAGTGTAGTGATTGAGCTGCAACTGGAATTTGGTGGTCTGGGCAAAAAACAGGTTTAGGCCAAGTGAATGAATGTCATATTCACCTATACGGCCACTTGCGCTATCGAGATAATCTTGCTGATTTTTATTCGGGTTATAGCTGTCATAACGGTAGTAACCTTGAATCGATTTCGGCCAGAAATCGTCAAATTTGGCATTGGATTTAATACTGTTGTAGAACTGGTCACCCAGGGTATAGAACGCGGTAAAGGTATGCCCCTCCGCCTTGGCTTCTTTTATGGTAGGCACAGTCGTGTCGATATAATCGGTTTTGCCTTGTAGATATTCGTAGGTCACCCCAAAAGGTGCATGGTTGTAATAGACATCGAAACCCAGCCGATCACGTTTTGCTTTGTTGTCGCTAATACCTGAGCCGGATAATTTTGCTTCGCCTTTGATATAAGACGCACCGACTTTGAATTCACGTAACCAACTTGCATAGTCCACCGGCAAAGTGAATGCCACACGGCCAATATAGTCTTTGCCGTTATTGTCATCAGTTTTGTTGCTGCCATTGCCGTTGGTCACACCAAGCGCGTATTCAAACAACGGGGCACGGTAGTTCGCACCATAGTCCACAAAAGGCTTGGCATCACCACGCACAATCAAACCGTTTTGGCGGGTAAATAAACCTAGATAGGTGGGTGCGGTTGCTGTACTGATGGTGGGGCGTAAATCTTCAGGTGACTGGACATCCAGACCAAAAGGCAGTAATTGCTGACCTAGGGTTAAATTCAAGCGTGGAATTTCTGCGCCACCATTGGTCGACAATACGTGATAGCGCAGGTAGGCATCGAGCAAGTTAAAATTACTATTATTGCTGCCATCATTACGTTTTGAATAACCGAACGATGCTTGATAATCGAGGTTTTTGCCTTCGTTATAATCTTTAAATAAATTACCGCGTACACCCAGCAATGCCGTACCCACATCGAAGCTCGATTTAGGCGTATTGGGTGCAGTGTTATTGTCCTGCACATTGGCACGCAGTTGCACCGTACCGAATAAAGTTGTATCGCGGGTCGACTTGACCGTTTGACGTTCGTACTGACGAGACTGGTCATATTTATAGTTTTCTAAATCGGCACGTAAACCTTCAATGTCATCGGAGGTTGCCGGTGTTGGGCCAGCAGCCAGTTCAGATCCCTCGGTATCTTCACTGCTATAACTGTCTACGCTGTCATTCACGGGTACCACAACAGCAGCTTTGGCTTGGGGTTGTGCTTCAACAGCATTTAAGCGTTGTTGCAGGGTTTCAATTTGTTGTTTCAAGCTGCTCAGCTGCTGTTGTAAGTCAGCGTCACTGGCAAAGCTCAATTGACTGCTTGCAGATAAAATCAATGTCACTGCAAGGTTTAACGATGTTTTTTTCATACTCTCATTTCACTTTTTTGTGCCCCAAAGCGCAAAGCTGCCCCAACCCCAAGCCAAGAACTTGGGGGTAAATGTAGTGCGTGGGAAATATGGGTTATGCGGCCTGTCTCTTATTCAGTTTTCTTTATTTTCTGAACGAACTTCGGATAATTCACGTGATCAATAGTCCAGATCATCCAACAGCCATTTTTTAAATCAATTTCTATTAGCGACAGTAGGTACAGCCACACATAGTCATGCACATCACTAAATCAGCTGAAGTCATGTGGGCTATACTCAAGCACTGTGGTTTTACTTTTAAATGATTTAAATTGCGCATAGGTTTTGACCTATTCTTCATGTTTTAGTTTCTGTTATTTCGCAACAACCGTGCCAACCATATAAATTATTGTTTTTACTAAATTTATTGTTTTTATTCCAACCAGGCATGTTGGTTTTAACGCGGTATGTGTGTTGATATTTCAACACGTGCTTATTTCAAATCAGCTTGTTTCTATATTTTTATTTCTTATTTTTAGATATAAGGCTGCTTTTTAAACATCGCTCCAACTTCAATTTATAAGCTAAAACTTAAGGAAAAATAATTTTTTGAGTATTCGAAATACCGCAATTTTAAGGCATAAAAAAACCCGCGATTTGCGGGTTTTTAAGCGCTTTTGGTTTAAGCAGATTTCTTGCTTTTATTGCCTAATTTTGTAGCGAATGCCATAACACGCTGATAACCAGTCGGCAAAATGCGCTGCATCAAATCAATGGCTTTGGCATCATTACCAATCAATAAACGGCGTTTATCTTTTTGCACCGCTTCAATAATTTGACGTGCTGCTTCTTCTGGTGGGCAACGTAATAATTTATTGAAGGATTTTGCCGATTTTTCTGGATGCATACCTAAGCTTCGAATGCTGTCATTCATTTTTGCCGCATTGGCAATATTGGTACGAATACCGCCCGGGTGGACACATAGCGCACTTACCCCACAATTTTCCATGTCCAGTTCCTGACGCAGTGATTCAGTAAAACCACGTACCGCAAATTTGGTGGCGTTATAGGCAGACTGGGTTGGTTGAGCCGTTAAACCAAACAGACTGGAAATATTGATGATATGCCCTTCACCCGATTTCTTGATTAAAGGTAAAAACTCTTTGGTGCCATAGACCACACCCCAGAAGTTAATATTCACAATCCATTCCAGTTCTTCGTAACTTGCCCCTTCAACGGTTGAACCTAATGCCACACCGGCATTGTTAAAAATCATGTTGACTGAACCATGATCCTTCACGGTTTCTGCGGCCCAGTCACGCACTTCTTCAAGCTTGGCCACATTGACTTTTTTCGTCGTCACCCGGACATGACTCTCTTTGACCAATTCAACTGTCTTTTCCAAACCTTGCTTATTCACATCACTTAAGGACAAATGACAACCTTGCTTTGCCAAAAGTACAGCCAATTGCTGACCAATACCTGAACCCGCACCGGTAATGGCTGCGACTTTATTTTTAAAATTTTTCATGACTCATCCTTATTCAATTTTTTCTGCACCATTCACCTAAACATCTCGATTGTTTTTCTGTTGGGATGAGGTGCAGTTCATCCATCCAATATAATTTTGACAATACTCATTGTCAATATAATATATGATCAATAGCAAGATCAAAGACCATCTGGCCATTTTCAGCATAGGTCTGTGAATAAATTATTGTTAACATAGGGCAAAACCTAGATTTAATTCGGCACACCATATTTATGACTGAACAACACGAAAATCTTGAACAACAACAAAATAAGCCGTCGAAAAGCAAAGAACGTCAATTTAAAGGCCTGTCTTTAACTGAGCGTAAACAGGCACGTCGTGAAAAACTGATTGAAGCAGGCATTGAAGCCTATGGCACGCATGGTTTTTTTGCGGTGACGGTAAAAGATATTTGCAATGAAGCCAAACTGACCGAACGTTACTTCTATGAATCTTTTAAGAAAAGTGATGAACTGTTTCAAACCATCTTTTTAAAATTGATCGATCAATTGCAGCACAATGTCATGCAAGCCATCATGCAGGCCTCGACCGACCCACGCAAAATGATTGAATCAGGCTTAACCGCCTTACTCACCACATTAAAAGATAATCCAGGTATGGCACGGATTATTTATATCGATGCCATGCTGGTTCAGGAGCTGCATAATCAAGCCACCATTCATGAAACCATGTTACGTTTTGACCGCATGATTCATGCCTTTGTCATGTTAATGATGCCGCATATTGACCGTTCTGAACGTGAAATTTCTTTAGTTGCAACTGGGCTAAATGGCTATGTCACTCAAATTGCCATTCGCTGGGTGGTCAGTGGCTTTAAACAGTCGATGCAAGAGGTTTTATCGTCTTGCAGTATTGTTTTTCTATCGTTGCTGGATACTTTTTCAGAAAAAGAAAAAATAATGAAAAAAGAAAGTTCATCTTAATCTTCAGGTTAAAATTCACCCAATGCGTTGAATTCATTATATTTAGATGACTGATTTATTTTAAATTGTTTATTTTTCAGTATAAGAATTGTCACATTTCTTTGCGAAAATTGGCATACTCCCCTTTTCTGCAATGATACTGTCATAATTAATCTTTGTAATAAGCCTGTCATAAAATACAAAACGGTTCACCGTTAACATCAAATAGGATATTGCGTTGTGAAAGATGACTATATATTAATCGTCGATGACGAACTTCCCATTCGAGAGATGATTCATACATCTTTAGACATGGCAGGCTTTCAATGCTTACAGGCAGAAGATGCTAAACAAGCCCACCAAATGATCGTGGATCAACGCCCTGCGCTTATTTTATTAGATTGGATGTTACCGGGTGGTATCAGCGGAGTTGACCTCTGCCGCCGCTTAAAACGCGATGAAAGCTTAAATGAAATTCCAGTGATCATGCTGACTGCACGCGGCGAAGAAGACCATAAAGTACAAGGTCTCGATGCGGGCGCAGACGACTATATGACCAAACCTTTCTCGACCCGGGAACTGGTTTCACGTATTAAAGCGGTATTACGTCGTGCCAATGCCTTAAGTGGCGAAAAAACCATTGATGCCAATGGTCTGATGCTTGATCCGGTCAGCCAGCGCGTCAGTTACGCTGATAATATTCTAGAGATGGGGCCAACAGAATACCGTTTATTGGCATTCTTTATGACCCATCCGGAACGTGCCTATACCCGTGCTCAATTGCTTGATCAGGTTTGGGGTGGTAACGTGTATATTGAAGACCGTACCATTGACGTGCATATTCGCCGTTTACGTAAAGTGCTGGAACCTTTTGGGGTTGACCGCTATATACAAACCGTTCGTGGCACAGGTTACCGTTTTTCTACCCGCGCGGATGTCGCTTTAGGTTAGTCGTTTTTTAGGTAAATCACATTTTATGTATGAACCCTACCCCATCCCGGAAATTGCACGAGAACATAAACAATTCCGTTACAGCAGTTTATGGACTTTTGCCAAGCAAGATTTACGTTTACTGGCCTTTTTACTGCTCATTGCAGCTTTAATGGGTATCGGGATTGGGTATTTTTGGATTTTTATTTTCATCGCTTTCGCGATATTTTTTGCTCTGCAACTCCGTTCACTGTATTTGGTGAATGAATGGATTTCTAACCGTCCTTATGATGTTCCGCCCAACTTGGATGGCATCTGGGGCGCATTACTGTTTAATGTTTATCGCGCACAGCGCCAAGAACGTATTGTACAAGCAGAAATGGTCGGCTTAATTGACCGCGCACAATCTTCACTGGTTGCGCTAGCCGAAGCCGTGGTTCTGATTGATGACTTACATCAAATTGAATGGTGGAATCCCGCAGCGGAAAAGTTACTCGGGATAAAACCTTTAGATCGGGGCCGTAATATTTTAACCCTGCTGCGTCAGCCGAATTTTATTCAATATTTCAACAATATCGACGATGCGCCCGACGGCTTGAAAATGAAATCTTCAGCCTTTGAAGACCATTATGTACAAGTCAAAATGACCCGTTTTGGTGGCGAGAGCCGTCTATTGGTGGCTTATGACGTCACCCGCATGCATAATCTGGAACAAATGCGTAAAGACTTTGTCGACAATATTTCCCATGAACTGCGTACCCCCTTGACCGTACTCAGTGGTTATATTGAAACCTTTACCGATCAGGAAGATTTAAATCCACGCTGGAAACGTGCCTTTGACCAGATGCAGGCACAAACTAGACGTATGAATGCCTTGGTCAATGACTTATTACTGCTCTCTCGTTTAGAAAGCAGCAAGCAAATTGCCAAGAACCAGATTATTGAAATGCCGAGTCTGATGAACCAGCTGTTTGATGATGCTCAAGCCTACAACGTTGACTATCACCACACGCTAAATCTAGATATTGACAGTCATTGCGACCTGATTGGTTCAGATACCGAACTGGCCAGTGCTTTCAGCAACCTGATTACCAATGCCATTAAATACACCCCTAAAGGCGGAACCATTACCATGGGTTGGCATGATGATGGCGAGCATGGCATCTTTACCGTTGAAGATACCGGGATCGGGATTGACCCCAAACATCTGCCGCGTTTGACCGAGCGTTTCTATCGTGTCGATAGCGCACGTAGCCGTCAAACCGGTGGAACTGGTCTAGGACTGGCCATTGTGAAACATGTACTCATGCAACACGGTGCACATTTAGAAATTGAATCGAAAGAAAACCAGGGCTCAACTTTTAAAGTGATCTTCCCTAAAGAACGCCTCTACCAGATGAGCTAGACGTACAGTATATCTGGCTCATTCTAAGCCAGGTTCTGTTCTTTAAACTTTGCTCGCTGATAAGCCGGGCGTTCCCCCAAACGTTTTACATAGGCCGAGATATAAGGATATGACCCTGATATTCTTGACTGAATGGCCTCTAACGGAAAACCCATCTGAATATCGGCAAAAGAAAAATCGCCTGCCACATATTCATGCTTCGCCAAATAATCTTCCAGATAGTTAATATGATCTTTTAAACGCGGTTGAATAAACCCAGCCTTCACCCCTGCTGTAATTTTTTTCGCGACCGGCTTTACCAGCCAGGGTACTTGTTTCGGTACATTGTTCATTACCAATTGCATCACCAACAACGGCATTAATGAACCTTCCGCATAATGCATCCAATAGCGATATTGCTGCTGATCTTTCTTATTCTGCAGTTTAAATTGCTGTTGCTGATCATAGGTTTCTTGCAGATATTGCAAAATCACCGCAGATTCGGCAATGGTTTGATCCGCATCGGTCAATACCGGTGCTTTAGCTAAAGGATGAACCAGTTTTAATTCAGGCGGTGCGGCAAAAGTGGGTAAGCGTTTATAAAACTTGACCTGATAATTCAGAGCCAGTTCCTCTAAAGCCCATAAAATTCGAAAGGAACGGGATTGATCTAAGTGGTGCAATGTAATCATTATTTTGCTCTCTATTTTTTCTGCTTTGACTATACGTATAGCCCTAAAAAAATGACATCCTGCTTTACACAAAATGTCATTTCAATCGGTTCATCAACTTAGACAAGTACAGTATTAATGTCTAGGCTACGTAACAATGTTTTGGTCACCGGCGTTTTACTGCTGATCTCTAAAACCTTTTGCTTTAGCTCATCCGACAAAGGTTGTGCAAACGACAAACGACGTTCAATCCACTCTTTGCCTTCTTTATTGGCATTAAAATCGGCTTCAATAGAAAACTCACCCAGCTCTATGCCTTTATGACTGGCATACATGCGTAGCGTAATCATGGTACAAGAAATCAAACCTGAACAAATCAAATCATAAGGTGCAGGGCCTTTATCCTGCCCACCAAAAGATTCGGGTTTATCCGTCATAAATTGGTGTGTCCCAGTCTTGATCTCGCCCGACCAAGGTTCGGCCAAGCTGTGTACTTCTGCATTTGCAATAATGGCCATGAGGATGATCATTCCTAAATATTATTTTTATTTAGAGGCACGCATTTTATCCGGGAATGCCGGCGCTTCTAAGCGTGGTCCTGGATAATCAGGAATATTGCCAAAGCGTTCATCTTGTTCAATCCAGTGATCACGAGCCTTGCAAAGTTCTTCCTGAGTACGACCGACAAAGTTCCACCACAATAATATTGGCGACTCAAAAGGTTCCCCACCCAACAGTAGAATACGGCTACCCGCATGCAGCTGGATTTCAATTTCAGCCACCCCCGGCTCAAGAACGACCATATTGTCTTCAGTCAGTTCATGACCATTCACGACAGCACCCCCACCCAAAGCCATGAAACCGTATTCAAATTTTGGATTGAGTTTAATTCGGGTGGTAGCTGATTCTTTTGCCGTTAAATCCACCCCGAGTAATTCCGTATGTACGGCTACCGGTGATTTGGTTTTTAAAAACTCTCCGACCAATACGGTAAATTCAACCTGATCTTTTTCTACGACTGGAAGTTCTGGATAATGCTCAAAACAGGGCGCCATATTCATTTTATCATCTGGCAACGCAATCCAGAGCTGTGCAGCATGCATATGAGTTTCAGTTTCTGGTGCAACTTCAGTATGTGAAATCCCATAACCTGCGGTCATCAAATTGACCTGCTTCGGGCGAAGTAACTGTTTTGTACCCAAACTATCCGTATGCATCATGGTGCCTTCAATCATCCAGGTGAAGGTCTGCAAACCTATATGTGGATGAGGTCCAACATCTAAGCCATCACCTTGTGGAAAAGTCACGGGACCGGCATGATCCAAGAAACACCATGCCCCAATTAAGCGTTTATGGCGACTTGGCAAAGCACGTTTGATCAGGGTTCCCTGCCCAATTTCCGCGCTACGTAAAGGAAATTCCTGAATAAATTGATTCACGTATTTTTCACAATCATCTGAATCAGAAAGCTCTATATAATTGCTATTGGTCATATTTTTATCCTGAATCGTACGGACTAAACCGTTCTTGAATGTCCTGAATCTATTCTTATGATCATATAGGCTCTTACAGATTCAGCCTATAGCTAAGTTAATACGCTGAATACCATGTATAGAACAATATTACTTTTGAAATTTTCCTTAATAAAACAATCTCTTCATTCTTCATCCACCCTACTATTCATGTCCTATTCATATGAATTTTATATATAAATAAAATTTTGTCACAATTGCCCACCCCATTAATTGTTTAAGTTATATACAAAATTCATTACTATCCCTATTATTCTTGCTTTATGAAGCCCACACAGAAAGGGGTATCTCCATGTTTAGGGGAGATCAAAAAATTTCTCATAACAACAATGATAAAAATCCTGATCAGATTGGGACAAATGTGGATAAAAATTCAAATCATGAAGCTGCCTATATTTTACCAAAGCAGCTGTGTACTGTTGAAAATCAAAAAGAGATAGAACAAGAATTACGAGATCCAGCCACACGTATTCCGGATCAATTTCAACAATATTACTTGGACTATCAAAACAAACACCAACGACAATTTTTAAAATGCGTCAATTTTATTGGTCAGATTATATTTTTAAGTTACTTTTTTGTAGACTGGTTGCTGATCCCTGAAATTGGCATGCTTTCAGGTATTTCACGGATTATTCTTGTGGTCTGTGCAATATTAATCAACGGGATCGCCTTTCGTTACTGCAAAAATATTAAAATTATAGACAGCTTACTTCCCATATACGTCGCGGTAGCAGTTGCACTATGGCTAGATCTTCTGGTTTTGTCACATAGTCCAATCGTGACCACGTATATATATGCCGCTGTGATTTTTATTTTATTGGGCAATTTATCTGTACAAGTTTCTTTTCGAAATTCAATTTTCACCTCTTTGCTAATTAGTGCTGTCATTTTTTATGGTGTATTTCAGTTGGTCAGCCTGGATGAAATGGTTTTATTTTCTCTCATCTATGTCCCTGTTTTATTACTCAGCATGTATATCAGCTGGAATAATACTTTAAATTCAAAACGCAATTTTTTACGGGTTCTATTAAATGACTGGAACTACTATGCTTTAAGTGAACTGGCACATACAGATGAGTTAACTCAACTCAATAATCGTCGACAGTTTTTGCAGGTTGCTGAACAAGCCATTCAGAAATGGCCAAAATATAATTTAGCCTGTTTATTGATGCTGGATATCGACTTTTTCAAAAACATTAATGACACCTATGGACATGATATAGGTGATGAAGTGCTTCGGGTACTTGCTGAAATTGCTCGCAAGGAAATGCGACACACCGATGTGTTAGCCCGTTTTGGTGGCGAAGAATTTATTGCATTACTGCCAAATACCACACTAGAAGATGCAGTCACGATTGCAAATCGATTGTGCCGAACAATTGAAAGTCATCAAATCTGTATTAAAGATAAATTCTATTTCAATTTTAGCGTATCTATTGGGGTATCCCAACTGCAACCGCATCAAAATGATTTGAATTTACTGATTAAAAATGCAGATATTGCCCTTTATCAAGCCAAGAAAAATGGCCGCAATCAGGTGGCGATTTATACGTATGAATGATTAAAATGAATCACTAAAAAGTTTCTTCATCAAAACGGTCTTGGTCGATTTTATAAATAATATAGATATTAACTTAACTCAACTTAATCATTTAATAAAAACTTACAACTCAAACACATGTACATTAAATATTTATTTGTTTTACTACTTCTTTGTCATAGAATAAAAAATAATCTATTACATATATACAAAAAAATAAATCACACTTCTATCAATTTAGTAGAACAATACAATGATCGATGAGTATAAAAAAGAATCTCGTTTTTTCATTCAAGAGATTTTAAAACGCCCTTTTGTGCGAATTCCTTCTTCCCTAGAACATGAATTTCATACCTACCAAAAAGACCAAATCTTTAAGTTTTTACTGCAAGTCAATATTCTTGCCCAATGTACCTATGCCGCTTATAGCGTTGCAGACTATTTTATTCTTCCTGATGTTGGCTCTCTTGCGGTGTGGCTGAAACTGTCTTATACCGCTTTGATAAGTCTCGTCACGGTACTGATTTATAAGTTTAGTCGAAGTGTTCAATTATTTGATTTAATATTACCCCTATCCATTATTGGGGCTTCTGCGATTTGGTTTTATTTACTCAATTTATCGCATAGTCCCGACAGACCCATTTATTTGTATGCCTCTTTAGTATTTGTCGTCTTGGCCAATCTATGTGTACAAATTCGTTTTATGCCTGCTGTGATCATTTCTTTTTTAATCTCGGCAGTCATTTATACTGGAGTATATTTTGTTGTTGATCGTAATTGGCATCAAATGCTACTTTTCTCTCTCATCTACAATCCCGTATTTATGTTCAGTCTTTATATCAGCTGGACTTCAACACAAAAATCCAAAATGTTATTTTTACATAGTAAATTAGATGAAATTAATTGCCAGGCGCTTAATATCATCGCACATCCAGATGCGCTGACTGGGCTGCATAACCGTCGTCAATTTACGCAGCTAGCCGAACAAGAAATCCAATCGGCTCAAAAATTTGCTCATCCTATTTGTTTATTAATGTTCGATATAGATGAATTCAAAAAAATTAATGAATGCTATGGACATGATATTGGCGATCTGGTGTTACAACAGATCGCTGAAACCAGCAGCAATATTTTACGTGCGAATGACGTGTTAGCGCGTTTTGGTGGTGAAGAATTTATTATGCTTTTACCACGAGCGCATTTGGAACAAACTCAGCAAATTGCTGAACGTTTACGCAAAGCCATTGCAAATAGTCATTTAAAGATTGATGATGGCACCACGCTTCAATATACCATTTCTATTGGCATAGCTGAATTTAGTGTTCAAAACCCAGATTTAAATAGTGTCATTAAACGTGCTGATGAAGCACTGTACCAAGCCAAAAAGAATGGACGTAATCAAACTCGAGGTTTTCAGCCTTTTAAGCCTTAATTTTTTTGCGTAAATAAAAAAGGACGCCAAAGCGTCCTTTTTTCAATAATTTTCTTAACTGGCGCGGGCACAGCCCTTACCGTAATTTAGGCAGGAAGCAATGCTTTCTGAAAGCCCTAAATTACTCCCATTCAATCGTCGCTGGTGGCTTAGATGACACGTCATAAACTACACGTGAAACATCTTTAATTTCGTTCATGATACGAGTCGAAATCTTATCAACCAATTCATATGGAAGATGAGCAAAGCGTGCTGTCATGAAGTCAACCGTTTCAACTGCACGAAGTGCAATCACCCATGCATAACGACGACCATCGCCTACTACACCAACAGATTTAACCGGTTGGAATACAGCGAATGCTTGAGCAGTTTTGTCATACCAACCGCTGGCACGAAGTTCTTGCATGAAAATGTCATCCGCTAAACGAAGGATGTCAGCATATTCTTTTTTCACTTCACCCAAAATACGCACGCCCAAACCTGGACCCGGGAATGGATGACGATAAAGCATTTCGTGCGGCAAACCTAAAGTTGTACCTAAACGACGTACTTCGTCTTTAAACAGGTCACGAATTGGCTCAACCAACTCAAATGCTAAATCTTCTGGCAAACCACCCACATTGTGGTGTGATTTAATCACATGTGCTTTACCATTTTTAGTTGCCGCAGATTCGATTACGTCTGGGTAAATTGTCCCTTGAGCAAGGAAGTTTACGCCATCCAGCTTACGCGCTTCTTCAGCAAAGACTTCAATGAATTCACGACCAATGATTTTACGTTTTTTCTCAGGATCAACTTCACCTGCAAGTGCAGTCAAGAAACGTTCTTCAGCATCGGCACGAATCACACGGATACCCATGTTTTTGGCAAACATGTCCATCACTTGCTCGCCTTCGTTTAAACGAAGCAAACCGTTATCTACGAATACGCAAGTCAATTGATCGCCAATCGCACGGTGTAAAAGTGCAGCGACCACAGATGAATCTACGCCACCTGAAAGACCGAGCAATACTTTTTGATCGCCAATTTGTTCGCGTAATTGTTCAACACGAAGGTCGATAATATTTTCAGAGTTCCAAAGATTACGACATCCACAAATGTTATGGACAAAGTTAGATAATAACTCTGCGCCTTTTGCAGTATGGGTTACTTCTGGATGGAACTGTACACCGTAGAAACGACGTTTTTCATCGCTTACCGCTGCAAATGGACAGCTTGGTGTGCTGGCAGTCACAGAGAAACCTTCTGGTATCGCACTCACTTTATCACCATGGCTCATCCAAACATTAAGTTTGTTTTCGCCATCGATTAAATCACCAAGAAGTTGGTCACGGATTAAAACATCAACCGCAGCATAACCAAATTCATGCACTGTACCTGGCTCTACTTTTCCGCCAAGTTGTTCAGACATGGTTTGTAAGCCATAGCAAATACCTAATACAGGTACACCCAAGTTAAATACAACTTCAGGTGCGCGTGGACTACCTTCTTCATGAACACTTTCAGGACCACCAGACAAGATGATACCGTTTGGATTAAATGCGCGAATGTCTTCTTCAGACATGTCATAGGCATACATTTCAGAATATACACCAGCTTCACGTACACGACGTGCAATAAGCTGACTGTATTGAGAACCGAAGTCCAAGATCAGGATGCGGTCTTCAGTGATTTGAGTATTGGTAGTCATGACAAACAACTATGTAAGGCAAACGAAATAAGCGCTGCATTCTATCATTTTTCGTCGCATTAAGCACACTATTCGCACAAGGCCTGTATTCAATTGATTGCATTATATTTTGATCATAAAAAAGCACCCTTTCGAGTGCTTTTTTATGTAGCAATTTTTTCTATTTTAATCACATCTATATCCATTGGTTGATTACGATGAGTGCAGACTTCACCAATTGCTTTAACTTTATCAACTACTTTCAAGCCTATTGATGTTTAGAAAACATCTTCCTCATCATGGTTGATTATACCAAATCCATTTATCAGATTGAGTTTCCATTCTTCCAATTCGAACCACATCTATTGTCATCGGTTGACCCGTATGGGTATCCACTTCACCAATCACCTTAACTTTATCACCTGCTTTCAAGCCCATCGGTCTCCATAAATCAGCATCCACTTCCATACCAATTTTGCCCGAGCTATCTTTCAGTTCATAATGATCCTTATGGGTTTTTCTAACAATTGTACCGGAGAGCGTGACCGCAGTTTCATCAGGGAGCTGTTTTGCTTCTGCAACAGTCACCATGTTTTGAGCAGCTTCAGTCATGATGACCTGATCACTTTTACCTGCCCATGCAGATGCTGTAGAAAACATTGAACCCGTAACAAACAGTGCCAATAACATTTTCTTCATGATTGACTCCACTAACTAGCTTCATCAGTCTTTATTGAAGCAAAATTCAGGCAATTTGTACGCAGCTTTTATGTACTGTGCATAGCTTTTATGTAATTACAAAAATGAAATGACCGGGCTAAAGTCATCTCATTTTTAGCTTCAATCATGCTTTCTCAATCAAATAATCCACGCTGAAATTTCCTGCGCCATGCAACATCAGGAACAATAGTCCACCCGTCATGGCGATATTTTTCATCAAGTGAATCGTATCATCTGGAGTGCCAGTGCCATGAAAAATAAAGCCGCAAATAAAGGTGAAAATCGCCAAACCCAAAGCGGCCAAACGTGCCTGAAAACCAAAGAACAATGCCAAACCACCACCAGCCACAATCAAGATGCTTAAAGGGAGCAATTCACCCGGCACACCTTTCGATTCCATATAACCGGCGGTGGCACTATAAGCATTTATTTTCATCCAGCCAGACATCAGAAAAATATAAGCCATCAGCACACGTGCCACCAGACTCACCAAGGCATTGGTTTGTGGGCCTTGAACCAGATTTTTTATAGTTACATTCGGATTGAACATGGGGTCAACTCTTGATTTTTGTTTTAATGACCTATTCATCCTAAGTCTATTTTTACAAGGATCCAAAAAAAATTTGTAAGAGAAATCATTGCCAAAACATGAAGGATTAAAATGCAATTAATTTCTTTTCTGGTACTGACTTTCATGACTTAGACTGCTAGGATTTCAGCACATTTTTGCTGCCTGTAGCCCCATGGAACTGCTTGATTTTATCTTACATGTTGATGACCATCTGCTCGAATTTATCACCAATTATGGCGTGTGGATTTATGCCATTCTTTTCTTAATTATTTTTGTGGAAACGGGTCTGGTGGTTATGCCGTTTCTACCGGGCGATAGCTTATTATTTGCTGCAGGGGCATTAGCCGCTTCAACAGGTGCAATGGATCCTTTTATTCTAATGATCCTCTTGTTTACTGCTGCAGTATTGGGCGACACCCTGAATTATCATATTGGTAAATTTATCGGGCCACGTGTTTTCGAAACGGAATCACGTTTTATTAACAAACAGCATTTAAATTACACGCAAAAATTCTTTGAAAAACATGGTGGTAAAACCATTATTTTTGCCCGATTTGTGCCTTTTGCCCGTACTTTCGCTCCTTTTGTTGCCGGTGCAGGCAGCATGAACTACAAATTTTTCCTCAGCTTTAATGCGATTGGTGGATTCTTGTGGATCGGTTCATTTATTACCTTGGGTTATTTATTTGGCAACATGCCGATTGTCAAAGACAATTTCACCCATCTGATTTTTGGTATCATTATTATTAGTGTACTGCCCGGCATTATTGGTTTTATTCGCCAAAAGCTGAAAAAGACACATTAAACTGGCGTGTTGCAACAGGTGTGAAATTTAAAAGAAACGAATCACGACAGGCAACATCCCCAGCAGCAGCAGCATGGCCGATCCTTTATATAAAAGATCGGCTTTTATTTGTTTCGATTGACCTGCCAAAATGGCACGACCAAAAGACATCCAGAACACCGCCGTAGGCAATAGCACCAAACTGAATGCCGCAAACACCAAAACAAAATTGGTCGGATTATTCCAGGTTTCAATCGGTAAAATGCCCGCGGCAAATAATAAGGCTTTAGGATTTTTGAACGTGGAAAAGAACAGTTGTCGAGGCCGGATAGAAGGATGACGTTGATTATGCTTTTCTAAATCTGAGGTTTTCCATAAATGGAAGGCCATCCAAACCATATAGAGGGCACTAAAAAAATGCACAATATGAATAAAGTTCGGCCAGACTGGACTACATACATGAATTAGCAATGCCCATAAATTAATGGCATAAAAATATCCAAGCAGCTTTACTGGAATAAATAAACTGGTTTTGGCAATGCCTTGTTGATGTGCAGAGCTTGCAAGTAATGCGTTAGTTGGACCCGGAATCATCAGAACCGCAATCACTGCCAACACAAAAAGCCAACTCTCAATCATAAATACCTGATATCACCACTAAAGAGTGGCACACCTTATACGAAAGTCACAAAAAGTGACAAGTATTTCAATTAAAAAATCATAACCTGATGCGTTTAAATTTCACCCTAAAAAATATCAACCACTTGATATTCATAAAATTTCACTGAAACATTTTGCTAAGATTTTATCACCCTGCTGTCGAGCACAGACCGACAACAGCGTGATAAATTGATGAATTATTAAGCTTTATTGCGAACAATAATCGGGCAATTCTTGAATTGAGCCGCCTGAACCACAGCTTCCTGCTCACCCAATAGACGGGCTAATTCAGTTTTTTTGGTATTTGAAGATTGTCCCATATTAACTGAAACACTTGGACCAATTCCCCAGCCACCATGACTGCCCCAACCGCCACCCACGCCAACGCCGACACCCACACCACTACGCTTGGGCGGTTGCACACCACTGTCGATATATTGCTGAATACGGTTATATTCACTTTGCAATTGTTGGCAGCTCAAGGCTTGATACTGCGTTGGTGATACATAAGTCGGTTTAACTGTTGTCGCACATGCACCCAATAAAAGAGTACTACCCAGTAACAGACTTAAATACATTGTTTTCATGGGAAACCTCAAATCTTATTTTGCTCAATTTCATTGAACAATGATTGATAGGCTTGCGTCAATTTATGATCAGTAGCCAAATGAATGAGAGGCTGATTTTTAAGATGAGACTCTTTCATTAAAATTGACGGTGGCAACATACTGTCTAAAACAGGTAAGCCTTCATCTTTAAGTTGCTGTACCACTTCACGTGGCAATTTTGCCTGAGCTTGAAACTGATTGACCACAATGCCTTCAATTTCCAGATGATCATTATGATCGTCTTGGGTTTCGATGACATTTTCAATCAATGTTTTTAAGGCACGTTTCGAAAAAACATCACAATCAAAAGGAATCAGTACCCGCTCTGCGGCAATCAGTGCAGATAAAGTAAAAAAGTTAAACGCTGGTGGCGTATCAATATAAACACGGTCATATCGTCCAGCCAACTGTTGCAAGGCATCGCGTAATTTATAAATTTTATGTTTTGATTCCAAGGCATGTGCCAGTGCGCCCAAGGTTGGACTGGCAGGAATCACATGCAAATTTTTAAACGGCGATTGATGGACATAGCTTTCTAAACCTTTGGAACGATTCTTTAAAATCGAACCAATTGCATTGCCTAAAAGCCCTTTACTTTGGGTAGCACCCAGTACTTCTTCAAAGTAGTTTTCAACATTCGGCTCCAGCGCAGGTTTATCCACTGAGTAAGTCGCATCATCTCCCAACAAGTATTGACTTGAATTGGCTTGTGGATCGAGATCAATCAACAACGTTTTAAAACCTTGATGTGCACTGATTGCCGCTAGATTTACGGCAATACTTGACTTACCCACCCCACCTTTTTGATTAAAAACCACACGTGTCCGCATTGCAGCCCTCTATGCCTTATATTTATGTATTGCTTGCAGTTTAACCTACCCGCCTTGCTTCAAAAACAATTATGTCTAACAATTAACCGAAATTTGGCTTGATTATGACTAGACCAATAATCCCAATCAGTGCCACCATAGCAATGGCTAAGCCTGCACGACGTTGTGCCAATAAAATACTGTCATCTTTTTTATACGCTTTGATTAAAGATGAAAATAAAACCAGAAATAGAACCACTTTGGCATAGAACCAGGATTGCACTTCAAAGTTCTTGATCACTAAAGATGTGACACCGGTCAGTACAATCAAGGTCATCGACAAATGTTGGAGTCCCACCAACAGTTTCCGTGCCACGGGATTAGGTTGATTGCCCTGAACCCCGACAAACAGAGTAAAAGCACGAGCAATTACAACACCTATCAGCAATGTCACAATGCTCATATGTATAATTTTAACAGTCAGCTGCATGTCCATTGTTCAACATTCCTTATTCAGATTTGGGTGCATGCGCACATTCAGGACTTGGTGTGGCTTGTCCTTGCCATTCCGAGGGAACAAAAGCATGGATTGCAAGAGCATGAATACGACTTGGCGCAAGCAAATCTCCTGCGGCAGCATAAATTTTTTGATGACGTTGCACTAAACGTAATCCTTCAAATTGGTCACTCACCACAATTACTTTAAAATGTGATTCTTTACCTGGAAAATAACCACCATGACCTGATGATTCATTCACCACTTCTAAATGTGTTGGTGATAAATCTTGAAGGCGTTGAATCAGTTGTTGTTCTAAAGTCAAAATAATACTCCCAAATCACTAAAGCGCTGGGTTTAGTATAACGTGTTCCGATTCAATCTTTATCCTGAACAGCCTAAATCATTTAGTAGTTTTAAGCAGAGATTAGGGTGATCGATATTATTTTTGCTTACAAAACCGCCATAATCTTCAAAAATGGTTTTATTTTATGCAATTGATGCAAGTTTTTTCACAAAGTTATTGACCCTATTTTTGCATACTGTATTATACACGGCATGCGGGAATAGCTCAGTTGGTAGAGCATAACCTTGCCAAGGTTGGGGTCGGGAGTTCGAGTCTCCTTTCCCGCTCAAATTTTTAGTGTAAGTTTTAGAAAAAACTGCTCAATAAGCGGGAATAGCTCAGTTGGTAGAGCATAACCTTGCCAAGGTTGGGGTCGGGAGTTCGAGTCTCCTTTCCCGCTCCAGATTCAGAAAAGCCCTCATCGAAAGATGGGGGTTTTTTTCTTGTTGATTTTTAAATATATTTTATATTTTTCAGTCAACATATCTCAGGCAGTTTTATTATTTCTCATCGCAATATAATTTAGCTTTGTGACCAAGATGTGACCAAAACGTGCCCATTTTTTATAAATGATCTTAAATGACCTTAAATTTTCTTAAACTATTTACAAAATATTCTGTCATTTCCTTCCACTTTCTTAAAGTCTATTTCTAAGCAAAAAATTGTGACCAAGGCCATTTTTTTGTGACCATTTGTGACCAAATTACTATTCAAAACCATGATTATTAATAATTTTTTCAAAAACAAATAAATCTCCGACTTGGATATCTAAATGCTCACAAATACGATCAATGGTATCTAAGTCGATTCGGGTCAACTCTCCATTATAAAGTTTATGCAAAGTCGTTTTATTAATTCCAGTACCACGAATTAAATCAGCAACCCGCATTTTTCTTTCTGCCAATAAAATTGGTAATTTACAAATAACCATTAAAAATTCCACTAATCCGATGAAAATTTAATTGCATTCAATTAAATTTAAGGTTATTTTACGTCTATGGATGAATAATTACTTACATCCAATGAATTCTTACAGGAATACAATTATGACATATACCTACCTTACCGCCCAACAACTGGCTGAAAAAATTCAGTACGACGCTCGTACTATTCGCAACCAACTTAAAGATAGTGTGTTCATTGAGGGTGTTCATTACATTCGCCCATTCGGTGGCCGTAAAATTCTTTTTGTTTGGGAACGTATCGAAACTGAAATGCTTAAGTTTACTGGTTTAAGCATGGAAGCGTTGCAATAGGAGTTTAATGTATGGCGACTATTCGTGAAAGAAGTGGAAAGCTCATTGCTGACTTCCGTTATATGGGAATGCGTTGCAGAGAAACCACAACGCTTGAAGATAACGCATATAACCGACGTATTTTAAAAAAACGTCTTGAACAGCTTGAGGCTGAGATTGTTTTGGGAACTTTTGAGTACGAAAAGTACTTTCCAAAAAGTAAACGTCTTGAGGAGTTTAAAGAGAAAAGAAGTCAGCAAATTGCTGTGCAAACCAATGTTCCATTATTCAAAGATTATGCGCACATTTGGTTCAATCAAAGACAAATAGAATGGAGAGGTTCCTATCAGGAGAAAATTAAAATCGTCATGAAAAAATATTTGATTCCTGCTTTTGGAAATCAAGTAATGACGAAAATTAAAAAATCAGACTTGCTGAATTTTCGTGCCTCCCTCGCCAAAGTGACACACGGAAATGATCAGACAAGTCTGAAAGCATC
Source organism: Acinetobacter sp. ANC 5414 (assembly GCF_013004295.1). Classification (NCBI taxonomy): domain Bacteria; kingdom Pseudomonadati; phylum Pseudomonadota; class Gammaproteobacteria; order Moraxellales; family Moraxellaceae; genus Acinetobacter; species Acinetobacter sp. ANC 5414. The sequence continues at coordinate 68,114 of NZ_JABERM010000011.1, forward strand.
GCGGATTAATCAAATCATGACGCCTTTACGTATGATACTCAATGATGCGGCTGAACGATACGAGTTTGAGTCGCCTTATAAAAATATTAACAATCTGAAGGAAAGTAAGATTGAAGTTACTCCCTTTTCTCTGGAAGAGGTACATAAAATTCTCACAATGGTACGTGATGATTTTAAACCTTATTACACTATTCGCTTTTTCACAGGTATGCGTACTAGTGAAATCGATGGTCTTCAATGGAAAAATATCGACTTACAGCGTCGTGAAATACATATTAGAGAAGCACTGGTAAATGGTGTTTTGGGTGGAACCAAAACTTATGGCTCTGACCGCACCATCCAAATGAATGATCGGGTCTATCAAGCTTTTCTACAGCAGAAAAGCTTAAATAATGGTAAATCCAGTTTTGTTTTCTACAATCGTGATGGCGGGCCTCTAGATTATCGTTTGGTGAATAAACGTGTCTGGCATCCCCTGCTACGCTATTTAGGGCTAAAGCCTCGTCGTGCTTATCAAACACGCCATACCGCTGCAACATTATGGTTATCTGCAGGCGAGAACCCGGAATGGATCGCACGCCAGCTGGGACATTCAACCACTGAAATGCTGTTCCGGGTCTATAGCCGCTACATTCCGAATGTTACGCGTCGCGATGGTAGTGCTTTTGAAGCCATGCTGGAGAGACTGAATACAGAGGAGCTTGCCCATGAACAGTAAAGCTTTCTTTGGCGGCGTAGTCGTTAGCCCAGAAGCAGATATGGTCGCGCGTGAACTCATTCATGAGTTACACATTCCTAAACTGCACAATCTGGCCTTTTTGCTGGAAATCAATAAATGCTTCGATGATCACCAGGCTTTAAGGCTTTGGCTACAACGACTGCTGGATGATGGGCAAGCCCATTACGATGATTTAGCCCGCCAGGCCCGCATCCGGTTAATGAGCCTAGTTCCCTAATCAAACAAATATATAAGGTCATCTAATTGATGACCTTAGCCCTTTTATACCTATAAAAAGGTGAAAATATGCATAAAGATATTTCAATTTGGATGCCACTCTATATTGGCGACTTACAGGCAAAATTCGCACGAATGACTGCAGAACAAATTGGTGCAGCACTGCTGTTAATGATGGATTTCTGGAAAAATGGTGCTATTCCTCATGATCTAGCGACGGTCTGCAGCATCACGAAATTACCGCAGCAGACCAAGGCTAAAACTTTGTTGAATACGCTGATGTCATTGGAATTGTTTGAAATCGAATCTGAACAGATTCATTCAAATTTTTTAACCAGTTTAAAAAGCCAGGCTTTACAAAATCAGCAGATGAAATCTGATAAAGCTAAAAATGCAGCGCAAGCACGCTGGAATAAATCCGCAAGTAATGCTCAAGCATCTAACAAGCAAGTGCAAAAAAATGCTCAAGCATCCTCTGAGGATACCCCGAGCATTGCTCCGACCAAGCTCAAGCAATGCCCTTCATCTTCATCTTCATCTTCATCTTCATCTTCATCTTCATCTTCATCTTCAAATTTTGAAGAAAAAAATGAGAATTTTTTAGAAAATTCAAAATGGATTTAGGAGAACGACCATGAATACTATGCTTAAAACGCTCCAGATTCACGCTGAAGCAACGAAAACGTTTTGTCCTACCCATCATACACCCCTGATGGAAATTGCCGGTCACAGACTCTGTAAATTGTGTGCAAAAGAAACCGTTCGTCATTCACATGCAGCCTATGAAGATGAATTGCAGCAGCGCTTACTGCAGCAGAAAATCAAGAACTCAGGACTCAATAAACGCTACCTAGACTGTGGCTTCAAGAATTATGTGATTGCATGTCCTGCACAAGACAATGCCATCAAGCTATGTCAGGCCTTTGCACAACAGATTATTTCCGACCATCATCCAAACCTGCTGCTCATCGGCACACCGGGTACAGGAAAAACCCATCTGAGTGCATCAATCATTCGCAACATTATGCATAACAGTACGAAATCTGCACGCTACTATACCAGTGCAGAAATTGCTCAAAAAATGATGGACACCTGGTCAGATACTTCACGCTCTGAAAAAGAATTAATCGACCATTTTTCCAGTTTTGATTTATTGGTGATTGATGAATATGGCCTGCATGACCGGCATGAGAAACGTCTGGAAATGGTACATAAGGTTTTATATAGTCGTTATGACAACATGAAATCCACACTACTGATTTCCAATTTCACATTACAGAATATGCAGCGGGATTTAGAAGTTCGGTTATGGTCGCGGTTACATGAAAACAATTTAATTGTAGTGCCGTGTTATTGGGATGATCAACGAATAACCGGATAAGAGAACCCTTTACTCAAGCCAATTATCTTACTGAGATAGTTGGCTTTTTAGTTACTGAGGTTCCCAGAATAATGACCTTTATTATGTAAAATATAGACAAAATATTTCCAGAAGAAGGGATGAAATCCTTTCATTTTTAAGTTGAAGCTCACAAAGTCCATTAAGAATTGCCTTTATTAATATAATTACTACCTAATGGCTAAACTATTAAAATAAAGCACAAGCGATTCAACGACATAATTTGACGTATATAGTGATTATTTTTTTGAAAACTAACACTTCCAGATGTATCATCAAAATATAATCGTAGATTTAAGTAGAAGATGGTTTATTTAGACTTTGCTGCTTCGACCCCTTTACTCCCTTCTGTTAAAACCGAATTATTTCGTTCTTTTCAGGAAGATTACTCAAATCCTTCTTCAGCTCATCAAATGGGCCGATCTTCTTCTGATAAAATAGAAATTGCCCGTGAAAAAATTGCGGAGTCGATTGGAGCATATAAAAGTGAAATCGTTTTTACGAGTGGAGCATCCGAATCAAATAATTTAGCAATCAAAGGTTATCTACTTGCTAACACAAAAGCAGGTAAGCATATTATAACAAGCACTATCGAACATAAGTGTGTCTTATCTATTTGTAATTTTTTAAAAAAAGAATTTGATTATGAAATTACTTATGTTGCACCACAAGCAAATGGGATTGTAAAAGCACAAGATATTATTTCACATATGCGTGAAGATACAGCACTTGTCAGCATTATGCATGTAAATAATGAACTAGGATCTATTCAACCTATCAAAGAAATTGGCGATGCTTGCTTCAAAAAAAATATCAAATTTCATGTTGATGCCGCGCAATCATATCTAAAAGTAAAAATTGATGTAGATGAATTAAATATTGATTTTCTTTCACTTTCTGCACATAAAATTTATGGTCCTAAAGGTATTGGGGCTTTATATATCAGAGATATACGCGAAACTAAACTCCACCCTATTATTCATGGTGCAGGTCAAGAATTTGGATTACGTGGAGGCACTCTTGCAACCCCCTTAATTCTTGCTTTTGCCACAGCGGCAACTGACGAGATGTTATCTCAACATCAAGGATATTTTGAGGACTTATCAAATTATTTAAAAGGAAAAATTTTAAATTTAGGATGGAAATTAAATACGCCTGTCGAAAATGCAATTCCACATATCATTAACTTCACGGTACCACATTTAGAAAGTCAATTATTTATAGCTAACTCAAAAATTCTTTGCTCAAATGGATCAGCCTGTTCATCACTCAATGTAGAAGTTTCTTATGTCCTGAAAGAAATAGGACTCTCTACAGAAGAAGGACTATCTACAATACGAGTTAGTTTAGGTTTCACGACTTCAAAAGAAGATATTGATAAACTTTTGAGACACTTAATACATTAATTATACCTTTTACTTTGAAATAATTTTTTGGGACAAGAAAAAATGACTCTTGACTTTATAAGCTATTTAAATTCCTTACATAATTTAACGCCAGCTGGAGCAAATGCTTTAGCAGAATCACAAATAAATACGATATATTTTAATGAAATTTACTCAGAATTTCCTATTGTTCAACATATCTATAATCTGCTTACAAAAGATAAAAATAACATCATTATTATTACTGGACATGCTGGTGATGGTAAATCAACCATTGCATTTGATTTAATTAAACGTTTAGATGAAAAATTTCAGCAGCATACTTTTCAAAAACATGAATATTCAGAAAAATATAATTTAAACATCTTAAAAGATATGAGTGAGTTAAGTCTATCCGAACGGATAAAATGGCTCTCTCAAGCATTTAATGAAACAGACAATTGGTTGATTGTAAGCAATACAGGACCTTTACTTACTTCTATTACTGAATATCTAAAATCTATTGACTTAACACAAGATATTGAATCTGAAATTTTTAGTTTATTAGATAAAGAAATCTATATTTCTGATCAATTAGAAAGTTTAGACCATTTAAATTTAAGCCTCAACATTCACAATAAAAAGCTTTTCATTATCAATATAGCTAAATTAGACAATATTGAGGTTGCACTATCAATATTTAAAAAAATTATTCAACATAGCTCATGGCATGAATTAGTTGAAAGCCACCCTCAACATCCCATTATTCAAAACTACCTTTCTATCAAAAATAACATAGAAAATGTCATCCATAGTATACGTTTACTTTATTTATATTTACTCAATTATGAAAAACGTTTAACCCTTAGACAAATGCTTGCTCATTTCTGCGCATCATTGACAGGTGGTTTTCAACTTGAAGACTCCCCTATACATCCTATTATTTTCAGTGACTTATTTTTTGGATATCAAAACCATCTTCCATGGGAGAATGCATTTAAACTTCCTGCGATTCATTTACTTCATACATTAAACTTCGCAGGTTATCGCAGTTTAGAAATCGAAAAACTTATGGCTGATCTTAAAAATTTCGAAGGTATAACCCCATCCTTGCACAGCATAATCAAAAACTATATTCAAAAAGATCAAGATAGTGATATACATCTTTTTAAACCTGCTTTAAGACGTTTAATATTTATCTATAATTTATATCCAACCACATATACCAATGCTCAAGCACAATTCCTAGGATCCCCTAATATTGAAAAATATAGTGAGTGGCGTTTAGATACTCAAAAATTTATGGCCGAGGATGCTCGTCAAATTAAAAAAATGAGTTTGCAAGCTCTTAATTTATTTTTCAGCGGTATAAGTGAAGATAAATATTTAAACATTACATTAAAACGATCAGATAGTTCTATATTTCAAATCGCACAAATTAAAATTTGTAGCTTTATGGAAAAAGAATTTATTGTTAATTACTGTAATAATAAACAACAACCCTATTTAACTCTCAAAAAGGAAAATGAAGTCCGCTTAGAGTTAAGCTTACCTTTACTTGACTATATTCAAAATATTATTAAAGGTGATATCACAGAGTCTCTTACACCTATTTATAAAACTCAATTAGAACGATTTAAATTAAGTCTTATCGAGTATTCAGAAATTGATCATGAAGATGAAATTACGCTAGTACGTACTTTATCTAATGGTGATATTCAAGAGAATATTATTAAAATTGAATTAGACTTAAAACAAAATAAAACTTTAACTTTAGAGGATTAATTCGTTGAGCACTTTAAATACATATAGTTATTTTCCTAAGAAAAACACCCCCAATCAAAATCCCTCTAATACTGACAAAAAACCTAATATTGCCTTAGATATTTTTGGACGCCGATTTTATGCAGATCAAACACCAACAGAATATTTATCAGAATTTTTATTAGTTTTTAACTCAGCAAAAGCAGATGAAAATAAAAATACTTTTGGTGAAAATAGTTTTCAAGTGAATGATCAAACAACTCATTATTGCCCATCTACACGATTAGCATTAAAATTTTTTAGTTTTTTTAGTCAATCAAAATTAGAAACTCGTCATCCTGTACATCAAATTGAGTTTTTAAATGCGATTGAACAATTAAAGAATAGAATGAGCCCTTCTATTTCTGCGACAGAAAAAAATCAACTTGTACAAACTTTGCAAGCTTTACTTTATGGTTTTGTAGGTGTTGCAAAAAATCGAACGTGGTCAACTTACAATTTCCTGCCGATCACACCTATGCTATTAGGTCGTGAAATTACTTGGTCTCATACGACTGAAAACTTTAATGATTGGGAAGAGAGTACTGTAAAATTCTCACTCAGCGATCATAATTTCATGGCTCGTGGTGGTGAGGTTTTATTTTTACAATTAGGTTATCTGTTCTCAAACATCACTAAAAATACAGATTTCATTCAAAAAATGGCATCTACAGACCAGTATAAACATCTTGAATTTAATTTAGAGAGCCTACAACAACAACTTGAAAATGAGCTCAATAAATTATTCAGAAGTGAGACACAATCAATTGAAAAAATTTGTGATTTTATTGAAGATGCTCTAGAAGATTTCGACCTTCCAAAAGCAAAATTATCGCATGCAAAATTAGCAACCATACCCAAGAGCTATGTGTTTGAAGCATTTTTATTTGCAAACGAATTATTGTCATTATTGAAATCTAATATTAGTAAACTAGAAAAAATTGAATTATTACAACTACTTTGTGTGATGCAAGTTCTACGTTCTATTATGGCACGCTCAAGACAACTTGATACAACAGCCCATGAAACAAAAAACTTTCATGGTCATTATGCTTGGGTCGCTTGCTCACCGACAGCAATAACATCCGATCCTATTCGCAAATATGCAGAAAATTCTTATCAAAAAAGTGAAGAAATTATTTATCGAATTTTGCGTGCAGAAGGCAAAAAACATGGTGTCCAAGAAAGTGAATATACCAATATTGACAAACATAGTTTTGATGTCTTTAAAAAAATGGCTAAAACCATTGGTCTGGTGATTCCTATTACAGGTGGACATCAACGTTTTGTCTTGAATGCGAATATGATTCGCCTCTTTGTTTACACTTTAATTCCTGCTGGAAAACGCATTCAGATGACTGAGTTTTTAGCTAGAATTCAAACTCATTTTGCAATCTCATTTTTTGGTGAGCAATTACAAGAAGCTTTGCAATGGCAATATGAACAGTTAAGTGATCCTACAACTGATATTAAATTGAACTGGTTTGAGGAAAGCTTAAAACAATCAGGTTTACTGATCGAGTTATCAGACTCTGTTTCTATTGTAAAAAACCCTTAAATTTGAGAATAAAGATGAAAACTGACTTTTTTTTAGAGAGTTATAAAAACTTTTTAGTTAATACTATTCAAGAAAATTTTCTTAAAACCAATGAATTGAGGATTGTTACACAGAGCTTGATGCCTCATCAGGTTTTTACGATTTTTTCACATTTAAGTCAGGTATTTCCTTTACATGATCAGTTTAAGAGCTATTTTAAAGTTGCCCATGGACTCATTCATTATTGGGAAAATCAAAGCTTAAATCCTTTAGATCAACAAGCTTTTTCTGATTTACAAGAAAAGGGCTGGTTAGATCATGAAGATAAACTGACTTGGTATCGTAATCGTACGTTGAATGATGAACATGTTGATCAACTACTTATACTTTTAGTTGGTCTAGATCATACAACTGATAAAGGTGGGCTTTCTGATTTCTTTATCTGCGATGATGAAAAAATTTGGTTGTCTTTAGATAAACAATATCAAACTTGGTTAACTGCCGCCTTTGAAGACTTAGATGTTTATATTTCTGATACACAACTTCAGCAGTTTAATTCAACTATTCAACACATCAATCAATTGATCCCTTTAACTTTAAATCAACGTAGTCAATTATTGATACAATGCTTCTCAAGCATAGGGGATAATTCCGAATTCAAAGATATTTTTTCACATTTTTTCAAAGTACTTCCAAACATTGGGATTCCCTATTTAAATATCGAAAATGATCTCAAAACCTTTCAAAACAAAAAAGGCTTACAATACCTAAAAAATGCCTATGAATTTATTAGTCATGCTCGCTATAAAGCGAAAGCACGTAAAAAGAAAGATTATCAAAAAATCTATACGCATTTAAATCAAGATCCTTTTGAAGTTAAAGATATTGATGGTATCCATCATACTGAAATACATACTTATTTGAAAAATGTAGAATTATTTATTTTTAATGCTCATCCAGAAGCAAAGCACTACTTAAAACAAATTGATCTCCTACCTCTAGTAAAAGCATTGGGGCTAAAGGAGGAAAAAACGTCAGAACCTAAACAAAGTATTCCGCTTTACCGTGGTCATAGTCTTGAAGCTATTCAAACAGGCTTACATTTTGCATTACAGCAATACCAAAAAAACTATGATTTTTCAGAAGTTACGCGGGTCAATATTGCGGTTAAAAACTTCCAACATGATTTATCAGATCATAATAATTCAGCACAGAATCTTTCTCATAAAGCACTTGCACGTGTACTATTACACGGTGCATTAGGTGGTATTGAAGAGCAAATCAATCATCTTGATTTAGGCTTTAATGAAGTCGAACTACATTTTTCACCTTTATTAACACCCGATGCACAAGACACAGTTGAATATTCTTTTAAAACAACCAATCCAGTTGTTTTATTTAAAATCACTATCTCGGGTGAAAAAGAAGAAGAATATGCCTTTAAATGGGCTTTTTCTGAGTATCAAGTCGAACGTATTCATGTCAGTTTAGCCAATATTTTACATCGTCATCTTCTCGCTTACTCTGACTACACTTTGCCTGTTTTTACTTTACCTGAACAAATTTTCAAAGCTATTTACTATGCAACTGATGAGCAAGAAGCATGTCGTTTATTAAGTTTAGGCTTAAATAACATGACTATATATGATGTATTCCATGACTTTTCTCTAGAAAACCATTCTGATATACAGCATCTTTGCATTGAATTAAAAGCAACATATATCCAATTTATTCAGAACTATTTAGATCATGGTCGTTATTTCGCACAGACCAAAGCGCATTTACTGATTACAGCCTATACGCAACTTTGTGAACGACTTAAATCTTTAGCAACTTTTGAAGCAAAAGAAATGATTGAGCGTGTCTATTATGCATTCTGCTTTGTAGAGCAATCTGAACGCCTTGACCTTCATAATATCAATCAAATTTTACTGTCAGCATTTCATCCAAGTGTGTTTGAACTTATTCAAGCGCAAACAAGATTTATTAATGAAGCTATTGAACTTACTCATCAAGAATCTGAAGATCTACCGAATGCCTTGACCTATGATCGCATTTGTAATCTTGCTGAAATTCAAGCACCATTATTGGCTTTAAAACAAAAGCAAGGCATCAGCACCCAAATTAAATCTTTCTCATGGCTTCATTTTATTGGTAGTGAACCTACAGGTGAATTGGACTTATCTATTCAGGCATTATTACAAGATGATGATATTGACGAAGATGATGATGTTAAAGAAATAGTTAAGAAAGTACCTGAACAAGACATTATTTATAATGTCTTGACTGATTACGCCTTAGCGAATCATCATGTTTGTAATGGCTTGAGAATTTTAGCCATCAATGTTTCTAAGTTATCAACGCTACTCTCTGGCTTACAACAGTATTTAAGCCAAGAGATTTTGAAAAATATAACATCCTCACCTTACTATACTGTACATTTAACCATTTATACCGTTGGTTTATCTCACTTAAATGCAGTGAACACCTTGCAAATCTGGCATAGTCATTTGCTTGATCAGTTTAGCAAACTAGATAAAAAATTAGATTTACGAATTAATCATTTTGTATCAAAACGTACAAATATTCAACAAAGATTATTGGTTGACGCAAGCAAACAATTATATCCTTGGACAAGCTATGATCTCGCATTTAACTTTGATTTTCTGCAAGCTCAAGCAATTGGTAAAACTGAAGCAGCGCCAATCTATGAGTTTGACGCATCAGCAAATCGTTTAAATATTTATCCAATTATTTACTATCCGAAACCAACTTATCTACAAACGGCTGATCGTCGTCAATTACTCTTAAGTAATCGACGTATTCAAGTTCAATCTAAACACAGTGATTTAACTGCACGCCTAGAAGTCACCGATCGTAAAGATTCAGAACAATTTTTTGTTATTTCTGAAACTCAGTATGATGAAAATTCAAAACAGCTTATTGAACAATTACACCAAATGGCACAATGGGTGGTAAATATTGATCAGTATTTTGATCATCACTTACTGAAGTTACATCAAACCGAATATACTCATAAAGTTATCAGCTTTAGTTCAGGCTATGGTGCATATGGTGAACTTAATGTTACTGTTTCTGCAGACCAAAAAGCGCATGACCTATTAAAAACACAAATTCGTAGTCATCTCTCTGCAAACATGCCTTTTTTACGTGAAAGCAACTTAAAACCTCTCGTTGAAAAAATTACAGCATTAAATGAAGGCTTATCTGGTGTAGCTTCAATCAAAGCCATTTTAGGTGAATCAGAAATTATTCGTAATCTATACGGCTATGCTTTAACAATGCAAACAACACCGTGTATAGATTCATCTATACTTGAGCAATGGATTCCTTTAGATGCCTTCCCTCATTGGTTTAAAGATCAAGAGTATCGCCCAGATTTACTCAAAGTTTCATTACAAATGGATGAAAATAATCAACCCATCATTCATGCAAAAATTATTGAAGCAAAAGTAGGCGCTGGAATAGAAACTTTATTAACTAAAGCTGAAGCGCAAATAGAAGCAGGACTATTACATTTAAAGTACCTTTTCACGCCTATTCATGAAACACAAAAAAATCGTTATGATTGTCGCTATTGGTGGGGTCAACTCTATCGTGCAATTGTATTACGTTCTCAGCTTGACCGTGCGCAAGTCTGTTTAAATGATCTTAATATTGCACTTGAAAAGCTGTCTGAAGGTGATTACCAAATTCATTGGTCTTCTGAAATTGTAATTTGCGATACAGAGACCAAACTAAACCTATCTAAATCTAAAGAGCTTTTCTTTACCCATGATTCACTGCATGGAAATGAAAAAAAATATCTTGTTCGTCAATATTCTGCCTTAAGCTTTGAGCAGGCTTTACTTGATGGTATAGATTTAGAATTCACTTATATAGATGACACTCAACAACCAACAGTAACTGAAAATACAGATCTTTTAGAACAAGAAGATATTTCAGATTTCAGTCAAGATAATACACAAGATCGAACATCAAGCTCTCATTTAGACTTAACTGATTTTCAAACAATAGATCATTCTGATACTTCGACAAAAATTTCATTAATGGTCAACATTGCTACAAATGAAGCGACTGAAGAATGCTCTCCCCTTCCACTTGTCAAACAAGATATTAGTTTTGGTACAACGGGGAAAATGTTGACTACTGTGAATTGGCCATTTCATCATAAACAATTAAATAACCGTCATATGCTGATTTTTGGCTCTTCAGGTTCAGGCAAAACCTATGCCATTCAATGTATTTTATCTGAGCTTGCTCGGGCGGGTTTATCATCCTTTATTGTAGATTACACAGATGGATTCTTGACGCATCACACAGAAAAAGTCTATCAAAAAGTATGTACACCTAAAGACTATTATGTGGTTGTCAATCCATTACCGATCAATCCATTTAAAACCTATAGCAATGAAATCGCTCCAGGAGTAGAGGTACAAGAAAAGGCTTTTAATGTTGCGACACGGGTAAAAAATATTCTCTGCTCTGTCTACAAAGATTTCGGAAGTCAGCAACAAGCCATTATTGATAAAGTATTAGAACAAGGTTTAGAAAAAAATCCTCAATATCACTTAACGGATTTCTTAGAAGATTTAGAAGCTGATAGTGCTCGTGGTGAAAGTGTCGCGAATAAAATCAGAACACTTGTCAAAGTGAATTGTTTTGATACAGAAGCATCCGAAAATTTATATGAAGATAAACTCCGCAATGAGTTCCCTGTGCAAGTCATTCAGCTCACCAACATACCTCGTGACTTACAAAGAATTATTACTGAATTTATTCTCTGGGATATTTGGGCTTATGTACAAAAACATGGTAGCAAAGATAAGCCTATGACTATTGTGCTGGATGAAATGCAAAACTTAGATCATGCACCAGATTCACCTATTGATAAAATGCTCCGTGAAGGGCGTAAATTTGGTATTAGCTTAATTTTAGCCACGCAAACAATCAGTAACTTTGATAAAGAGCAGAAAGATCGTCTCTTCCAAGCATCGACTAAATTATTCTTTAAACCTGCAACTACGGAAGTCGATAGTTTTGCCAAACTTCTTAGTCAAGTCAGCTCTGATTATAATGCAAATGATTGGCGTGACAGATTAAATAAGCTAAATAAAGGACAATGCTATTATTTAGGTTATGTCGAAGATCAACATGGTCACTTAACAGAAAAAATTATTCTTACTAACATCACCGCACTTGAGCAACGAGGTTTTAACATATGAACCTCACTTACAACTTTCCACAAACATTTAAATTAGAGCCTCTACTACTTGCTGAATTACTCATTAAAACTAATGAATGTCATATTTTACATGGCACGATACATGAAATTTCAGAGTTAACAGGTATTCCTACAGGCGCTAGTTCAGGAAAAGTTGAACCCACTATCGCCTATGGTTTTAGCAGTGGTTTACTTTCAGCTGAAAAAACACAAAGTATTTGGGCTTTAGAACTTACACCTTTAGCTAAAACTATTTTGCAAGAAGATAGCATGTTAAATGAAGATGTAAGTTTATTCATGATGCATTTAATGATGAATCGTGTTGACCCACAACAACCGCGAGAAGGTCTAAATTCAGCTTGGTTTGATGTCTGTATTTCTAGTAAATATCAAATTTCCGATACATTTTATTTAGATCAACTTGAACAATATATAAAAGATAAGCGTGGTGACCAAAAATATCTGAATAAGCTTCTACGCCTCATTCTTACAAGCTATGATCAAAACAATGTAGATGCTCCTTTTTATAAAATCCCCGTATTTCAGGTTGAGCAAGCTCAAACACAACTTGTGATTAAACGCTTAACAGCACCTTTAGAATATAAATTTTTCCCTGCTTACAGTTCATTTTTATTTCTTGAATGGGACCGACTATTTTCATCACAGACACAAATTAGTTTTGATGATTTTTTGACACAAACCCGTTGGAATTTATTAATGAATTGGTCCAATAAACACTTTAACCGTTTATTAGATTGGATGGCAGAAAAAGGGTTTATACAAATCGATCGCCTAACAGGAAATGCTCTCATCCTTAAATTGGTTTCTACTGATCGTGTTTTAACAGAATTTTTTAGTGAGCTTGTGTAATCATGAAATTACAAGAATTAGTACAGTTTAATCAACAAAGTTTTTTCGAGGGTGCAGTACAACTTGGTTGGTTTCAAAATCGTATAGATCAAGCCAATATTGCAGCAGAATCATTTATTTTTCATGGCCCCCATTACCATGGTGCAGTCAATGAACAAGACCAACATTTACTTAAAGATACAGCTTCACTAGTTGTTGAACTCCTTGAAAGTCTTTCACTTGCAAAACAAGGGCGAGAAGATAATCCCTATTGGTTAGCAACTGCAGGTTATGGTGCGGGTAAATCACATTTAGCTGTTACATTAGCGACATTATTATCTAAACCTAATACACCTTTAGCACAAACAATCTTAACGCATATAGAGCGTGTAGATGCTACTCTCGGACAACGTGCAAAGTCCTGTTTTGAAACCTTTACAAAACCGAGCCTAATTATTGCCTTAGATGGCATGGGTAATTTCCATTTAGGCAATCAGCTTAACAAAGTGGTACTTAAGCAACTTGATATGCATGCGGTTGATGCTCAAGCTGTACGAGATTTATCACCACGTTTTAATAAAGCACAACGTTTTGTTGAACGAAGTTATCAAATTTATGCTGTAGAATTTCAAAAAAAATTAGCACAATTTGATCAAGCACAAATTTTTCAATTACTCACTGAAAATAATGAAGATGTTTACGCTGCTGTTGATCAAATTTTCTTGGATGTTACGGGCAGTGCAATCCCTGTAGATGGTCAAGAGTCTGCACAAGACCTACTACAAACCTTATGTGATACCTATTGCGGTACAGATAAACCCTTTGAAAATATTATTTTACTCTTTGATGAATTTGGTCGTTATCTTGAATATGCTGCGGATCGCCCTGACCTTGCTGGTGATTCATCGCTACAGCAAATTTTCCAAGGTATTCAAGATAATGCTAATAAGATAAGATTTATTGGTTTTATTCAGTACGATTTAAAAACGTATCTAAAACGCTTTAATGCTAAAGATTCTAGACAATTACAACGCTATATCACACGCTTTGATACTGCCAATAAAGTACATCTTTCTTCAAATTTAGAAACTATTTTTGCCAATCTTATCCAAAAAGATACGCAAGAATTAACTCGCTTATTTCAACAATATCCAAGTGAAGATAACTTCCATCAATCTTGGTTACGTCTTGCACAGTATTTACCTAAAACTAAACTATACCCTGTCTGGCACGATGAAAATTTATTTAATCAAGTTATTGCAAAAGGTTGTTGGCCATTACATCCATTTGCAACATGGTTACTCACACGCCAAGAGCATACTGTACAATCACGATCAGCACTGACGTTTATCCGAGATTTACTACAAAAATCTGCACAATTAGATGTCTTCAGCCAACCTCAACTTTTCCAAGTTTCGGCTGCTGACCTTGTACATGATTATTTACTCGATGAAATGCTTGCAGCTGAACGTGATACAGGTGCAAATGTCATTGAAACATTGCAAACGCTCTTACAAAAATTTCATAGTGGTTTTCAAACCAATAACCCAAAAACCTTAACTGCTATTGCGATTTTAGAAACCCTAAAATTACGTCAACTCAATCAATCTCAAGCCAATGAAATTCTACAAGAATTGACTAATTTTGATGCAATTCAACTTCAAGAGCAAATCATGAGCTTGTCTGAGTTGGGTGCAACCGAGTGGAATTCAGACTTAGGGCGATATGAGCTCTTAACAGATGGAGCAAGTCGAGCGAGTTTCACTGCATGGATGAAAAAAACAGCTGCTCAATTCACACAACAGGATATTGGTGAGCTATTTATTAGCAAATCTTATGATATTGGCTTAGGTCAAATTGAATGTGACTTTGCACAAAAACGTAATATTTCAACTCCTGATTGGGTATTCCAACCCAAAAGCTATGTTGCCGAACAAATTTCATGTGAGAATTTAGAAATTCTGATTCAAGATTGGCAAAATAATATGACCTATAAAGATGCAAAAGGTCGTGTTATCTATATCTATCTCAATAGTCAGCAAGATTTAGAGCTATATCAAACCAAAATTCAACAAATGCTAGAAACAGTTTTAGCAAAATATAAATTAAACAAATTACCTTTCTTATTTTGCTATCTCAATGATCAAAATGATGAACTCAGTACTGCTTTAGCACGCCTGAAATCTTTTGAAATAATGTCTCCTGCTGATCAACAGCAATTTATGCGCTTTATACAAGAAGAAAAAGATGATGTGCTCACTGTATTAAAAAATACTTCATCAAAACTAATGAAACAAAAGGAATTTTTCTCACCTTACTATCCAGATTTACCTCTAGGCTTACTCAAAAATGTTGCAACAGCATTGTTTGAACATAACTATAAAAATACCATTCCTTTTGTTTTTGATGGCTTCCGTTTAAATACTGCAACAGCACCTTCGGATATTGCAGCACTCTTTAGTATTATGGTGAATCGCCAATTCTCTATTGCATGGTTACAAGGGCAAAAGACACCTTTACAGAACCGTTTTGACACCTTGTTTAAAAAAAATTGGCAAGCCGTAGATACCATGACGGGGAAATTTGCGCTCCCCCAACAACAAAATGTTAAAAGTTTATATAACTTTATAGAAACAACATTTGCGATTAAACCTGACTTAGATTTAAAAACGCTGTATCAAAAACTCGTGATGCCAAGTTATGGTTTAAATGACTGTTCATTTGCGCTCATTCTAGGTATCTACCTTGCGCAAGAAACACCACAATATAGAATCCTTCATCAAGGTAAGCCAAAGAATCTTGCTGAATGGCTGAACTTAGTTCTGAATAAAAAAACAGGGACTTTACTCAATTTAGATATTTTGGCACATACTCAATTACAAAAAATGGAAATGAGTACACGTGATGAATGGATTCTACTATTCAAGCAGTGGAGCCAAGAGTCAAATCCTAAGAAAATGATTGATATCTTTCAATCTATTGAAAATAAAAAGAAAGTAGACCCGATTCCGTTAGATTTAGAAATTCAATATAATTTGTTATTCGATAAATTCAAAACAACCTATGAAGAGCATAAGAAACAACAGGATAGATTTGATGCTACTTTTACCCAAATGCTAAGAGGTCTTGAAAGCTCAGATATCCGAGACTATAGCAAATTATTACAAGCAACTTCAGCTTTAATTAAATTTGCCAAAGACCTTGATCTCAAAAAAAGTCATATTGAATTACCAACAAAATCGACCTCTTTAGTTGAATACATTTCACAAGGCAAAAACACATTATCAGTCAAATTTAATCGTTTTTTTGATAATCTTGTTCTAACCTCACATCATGAAATTATTAACTTCCGTGAAAAATCGGAACAATATCAACGTGCTTTTATCACCTTACAAATGCAACAAGAGGCAAATAAAGTACAAGATAAAACAGCTCAACTGATTCAAAGAATTGAAGAAAAAGAACGTTTTAAGTATCTCTTGCAAGATATTGAGAGCTATATTCATACTTCACCAAATAAAACAATGAAAAAGAAAGAGCTTGAAACATTAATTAAAGAAGGTGATCGTCTTTTAATTGATATTGACAATAAACCCTCTATTTTTGATTCAGTACAAACCCTTGTTGAAAAACAAAATGGAATTCGGACTGTACAAAATGATTTTAGACAAAGAATTACTGATGTCAGTCAACAATTTGCAAATTTGTATGGTGGTTTTAATGAATTAAATGACCTCAAAATTCGCTTATTGGATGCTGAAGAATTATTAAAATTCTTTGTATCGACAGAGGAATATGAGGAAATTTTAAAAATCCAGAAACAGCTTCAATTCGCTTTTGATCGTACCCAATCTTGGATTACACAAGGTTTACCGAGTCAAAAAATGTTCGCTTTTTTAAATCAAACGATAGTTAAAGATCAGGAAGCTATGATGGCTTATTTGAGTGAACAACAGATTGATGCAGAGTGGGATTTTATTGAGGAAATTTTTAAACCTATTCGTGATGGCTATGTTAAAAAGGCACGATCAACAGCTGAACATTGGTTAACACAAACACAAAATGAACTTTCTTTCACACAGCAGGATATTTCTATTCTGCGGAAACTCGTTGATAAAGTTGAAGTAGCACCAGAAATTTTTGATGAAGATCAAATAATTCTTTTGCACTCTTTAAAGGATGAAATTCGTCATCAATTTAATCAATGTCATATGCAGATGTTCCAACGTTGGTTTGTGAATCTTGAAAGTGAATTTATGTCAACATCTCAAAATCAAACAGGGTTAATGCAATTACGTACTAAACTCAAAAATGTTCCCCACATAATTTTGCCATTATTAGATGAACAAGAACAAAAGATCATCACATTGCAAAAACAAATAGCTTCTGCTTTAGATCTTATTTCATTAGAGGATTTAGCTGAACGGATTAATACCCTAAGTCCAGACTTAAAACAAAAACTACTAAAAATGTTAAATTAAATAAAGCCCGTACTCAGCTAGATACTGAGTACGGGCTTTATATTATTTCTATCTAAATCAATATGATACTGAGATTTTTATTTAGTACTAGCCTATTTATAACATGTTACACATGCCCCACCACCTTCAATATCATCATATACGGCATCCAAATCGACCATTTCGATTAACTGATCATCATGCAATATATTACGACGGCGTTTTTTCTTAAACTTTTCCATCTTTTTTTCATGGTCTGCTTTAATTTGAGCAATACGTTCAGGATCTTCAAGGGTACTTAATGGTGTGTCTTTTCCCATCCAATAATAGGTTTCACCATTCGCTGATTTGTCATCTTCAAACTGCTTCTCATACGCTTTTGCTTCTTCAAATTTTTCAGGATGGCGCTCTTTTAAACGTACCCATTCAATTTTCCGTTGATAGAAACAAAATGTGCACCCACTGCGCGAACGCCACTCATAATATTTTGGTAATCCTAAACCTGTACTTTCTAAGAGAGCAATAATATCTTGCTTCACTAAACCATCTTCAGCAAATGGCATCTTAGTCGTCAAATATTTTTGGGTAGGAACATATCCTTCACGCCAAGGTTCATCTGCACGAATACCAACATAGCTAATAATTTCATAGCCATCATCTAAAAATGGTTTAACCCACTGCTCAAATGGAACCAATTTCATCTGTACCGTACACCAACGTTGATGTCCTGAAGGTAGGAAATGATTGTATTCTTTTAACCAATAATCAAAATCTTTATCAGAACCTAAACGCAAAATTGGCTTACCTAAATAAGACTCTAACTGATTAAGATATTCCATGACCTCAGGAAGTTCTTTTCCTGTGTCCGTAAAGAAATATTCGATATCTAGTTCAGGATAGTGATCTCTCATATATACCGCGAGAGCTGCACTATCTTTTCCACCCGAAAGACCAAGGACATGCTTTACTTTTCTGTCAGACATGTTCGCCTCCTTTCTCAGAATGTGCTAAATCTAGATACTCTTTTAATAATTCATATAAAAGAATCGCTTTAGTATCTTTATTTAAATCACGACTATCTAGATATTCTTTAAATGAACCTATCGCAGACGATACTTTTTCCTCTGTTTCGGATGTAATCCGTACATCTCGATTATATTCCTCAAAACCTTGAGGCGTATTTACAATAATGGCTAAATGTTTTTGCTCATCCAACGTATTTAACTGAGGATGACCATTTTTGACAAAAAAGCAGAGTTGTTTAAATCGCTGTGTGTAATTTGGAATATTTTGAGATGCCTTCTTAAGACTATCATCTGTCCAATCTCGCTCAGGTATTTGAGATAATAATGTAATGATATTACTGAGCCATTGCTTAGATGCGTCATTACTCTTCATTAAATGAAAGGCAAATTTTTGTAACTGCCAATCCGCAGCAGAATGACTAATAATCTCTGCTTGGGCAAGTAGTTCAGGCGTCAAATTTCCTAATTCATGGATTAACTCAGCTTCAAATGTTTGTAATAAATGCGATTTTGCTTGATCTAATTCTAAAAACAAGTTGCTCATATCTGATTGAATAGAATCATTTTTTGCATGTTCAGCATCTAATAAGTCATATAAATCCTCAAATAACAACTTAAAAGGATCATCTGCCATTAAAATAGCAGCGCGCAATTTTTGTGTTTTTTCACTAAAAAAATTGGCATTACGTGAATGCTTAATCCATTTTGACTTTTTCATTAGTGCAGAAACAATGAAACGAGCTACTTGTAATGCCGAAGCCTCTATGGGTTTTCCATAATTTGCTTCAATACTATTTGCTAAAAGATTAATAAACTGTTGTTTCTCAACCTGACCTTTTACATATTTTACTGCGATTTCATGAGGACGTTTGATCAACTTATTGATAAATTCCTCATCAATATCACTAATAAAACGGAACTCATTCGTTACATCTTGATCATAAAATGCAAGAGTTTCTTTCTTAGCTTGCAATAAAGCGAGTGCAAATATAGGCAAAATACCCTGTGGTAAACCAAAAGGTGCAACCGTCCATTTTGCTTTCTCATAAAAGTCTGCAAGGGTAATTAAACCTTTATTTTCTTTAATAACCTTAAAACCGTTTTCCAACAGAATATGCGAATTTGAGTCTTTCGCCTCATGTGGCGTCGGAATTACAAAAGCCCATTCCTGTGTTTCACTATTCAGCTGATGAAGACCTAACCGCTTCAAACAAGATAAATAAATCGCTTTCTCAGCAGGAAATTTCTCAATACCCAGGTTTTCCATTTCTGGACTATGAAGCATTTTTTCTAAAAGCTTTCTTCGCCCAGAAGCTGCGGAACTTGAAATTTCATTTCTTACCACAAGTTCATTAAACATCTTTGGACATTGATCAAAAATTTTGTCAGCAAGTTCAGAAGCAATCACTGAAAGTTGCTTTTGGGCTTGTTTTTCACCTTGGTAGAACCACGTAGCAGACTCAAAAGCATGGTTAAACAAAAAGGTTAATTGTTGATAAATATAATCACAACGATGCTGATATTCTTTCTTCGCAACCTGATCAATCAATAATTTAGGCTGTTCTTTTACAATTTGCTGTAATACAAAAAGTTCTTTCGCCCAATTTTCAATCTCATTATAGTTATTTAAACTCGCGATCACTAAGTTTGAATGAGTTTGAGACAACTTCATCAATTGCCTATCTGTTAGTGAGCTTTCAGCAATCAATACAAAGTCCCTGTATGACTGATTACTTTGATGTTCTAACTCTGAAAATTGTTTTAGTTCATTCACATTATAAATAAGATATTGCCCCATCCAACGCATTATCCCTCTTTCCTGATAATGACGTTTCGCTAAAACAACATTTGCTTTATAACCTGTATATTGCAAATAATTTTGTTTTGGATTTAAGGTTTCTAGCTTGTCCTGAATTAACTGCTGCACATTTAAATCTGATGTCGTCACAACCTCATAGGATTGTGTGCTATTCCAGAAACTCAGAATTTTCCATTCTGTTAGTTGAGTTAAACATTCCGTGATGGCTTTAGTTTCTTTTTTACTCGCATAAAAACTAAAATTCAGCAAATCACGTGTTGGATATACGCCTAGGAACTTACCAAAAATATTCAACATCGCAATTGCTTTAATTAAATTTGAATATAATTGATTCTTAGCAATAGAAAAATTTTCTTTACTCGTTTTTTGACTCACTAAAGTCAAAGCTTGCTCAACAAGACTCCAAGCATGTCCTTCTTTAGAACTTAAAATTTGATGTTGTAAGTTATGACTTAGATAGTCCCATAAATCTACGATAGAATACTTTTGTTCCAATACTGTATTAGCATCTAAAAACTTTCTTAAACTATATGGTTCTGCTGAAAGTAAAAAGCTAAAAATACTGCGTTCATTTTGGCTAAAGCTACTTTTTGAAACAGCTCCAAGCAAAACAGTTGTAAGTGGATGCAAAGGCAATGCATTATAAAAATATTGTTTTACTTTTGGGCTATTTTCTAAGAGACGTGAACCAATAAATTTTTGAATTTGATCAATTAAATCATGATCATTTTTATCTACTGATTGAGGTATTTTAGCATCTGTTCTTTTTAGAGTTTTCGAAACTAAAGCAATTGATTCATCTAAGGATATGCGATAAGAAATATCGACATATCTACCTTGGATTTTTGCCCACTCTAAAGCAATTTGATGACTTAGGCCTTTTGCATAATCAGCAAATGATTGATGCAAAATACCCATAAAAATAAAAGGGCATTCAGGTTGAGATAAACGATTAATTTTTTCCGAAAGATCCTGAAAAAAATGTAAATTGCCAGAACCTCTTGCCAAAGTTTCTAGCAGTTTACCCATTTCATCTAAGATGAATAATGTTCCCGAGATTTTACCTTGTAACTCTGAAAATACTTGAATAATCCAATCTAAAAGTTGTGCTTCAGTTTCAGGATACTGTTCTAATAACATAGACTGTTTAAAATATTTTAATAATCCTGCAACCTGTACAGCATCAACTACTGAACGATAAAATAACTCAATTGGTGAGATAATACCTGCCACCGCTTTGATTATAATCCACGGTTTTTTTTCAATATTTTCAGTTTTAAATACAGTTTCTAATTTTGCTGACAATATGGGATCGGCAATCATTTTATTGACTGCATCACGAACATTTTGATCAGAATGTACAAAACCAGTCAAAATTGCAGCTAAGGTTGATTTTCCTGTACCATAACTACCTGTAATCGTAAATGTAGAAGATTTTGAATCCACTACAGTAGCCAAAGCATTGTATGCTGTGCCATGGAAAATAATTTTATCAAAAAATTCTTTTGAAATATCTGTATCTAAACGCGTAGAAAGTAGATGATTCACATTAATTTGGTAGTATTGATTCAAATTAGTCGTTGACATCTTACTCACTCTCACTATAAATTTTTTCTAATAAATTATCTAAATCAAAAGCTTGAATATCTTTGCATGCTAGGCTTCTAATACCTAATGTGTCCGACCAAAAAAATCTTTCATCAAGTAATGAACATTGATTTAAATAAAAATCGATACCGATATTATTGATTCTAAATAAACGTCCAGGGCTTCCGGGCATAGTTAAAATACTATCAACACTAATCGTCGAAGTATTCTTAAAAAATGTTTGCCAAAAATCCACTAGACAGTATAAAAATACTTCAGGTTTTAAACTTTTTTGTTCAGTAAAATCAGACTTAAATTTATTAGCTTCCAAGTGATACAGTAAACCTAACTCATTTAAAGGAGAGATAAAACTATCTTCTCCTTTAAAGGTTTTGCTTAGTTTTTTCCCATAACAGAGTGCAAAACAATCAAAATCTTTCTGTAAAGTTGCAAGCGCAGGGATTTTTAAATTCTCTGTGTTTAACCAATCCATTAAATCTAAAATTAAATCATTTTTATCAAAAAACTGCTTATTTGAAAAATTGAAATACCATCGAGCAAACGTCAATTCTGAATAATTTTTTTGAATATAATAATGCAAAAGCCAGTTTGATACCGGTTTCTCTAAATAAGAATCATGTAACTTAATAACTTTTGTAATGTCCGAAATGTACCTTTTTTTTTGATCACTAACTTTAAGCGGTTGTAAACCTGAAATTTCGGTCCAATATTTAATACTATTGACCATATTTTTACCTACACCTAGGTCGACAACCAAATTTTCTTCATTTTTTTCTTTATAATCTAATGAATTATACGACTTATTAAGCCATCCATATCTTAATGCAAAAGTCTCATGACCTGAAAAGCGTAGTGTAAAACTCATAGTCTAGTCGTCTTAAAAACAGATTTACTGGAAGATTGTCTCCAGTAGCTTATACATCATTATAATTTTATTCAAGGAATAACTCCATTGATACGACACAACCTGTCTTCCTAAGCAGTACATTTAAGTATGAATATATTAATCCAAGATATTTATACATACGCTCTCACACAAGTAAAAAAAGTATGAAAGTCTACAGTAGGCCACTTACACTTTACTCACGACCAAAACATCTTAATATATTGAAAACATTTATAAAATAAATCCACCATCCCCACTGCTCATTAAAAAATTTAATCGCTAGATCGTATTAATATTATTAAACTTACTTCAATCCAAACCCATCCAATGTCGCTGGGTCAAAATTTTCATCAAACATAAACTCATCTACTCTCTCTTTTTTTAACGTCGCTAGGGTATAAAAGAAACATTTCTCACATAACTGCAACTCATATCTTTCCCCATCATGCGTGGAGCCATACCCCCAATTCGCTGATAAAGTTCCAAACTCCAGTTGCGTTAATTGATTACATACATCACATAGAACATCTGTAACGACTTCCACCTGTTTCAGTTGTTTGATTTCCATATGCAGCTCCTTGTATCAATCAAGTTAAACTCATCTACATGTTTACTAAAAACTTATTCCTGTTTGGCTTTAATTACCATTAAAAATTGAGCTTAAAGCAAGTTGATATGCAATCCCGTACTGGCATTTCAAGGCAGCAGTACCAAAAACTGTAAAGTCAGGGCAATCCACGATTAGATATCTTAGAAATTATTGCGGCAGAATTAAATGCTCAATTGATGCTCATTCCTGATGATAAAGTTTATTTAATTTACAGTCTCGACAAAAAGACTAGCCAAAAATAAAATACTAAAATTTCTCAAATAATTTCATCACATCATTTTCCGTAAGTTTCGCTTCGCCCTCATGATCGGCGCTTAGAATAGACTGTGCCAGTTCTGCTTTATTTTGCTGCAAGGCAATAATTTTTTCTTCTATACTTTGATTGGTAATCAGCTTGTACACAAATACCGGCTTGTCCTGTCCAATCCTCCATGCACGATCTGAAGCCTGATCTTCAGCAGCAGGGTTCCACCATGGATCATAGTGAATGACCGTATCCGCTGCTGTCAAATTCAAGCCTACGCCTCCAGCTTTAAGGCTGATTAAAAACACAGGCACTTGTCCAGACTGAAATGTAGTAATGACTTCATCTCGTTTTTTGGTCTTTCCAGTCAGTTTGACATAGCCAATTTCCGAGTGATTGAGTCGCTGCTCAATCAATTCCAACATTGAAGTAAACTGAGAAAAGATGAGAACTTTTCGTCCCTCTTCCACCATCGGGACGACCATATCCATCAACTGTTCAAGTTTGGCAGAATGTGCCTGCCCGGTTTTAACCGAATCCAGTTTCAGCAAACTAGGATGGCAGCACACCTGACGTAGTTTCAACAAGGCATCTAAAATTTGAATTTGACTACGTTTAAAGCCTTTTTCTGCCACAATTTTCTGAATGTTTTCCTGCATCGTGGCGCGAACAGCCTCGTATAGCTTGGATTGCTGTTCATTCATGTCAATATTGACTTCAATCGTGGTTTTTTCAGGCAATTCTTTGGCGACGTCAGTTTTCAAGCGACGTAAAATGAAGGGCTTAATCCGGTTGACCAGCTTTTGCCTTAACTCCTGATCACCGCGTTTTTCAATCGGATAGCGGTATTTTTTATTAAAGATTTCTTGTGAATATAAAAATCCTGGCATCAGAAAATAAAATAGTGCCCACAGCTCACCCAAATGATTTTCCATCGGGGTACCGGTTAGACACAGACGATGTCGCGCTTTTAATTGCCGTACTACCTGTGCAGCTTTGGCACGCGGATTTTTGATATTCTGTGCTTCATCCAAAATGAGTTGATGATATTCATATTGCTTCAGTTGTTCTTCATCTCTCGCCAGGAGCGGATAGGTGGTTAAAACAATGTCATATTGCGGAATCTGTTCAAAATACTGATGGCGGTCCGGCCCTTGTAGCAGCAGCACCTTGAGCTCAGGGGTAAATTTTTCCGCTTCTTTGAGCCAGTTATGCATCAGCGATGTAGGTGCAACAATTAAGGCGGGGCTGTCCTGCAAATGTCCAGCCTGCTTTTCCATGAGCAAATGCGCTAAAGTTTGTGCTGTTTTGCCCAGGCCCATATCATCTGCAAGAATCCCGCCATGCTGGGTTTCCCTTAAAAACTGTAACCAGCCTAAGCCCTGCTGCTGGTATGGACGCAATTCCCCCTGAAAACCTTTTGGTGTCGGCAGTTGTTGCTGATAGCCTTGTTTGAATTTCTGTGCAAATTGCTGCAGCCGGTCACTGACCTGCCATGCCATCCCAAGATGATGCTGTACCTCCAGTAACTGACTCGCATCATAGCGATCGATACTGCGCTCTTCTTGCTGTAAAATGCTCCGCAGATGCAACAATACCGGCTTAATGTCTCTGGCGGATAGAGCCAAATCGGGTTGATCCACTGCAGTTTTCAGGGTAAAAATTTGACTGTCATTCAGATAACTAAAAGTCCGCGGATCAAGTAAATCAGGCTGCTGTTGTACCAAAACGGCAATGGCATCGAGCAGGTCATAGCAATTGCCTGCACTGTCCTGAACGGTCGCCCCGATATTAAACCAGTCCTGCTGGCTTTCAGATTCAGTGATGGAAATATTTAAATTTTCTACATATTGCAGCTTAAATGGGCTGTGTTCCAGATGCTCTATCTGCCACCCCATCAATTCAATTTGATTGATGGGCATGAGTTGCCTGATCCAGTCTCCATAGAAAGCCCAGACCATAGAGTCGAGACGTTGTTTATCCAGTTTTAATTGCTGGTCATTGCTCAGATCTTTCACCCACTCCAGTGATTTGACCAACAGCTGTAAACGCTGGATTGCCTGTTGTTCCTGAACAAAATCCCGAAGCTGTCGCACCATTTTGCCATGCTGCTCACCGATAAAACTGTCACCTGATGTACCCGCTTTTATTCGCCCGCCTGCATAGGAGAATTCAATTTCAGCACAAACAGACTCCACCAATTTCCAATCAAATTTATCTAAAACACCAAAGCGTAAAATTGGCTGGGGGCTACCGGCAAGGACCTCAACACTCTGAATAGACTCAGACTGAGGCAGATTCTGCACGTTTGAATATTGATGAGTAATATGTTCAAACTCAGACAATAGCGTGGATGGAAGATCAGGCATCTGCAAAAAATGGTAGAGCAGATTTGCCGTATATTCACCATATAATTGACCCACCGTGTTCTGTCGAATATCGACATAACACGGTGGCTGGCTAGCGAGAATTTGAATATGCGGATTTGATTTTAAATCGAGTCGAATATCGCCATTGACCAATTCAATGTTTAAATGCTCCGTCTGTTTTTTGACACCTTGTTCCCATATAAATTCGATGTTGTACCCTTGCTCTGACCATTTAAGTGCAGCATGGCTCTTTTTTTGCCAATAAACATCGCCACTTTGAATAAAACTTTTGAAGTGCTCCAATAAAATCCCGGAGACATCAAGATTGCTCTGATAAAAGCGTTCGTCACTGTTTATTTTGGCGTAATAATAAACCTGATTAAATAATTGTCGTTTTTGTTCAGGTAAAGTCAGATGCTTTCTGGTTATATTTTCATATTGCGTATAATCACTTTCACCGGCAATCGAGCCATTTTTATTGCGTCTGGCCTTCTGCACCACAAGAGTCAATTTTTTTGAGCTGATAGACTGATTTAACAGGTAAATTAAATAAGTGTTTGTTTGGGAAGGTTGCTCGGGGTCCGTCTGTTCTAACTGCCGTTTAAAGTCATGCAACCAGCGTTGCGCCTGATCATATCCCTGTTGGCGGTTTGCTATTGACCGTGGTGATTGAGATTCAGCAGAACGCTGCTGAAATTCTTGGCGATATTCTTGAAAGAATAACCGTGCTAAAGCAGCAGCATGTTTACAGTTATATCTAACGGGACAAGTACAATCGTCATCGATTAAACGGTCCTTTTTAGGATTATAGGTAATGGCGGTATCGTAATAGTCTGTACCCTCAATTTGAGCATACATCGTGACATCGCCGCTTTCCTCAAAGAACTCAATCGTTTCCCTATCAATGTGTTTAGCATAGCTCAGACTGCGCTGAATAGTTGCGGTACTAAAGCGAGATAGAAAATTGATCAATGAGGACATGATTACCAGACACTAAATGTTTATACAATTATAACGGACAAAGCTGTCATTTCAGAATAGTAG
The DNA here is from genome assembly GCF_013004295.1 of Acinetobacter sp. ANC 5414. NCBI lineage: Bacteria > Pseudomonadati > Pseudomonadota > Gammaproteobacteria > Moraxellales > Moraxellaceae > Acinetobacter > Acinetobacter sp. ANC 5414. The sequence continues at coordinate 95,331 of NZ_JABERM010000011.1, forward strand.
CCGAACTGCTCAACCTGAGCACAGATTCGACTCACTCAATAGGAATATTGTGAGTAAAGACAATCAAATCAGAGAAGTTAAACAGATCATTGAGGTCGAAAATATCCTGATAGAAAGTTCTCATTTCTTCACGACAGTTAATTTTAAACCAAATGGGGTTAAAAGTTTTAGCATTGTTTCTAAGGTTGGATTTGCATCTGATCGCTCGAGCTTCTGTAAAGTTTGAAGCGAAATTTTAGTGATCTTGGACATTTCATGTAATGTCAGATGCAGCTCTGTTCTAATGAATTTTGCAATGACATGTATCGGCCAGTCTGGATTAAGCTGAATCATTTCTAAGACATATTGTCTTTTTCTAATTTGCTCTATTTGAGAGAGTGGAATAAAACGTTTATCCATAACAAATCTCCTTTAATTGTGCGCAAATACCTTCAATGCGATATGCACAATTTTCTAGAATTTCATCATCTATCCCGATAGATTTCATATGGGTTAAAAGCCCTTGATACAAAGGTAATTGTTCAGAAAATACAGATTTTATTTGTTCTATGGTTAAAGAACTGCATTCTACAATTTGATGAGCAATTGAAGCCCAATTGTTATCGTCTTTTTCCCATCGAGTAGATCTCGCGATTCCATCAGGATGTAGCCACATAGGGGCAAAATCAAATAAAGGCGTTAATTGAATATCGCCATTGTTAAGCCTTTGAAATGCCGTATTACGGGTATGATTATCTTTATTTCCTAAAGCGATATTGGCTAAATCTCTTTTTACATATTCAAGAATTTCTGTTTCTGGATCCGTACAATAATTCATGATAATTTTGCAGACTTCGTTATGAGACATTTTTACTCCGAAGCCCGCTTTTCCACTAAAAGAAGCTAAACTTTCTTGGGCTATTCTTTCAACACGGTTATCAACCACTTGCCGATCAAAACGTGGAATAAATAAAGTTCTTCCATGTAATTCTAGAGGTCTAAACACTCGCAATCCTAAATATGCTGCTATTTGCATATATAAGGGTTCTTGATTCAAAATTTTGTTTAGACGTTGATCCGTTCCTCGGCTAAATTTAACCAACCAGTGCTGTTTAGCCATTTCATCAGGTAACGTATGATCAAGATAAAATAACTCATCATGACCTTGTGTGAGTAATAGTTTTGGCCACTCACCTTGAACACCAGATGATCCAGAGATAAATAGTCCAAAAGATGATAATGACTCAAGAAACTCTTCACTACGTTTGATAATTTCCTGTATTGAAAATCCTTGTACTAACTGATCTGAATATTGAGTTAAAAGCCATTCATGAGCTTCTTTTATTCTTAAGTTACCAATAGGGTTGCTCGCTCCTACTTTAAGCAATGGCCAATCTGCTGACTCTTCTTCATACTCAGGGCGGCCAAGTTTTTTTAATAGTTCTTTTCGACCATATCCTTGAGGTAATAGATCAACTAGAAAAGCTGGCCACGTAGGCTCAATATTGCTTTCTAAATTAATCGGATAATGGTTTGAAACAGCATGACCATCTCGTAACCCCATATGTTCAATTGCGTAATCCATTGAATAATATGTTCCGCAGCTAGCTTTCCAACCTTTAGCTTTTTCACCTATTACTTCAATAGTGGCACAATCGATCCATTGATTATTCAGAAATATTTGGACAGAGCAAAAATCATTCATAATTCTATTTAAATAGTAAAGTATAGCCAGTTTTACCTATTATATACCTATTATAGTAGTAAAGTATTATTTTTTGTCCAAGTGAGTTTTCAAAATTTATTTTTTATTTAACATAAAATCTCTACTTGGGAAAACAACACAAAAACCCGCATCTAAAAAACTGAAATAAAAAATGCGCCATCCAAACTGTTCAGCTAGGAGCGTAATATCTTTTATAAAAATTCCATTTTTCCCATCCGGCGTGAGGAAAAAAGTAAGAGAGCTAGCTAGCCCAGTCTCAAACATGCCTAAAATTTGTTTAGCCAGTTCTGTACGTGGAATGCCAAGGGTGAATTAGGTAGACCACATACCCAAGTTGTCTGTTAAATTTGAACGGCTCGGGGAAAATTCGGCTTTTGAATGTTTATGCAACAAAGCCTCTCACATGTACAAAAGAAACATTTTTTGATATATTATTTTAATTAAATCAAGTACTTGAAATATTTTTTTCTTGTAAGTAGTATAAGGTTCATCTTAAGCAACATTGAATTCATGAAAATGTAAAAAATTCTAGCCCAAACAAAATAAGAATTTCACTTGGTTATTTTTTAATAATTTTTCAGGACTCTCATTTAGATGAAAACGACTTTTGAGTTCAATCAAGAATTTGGTACAGCTAAAGAATTATTCTGCAAAAACTTCAATAAACTTCATCTCAGTGTTCATCCTGATTTTTCTGGAATTCAGCTTTGCTATGTTTGGGCTTTTCAATCCATAAAAGCTGATTTATCTATATTTGTCTCCCAACCCGAACTTCGTGTATGGAAAGATCCAAATATTGACGGCTACAGAGTGGCCAACAATATTCACATGTACTTATATTTGTTAAATACCACTCCCCAAAATATCAAGCTGCAGGTACATTCTTTCCCTCGCGATGTTGAGAAAATTAAGCTATTAAAACAACAAGCAAGTTCAGAATTCCTCAAATTTCTTTCCTCTTTTCATCATGATTTGAACAAACTGAATCCAGAAAGGTTACAGGGACTGATCAATATGCATATTTCATCTAAAGTGATTCTCAATTTAAACAAAGAAAACTCTTTCAAACCACACTGCACTATTAGCTTGGATCTGCTTGCCAAACTGTTGAAATTCACACGAAACCAACTCAATCATCGCAATAAAATTATCAAGCAGCAAAGACGAAACGTGTTGGATCAACTGGAGCAAACTGATGAAATTGTTCAACAGCTTTTAAACCACCCTGACTTCGCTATCTCACCTGATCAGCTATGGAAATGATAATGTCTAAATATAATAAAACGAATCAAAGTATGACTGAGACTCAACAGACATTATTACAAAGAACGTTAGAAAAACTCTTTGGGGGTGAGGAACTTAACCGTACCGAACATATTCAATATGTCGTTGACTTACTTACCTCAGAACAAACTGATCAATATCTGGAAGGCCTGAAGATCGATCTCTCAGATTTTAAACCACAATCTGATCATGTTATTACAAAACCAGCAGCCTTAATCCTTTCGCGACAACATAAAATTAGCGAAAATCCAATCACTTGGTATGTAAACTCAATTGCACAATTAGCACAGTCAGAAGAAAATGCTTTGACTTGGAATATCATAGTCTTGAAAGCAGCAATCTATCTGATTGCTCTTCCAGATATGAAACCGGAACTTTTTAAAGAAAACAACACGGAACATTTCACTACTGTAAAACGCTTATTTGACCGCTTTCGTATAGCCAATTCGGTTCTAAACTCTAACAAAGAATATCGAAACACACGCGAATACGAGAAGCTTTGGAACCAGCATCTTCAAAATCCTAAACTTTCTTTAGAAGAGTTTGTTCAATATCTTAATGAGTTAACTAATAAAGATATTGATAAAAAGAAATCGGATGATTTTGTACAAAACCTGCTGAAAGTTATTCGTATCACATTTACTTATGTTTTGAAAAACAAGGCAAAAATTGCCAAAACTAGTATAAACACAAAACTGGAACATCATTTTTTAGATGAAGATCAGCTTATTGAAGAAACTTCAGAAGTTCAGAAGGGTTCGAAGTCAAAAGCCCTCAATATTGAAAAACAATTAGATGACCAAAATATACGTCAAATACACATAGACCCGACTGTTGTTACCCCCCTTGCCGCATACTCAGAATCCAGCCAAAGCTATGTCCTGCCTTTAGTGGCTAAACATATTCAAAGAAAAGAGCATTTGCTGCCATTCAGCAACCTTTTTCCAGATACCACAAGTGTGAGTGCCTTACTTAATAAACTATACGAAAATTATCATGCAAAAATTGAAGGAACTCCCAATGAAATATTAAAACGAATTCAGAAAAAGAAGGCTGCTTTGATCCTGATGCTGTCCTTTATAACGGGTAATAAAATTGATGAATGGTTAAAGCTACAAAAAAAACGTGCTAAGAATTTAAATTCTCGTCAGGAAATCATTCTTAAGAAAGGACAATATTTTCTGAGGAGTAAATTTTCAATTTTTGAAAATAATAATTTTGCTTATTCGAACTGCTTGCTCAACCAAACAGTCTATCTGGAGATCCCGATTCCTAATGAATTTATTGCTTACCTGCAAAATAATGATCCTGTCAATGAAGACGATCTTCAACAGCTTTTAGAACAGCTAAGAACAGAACTTTATATTCCAAAATTGTCATCGATAAAGATTAGTTCGCTTTTACATCAAACGATTCTGCAACGAACTGGAAATAAACAGCTTGCTGACCTACTTACCGGAATTGACGCCAATAAATCTTCTTCTATTTCTTATTGTCATCAAAATACTGAGACTTTACAGACCGAGTATGTCTCGATTTTAAAAGAGCTATGTGAGTCATTATCTAATGACTACCAGAACATCGAACATGCTGCAGAAAAAAACTTTGGTAGCCGCAAAGCTCCCACAGCGGATATGGTTAAAAAAATCTTTGCCGTACTCAAAGCTAAAATTTTTGTGCAAAAGGAAAATGATTTAATTGCTGTTTTTAACCACTATAATATTTGGATGTGGCACTTTTTATTGCTGTTTACGGCTGCACGTCCAGTTTCTGACTTCCCTGGATTTTTAAAGAGCTTTAGCCTAAAAAGACAAATACTCATGGTTTCTGATAAAGAAATTGGTGGACGTCAAGGCTATGGGCGTTTAATTCCGCTTTGTAACTTTGTCGTACAGGAAATGGAGAAATTCATACAGTTTCTAGATTTTTTTAAAATTCAAATCGGCCCGCATCATCCAGAAATTCAAGACAATATTCAACAGATTATGGAAAACAAACTCCCGCTCCTAAATATTTTTAGCCAGGAAAAATGGCAGACCTTGAGTCCATCAATTGTGAATAACTTCAATCCCGAGCTAGGCCTGGAATATGAGAACTGGCATCGACATACAGCTCGCGCTTTTCTCAGCAATAAGATTAGCGAACCTGAAATTTTGGCCTTATTCGGTCATGAACCAATGCAGCAAGAAGCTGCGCATCCCTATTCGAGCTTAGCCATTTCACAATATTTAAGTATCGCTCCTATTCTTGAACAGATGAAAGATCATTTTGAAATTACGGGTATTGAACTCCATGTCCTCATCCAATAAAAGAACTCAAAAGTTATACGCTGAAGAACGCAGAACACAAGATCGACTCAATAAGGAAAAAGAGCTTCGAGCAGATGTAGAACAGGAACTGACCCAATATTTTCAAGAACAAGAATTAGAACAAAAAGAGAATCTTGAATCCTTTTATCCAGCAATTTATGAATTTATTAAGCTCAAGGCTCCAAGCTTGGCTTGGAAAAAATATGCGCATGAATTTTTCCGGGCCTATATTAAGAAAATCAATCTAGAACGTAGTGAGCCTTTACCTCTGCCTAGTCTGACGTTTGATATGCAGCGTGATCAGCCAGTTTTCACGATGGACTGGATCAAGAAGGGGCATCAGATTGATGAAATTATTGATCAGCTTTGGGACTATTGGATTCTAGCGAAAGATAGTCAGGCCTTTTCTGATGATGAGATCATCGGGAATATCATTATTTGTGCCATGCTTTACTCAGGCCTAAATCAAAAAGCCACATTGGAGGCTTTGCTTGAACATTTAAAAGATCCGGCAAAAATTAGAAATATCGAAGATCTCAACATTATATTTTTGGAACCGCTTTCTCCCTCGTATGGTGATCTATTCGTTGATGAAAAAACCATACGCAAATCACGCAATTTTATTCCAGATCAAATTACCCGCTTATGGTTAATACACTTTAACACCAGAAATATTCGTAACGTACATCAAAATGTTAAGGATTATTTGGAGATTATTTTTAATAAACTTCAGTTACCATTTACCTTCAAAACTTATAAATTATTACGTAACTATGCCAATTTCAACTGGATGCAACTCCCGAACGTTGACATTGATCCTGCACTCTCACAATGTCTGATTGAAAACACTGCAACATGTGGATTATCAGAGACTGAATTTGAACGATTTCTTCAACCAAAATTCAAATATCAGCAGGATCCTATTAATGATGTCGATATAGAAAAATCGCCTTCTATACTGAAGCAGTACTACTCTGATGATACTCAACAGGCCTTAGACAATGTCATCAAAATTCATAAAGATCTTTTAAAGCTTATTCGTACTGCACAAACCGATAAAGGTATTGATATATTAATTATCGAATATTGTATTGAAAATGCCGAAAAATTTAATGAATATAGCAAACGTATGGTCTTATGGCTTATTAGTCTTTATAAACCTGCTCCGGAAAAAATCCTGCCTATCGCTGAAATTTTTAAATTTTGCGTGATTCAATTTGAAAAGGCATTTCAGGAAAATCAACGTTTAGCTGATAGCTCGATCTACACCTACTACACCCGGATTGCTGAACCTTGGTTGACTCATTCATTACAATATCTCGATGCAGAAGATGAACTGAATACGACTCTGAATAAAATCTACGAACAAATCATTACGAATACTCGACTAGCAGCTGAAGCAAATCAACCTGATTTCAAAAAATCAAAAGGTCAAACGATCAGGATGTTGAAACGCTTCCATGTATTCCAACAAAAAGTCTTCAATGCAGAGTCATTTGACTTAGAATTCATCGCTACTCAAAGCAGACCTAGAGCCCGCATCATAGGCCCTTTAACTTATAAGGCTTTCATGCACAAGTTGGATGCACTATTCACAAGTGCTTGTATCCATGAATACCATTATAAGACATTGAAAATTATTTATATTTTAGCTTACAGAACAGGTATGCGCATTAATGAAATACTCGGATTGCGTGTACGAGATATTGAGGGTTTAACCAATATATCAGTATGGATTCAACCGTACGGTTCTAAAAAACAAGGGAATCTACATGAACTCAAAACAGATAGTGCTGAACGAAAAGTACCTGTACATTGTTTATTAAAAACTGATGAATATCAGCTATTCCATAGTCATGTAATCGAGCAACGCCTACTCAAACAAAAAAACTTATCCTTATTTCGCAATTGGAATGAGAACACAAAACTTAACAAGCATACAGTGACTACACCTTTTAAAATGATTATGAATGAGCTTTTTGATTATCATGATTATTCTTTCCATTCGTTCCGACACACTGCAGCAAATCACCTATCAGTTCTTCTCAATTCTGATTACACTCCACTTGTAAAAAATCTGACGGATTACACCGAAGAAGAATATCAATCTATTCGAGCAGAGATACTCCGCAATTCACATGGTCAACATCATTGGTTTATTATTGCCCATTTACTAGGCCATATTGATCCTACTGAGACCTTTAAAAGTTATATCCATTTAAGCTACCTGATCGCTGGACGTAAAATACTGCAATATCACCCAGACATTGATAATCAATTGGCGAAGAAAATACTGGGATATCAATCTTCTTTCAAGTTTTTAAATACAATGAAAGATTCTGCTAAATTTAGTTTCGAAAAGCATTCTAATGATTTATGTCAGCGTTTACTCAACGATCAAACTGGCTGGTTAAACAGCAATGTAGAAGACATTCTGGATGAAATCGCTTCGTTTAATTCTCAACCCCATGACTTTTTTAAATATTTCGCTGGAACAAAGGAGTCTAAAATTTCATTTAAATTGTTTTACAACTGTCTTAATTTACTAGAGATTCATCGTGACCCACAGCGTGTATCACTAGAAATGAGTTTACCCATCGAACTCGTTAACTATTGGTATGAAAATGCCAAACAATTAAGCAATCTTAAGTCTCAAAAAAATAACCCCCGATTATTTGATCTTAACAACATAAATCATCAGTCAACTCCCCTCAAACCTGCCTTGATCGATACCGCTGAAGAACAAACAGCAATGATCCATTTTTTTGAGAAGATTCAAAATTTATTTAAAAAGAATCCAGATCAAATTAAAGCCGTGCTTGAAATATTCTTAAGTCGTGTCACCGCCTCTCATACAGGTATTCACTATCGATGGGGCAAAATCGATCAATTGGAATCATTTTATTCCATGGTAAAAGACTTGTTTCCACGTCAATTTTGGCATCTTCTCGGACAAAACTTAGTCAAATCATTAGATACTAAGAAACAGCCTTTATTAATGAAACTTGCTCAATCACACAGTAAAACTAAAGATTATCCAACAACGCAGGAAGATTATGTTCGCCTTCAACTTTACTCAATAAAAGATGGCAGAGCACTTGCAGCGTTTAAATTTTGTCTGCATCTAGCCTGTATTGGCCGGCCACAAACTCTTGAACTTAATCCACAAAAATGGGAGCCTTAAGCTCCCATTTTTACTTTGGAGAAACCGGACATTTCTATTTTGGGCTTACAGCCCAATTTTGTATAAGAGATTTTACGTCAAATGACCAAAACATGGTCTTTTACTTCATTCCTCCCTTGCGCAGCCTAAATCCATGACTCATTTTTAATTTTACCTTTTCGGCAAGTGCGTTATTAGAGGGATTTGTTTCGCACTAAGAGCTTACTCTATAGTAGGTTTTAGGTAATGCCTCTAATGGGAAAGTCGGAGGATTAATCTGAATAGCCACCAAAATTCTAGACACACATAACCATCTTTTGAACTGCCACCACTCTCCTTTGCAAAAAGAATCGACGAAACATATCCAGAAGGGAAATCACATTCTAGTGTTTAGGCATCAACCAATAAATCTTCGTGATATTTACTCCTTAGAGATTGCTCGAAATCAACTCATTTAATCAACAACATGCACAAAAAACTGGCATAGAAATGTATTAAAAATATCTGTAAATGTGCATGTTGCACATGTTGTGAAGGGCGTATTACTTAAAAGTAACCCAATTTTAAAGCGGCACGGCTCTTGCAAAGTCAGGTGTATTCAAAAATAGCGCAAGAGACTGGAGCTAAAAATGAGTACACATGAAGAAAGTCCACTGACCGAAACACCCCAATCCAATCGAAAAGGATTGTTTCCGATTGCAATGGTGCTGTTTAGTTTTACTTTTTTTACCGGCACTATGTTTGCTGGCGGCAAAATTGGCGTCGCATTTGATTTTGTTGACATCCTCTGGATCACGGCAATTGGTAATCTGTTACTGGCTCTCTATGCCGCCTCACTCGGTTTAATTTCTGCCCGCAGTGGGTTAAATACAGTACTCATGGGACGTTTCTGCTTTGGCAATTTAGGCAGCAAGCTGTCCGACTTTTTACTGGGGTTTGCCGAACTGGGCTGGTATGCCTGGGGAACTGCAACACTGGCTATTTCGCTGGTGAAAATTGTTGGGATGCCAGAAAGCTGGGTAATGCCATTAATGGTGTTGTTCGGTTTACTCTTCTCAGTGACCGCACTGGTCGGTTTTAAAGGATTGGAGTACCTGTCACGGGTTTCAATTCCTTTGATGTTTATCCTGCTAATTACCTCAATTGTATTGGCCACCAAAGAAATTGGCGGCTGGACGGGCTTGACTGCTGTTAAGCCAACGGAAGCCATGACGTTCTCTACCGCTGTGACCATCGTATTTGGTACGTTTGCCAGTGGCGCAACGCAAATCACCAACTGGACCCGTATGTCGAAAAACGGCAAGATCGCAGTATGGGCATGTCTGATCAGCTTTGTCATTGGTAACGGTTTGATGGTCTTGGCGGGTGCCTGGATGGCGATTGTTTACCAACAAGCTGACATTGTAGAGGTTCTAGTATTGCAAGGCCTATCTGTCGCAGCAGTGATTATGCTGTGCATGAACTTGTGGACCATTCAAGGCCCGACCATCTATAACGTGTCCGCAGCAGCATGCCATTTAGTACGTAGCGAACGCCGTAAAACCATGACGATTCTGGCGGCGATTGTGGGGATTGTGCTGGCTGTCGCAGGCATGTATGAGTTGTTATTGCCATTTCTGTTGTTACTCGGTGCGATCATTCCGCCTGTAGGTGGCGTCATTATGGCGGATTACTGGGTTCGCTACAAAGGTCAATATCCGTTGCTGAATGATGTAGAGCTGCCGAATTTTAACTGGAATGGTCTGATAGCCTATAGCATCGGTGCGATCGTGGCGTATAACTCTCCCTGGATTGCCCCGCTTGTCGGAATTGTGGTTGCTTCCGTATGTTATGTAGTGTTGATCCCTTTATTTCCAGCAAAATCGGCTGAAAAATCAGCACAAGTGATGACAGGGCCATCAGTATGAGTATGACGGTGCAAGAGGTGCTGGAACTACCACAGTTGTATGAATTGCGGCTGCGAGCAGGTGCCGACCATGTGCACCGTCTGGTTCGCTGGTTCTATGTCGCTGAGAACAAAGGAATTTCCGACTGGATTGAAGGTGGTGAACTGGTATTTATTACCGGTATCAACCAGGTACGTGATGAAGCCAACCTGCTAGATCTATTAGATCAAGCTGCTACCAAAAACGTAGCAGGTATTGTGATCTTAACCGGTACCGATTTTATTCGTGAGATTCCGGCCACAGTGCTGGAAAAAGCGGATGCACTGGGTTTGCCGCTGATTGAACAGCCTTATCACCTCAGGCTGATAGAGCTGACCCATGTGATTGGCACCCGTTTGGTACAGCTGTCACAAATCAAGAAGTCTGCAGAAGACGTGGTGAGCCAGCTGTTACTGGGCCAGTATCCATCACTGGAAACCATTCAGTTGCGTGCACAGCAGCTGGGTTTACCCTTGTTAAGGCAACATGTGGTGGCAGTGATCCGTTTGAGTAATGTGCAAGACTTTTTTCAGGATAGCGGTGCACAGTACAAAACCCATGATCTGTACCAGAAAAAACAGGCTTGTTATGAACATCTGGAAAGCTGGAGAAAACAGCATGAACAAGTTTTCCCGATTGTTCCGCAGGGAGAGCAGTTTAGTTTGGTTCTATCCTTGCAGGATCAGGATCTGAATTTCTGGTTCCTGGCTCTGTCGGCATTGGTTTCTGCTTTACGTGAGTCTGAATCCGATCTCAAGTTGTATGTTGGACTTTCCACCGAAGTGAATTCTGCCGTTGCCTTTCAGCGCGGCTACTGGGAAGCCTGTCAGGCTGAAGAAATTGCCGCAGATTTAAAGACCAGTTCTGGTGTCTGCTTGTATAACGAACTGGGCGTACTCAGACTGATCAAGGCAATTCCAAACAAGGCCGTTACCCAGCAACTGATGAATGAAACGCTCGGCTGCCTGATTGAGCCAGAAAAAAAACAGCCCTATCTGCTGATTGAAACCCTGGATGCCTGGTTAAAGGAAAGTGGTAATGCCATTCAAGCCGCTGCCCGGCTGGGTATTCACCGCAATACTCTGAACCAGCGTATCCAAAAAATTGAAGCCTTAACCGGACAATCCTTGGGCAATCCCAACTTCCGTTTGAATGCTTCTGTTGCCCTATTAATTTGGCAAATATCCCATAATTAGAGAAAAGAATATGAAAGTTATCAATGCAACCCTACGTAAAAAGACCGGTTTATTCACCATCAGCTATCACAATGGTGTGATTGATGCGATTGAGCCACAGGCCGTGTTACTAACCCTCGAAGGACCTGATGTTATTGATGCGAAACAGCAGTTGCTGATGTCGCCATTGGTTGATCCGCACATTCATCTGGATGCGGTATTGACCGCAGGTGAGCCGGAATGGAACATGTCCGGGACGCTGTTTGAAGGCATTGAACGCTGGGCGCAACGCAAGGCCAGCATTACTTTTGAAGACACCAAACAACGTGTAAAACAGACCATTGACATGCTGGTGGCGCATGGCATCCAACATGTGCGTACCCATGTCGACATTACCGATCCGCAATTGACCGGATTACACGCGATGCTTGAGGTCAAGAACGAAGTCAAGGATGTGGTGAATCTGCAGATCGTGGCATTTCCGCAAGAAGGCATTGAGTCCTTTAAAAATGGCCGTGAACTGCTAGAAAAAGCCTTGCAGATGGGGGCTGATGTGGTCGGAGGGATTCCTCATTTTGAATATACCCGTGACAAAGGCGTGAGCTCCGTGCATTACTTGATGGACTTGGCCGAAAAATACAATGTACTGGTTGATGTTCATTGCGATGAAATCGATGATCCGAATTCACGTTTTCTGGAAGTATTGGCCGACGAAGCACTGGTCAGAAACATGGGCGAGCGTGTCACGGCCAGCCACACCACAGCCATGGGCTCTTATGACAATGCCTACTGCTATAAACTGTTCCGTTTGCTGAAGCGTTCAAAAATCAACTTTATTTCCTGCCCGACCGAAAGCATCCATTTACAAGGCCGCTTTGACAGCTATCCAAAACGTCGTGGTCTGACCCGTGTGGCGGAGATTGACCGTGCTGGCATGAACATCTGCTTTGCGCAGGACTCGATCCGTGATCCATGGTATCCGGTAGGCAATGGCAATATTTTACGCATTCTGGATGCCGGTTTGCATATTTGTCACATGCTAGGCTATGAAGACCTGCAGCACTGTCTGGATCTGATCTCGGACAATTCTGCCAAAACCATGTGTCTGGGGGATCAATATGGCATCGAAGTAGGAAAACCGGCGAGCTTTATCCTGTTCAATGCCAAGAATGATTATGAGGTTGTCGCTAATCAGGCCAAGGCGGTGCTAAGTGTGCGTCATGGCAACATCATCATGCAGCGTCAGGAAGATCAGGTGCAATTATTGTCTGTTGCAACACCTGCCCAGCAGGATGCTGCAACTCAGCGTTTAGCGATTGGCATCTAATTCAACAGGTAAAACAACACACTAAAAATATCTGATCCGAGTGAAAGATATTTTTCGATGAAATGATCCAGCGGGTAGGCAAAATCCGGATGTATAAACAACCGGCATTGCCCTAAACCGGATTTACCTGACCCGCAATCCAAATCACTAAATCAAAAAATTGTCTATGTTCTGCATAGATAAGGGGTTTCTTATGCCTAAAAAAACAGTGTTACACCGTATGATGATTCCTGCAGGCTTAGCTATTGCTGTTTTATGTACAATGACTGTGACTCATGCAGAAGAACAGGACTGGTCGGTTTCTGGTTTTGTACGAGGTAATTATCAATATAAAGAATATGCTGAAAGCGAAAAGAGTAAAGCGCAGATCAGTGATGTCCGGCTCAATCTTAATTATCAGAAAGATCAGATAGATGGCAAGATTACGGCACGCTGTGTCCAATTTAACGAAATGTGTGATTTGATTACATTGTCAGATGCTTATCTAGGTTATCAACTGGATGAGCAGCAGAAAATCACCGTGGGCTTGCAACCGATTCCATTCGGGATTGGAACCTATTGGGATAGCAGTTTCTATGAAAGCATGATGTATACCATCGGCATGCAGGATACCCACAATATTGGGATTCGCTATGACCTGAGTCAGGATCAGCAGTCTTGGAGCTTTGGCTATTTTCCACAGGATGGCGGCAACTATAAAGGGGATAGCAATGATGCATCACGTTATAGTGCCAATTTTGTTGAAGGCGTATCAGACAATGCCACCCAGATTGATGAAAAGAATATGCTGATGATGCGTTATGCATATCAGGGCCAGAAGGATACAATTGAATATACGCTGGGTTCATCAGTTTGGTATTCGTTCTTGGACAATAAAAATGACAACAAGACCGGCAGTCGCATGAATGCCAACGTGTTTGGTCAGTGGGCTACACCAACTTATGACACAACCTTAACTTTCGGTTATCAGGATATCGACAACAAGCTAGCTGGAGTGGACTATTCGACCTTTGGTTCTTTTGATACGGAATATCACGTAGCGAATAAAGCCTACTATTATGTTGCTGATCTGGACTATAAAACTTCGTGGAGTTATAAGGATTGGAAAGGATTTAAACCGTATCTCGTATTCAGTGGTCTAATGAAACAGGATGGGCAGCCAAACTCCTACCGTAATATTGCTGGACTACAGGCAGATTACAAAAACATTACCATCAATGCAGAGTATATTTTGGCGAAAAATGATGCCTTTGTCGGTGGAAATACCAATTCCTTTGCCAATTCAACTGACAGTGCGTGGAAAAAGTTACTTTATATTACCTTTGCATATCAGTTCTAATTGTTTTAGCTCCCCCAAGATTGATCACGCAAATCACGTTGAAGTCGACTCTCTAATGTAAAGAGTCGACTTCAAATTAGTGATTATTCATTTTTTACCAATAGTCGCCGGCTTTGTTGCATAAATATCCAAGACTATGATTTTGTTTAATTTATTTTGGAATAAACCTTAAACAAATCCTTGAAAATCAGTATCTTGAAGAATTTTTCATGCAACAAATCAGCGCAGAATCATAAGCTTGTTGGGTAATATATTTCATTTCTATAGTATCCGGACGGATACTATAGCCTTTATGCATGAGGGACGAAAGATTTAATAAACTGGCTGGGCTATAGCAAAATGAAGTGGTTGAGAATAAACGATTAGGTTCAGTCCTGGCCCATATCCAGCAGCAGCATGAAGAGTTGGAAAAACAGAATAACCGTTCCCGTGCCAAGAAAAGTATGCCGAGTCTTAAAGCTCAGAAAGCTGTTATTGAACAAAGAAATTTAAATCCTGTTCTTGACTCTTGTAGTTAAAAACAGGACATTTTAAATGGTTTATCGCATAGACATTTTAATTGGTGAATAACAGATGTTTTTTTTTCGCATAAGAGATTTTATGTTAAGCAATTATTGTTATTTTTTATTAGTGACGTGTATAGCAAGCATCTTGAAATTTTTAAAATATCCTTATAACGGAATAATTTATTTTTCCATTCTGAAGGTATTTGCTCTAAACCATAATAAGCACCAGCAAGTTGACCACAAATTGCTGCTGTAGTGTCTGCATCATCACCAAGATTCGCCGCAGCGAGAATGGCATCTTTAAAATTATCTGTGTGCCAAAAGGCCCATAATGCTGCTTCAAGGCTATCTAGTACAAAACCACCACTCTTAATGTTGTCAGCATTCTTTAACTTATAATTGCCATTTATAATCGAGCTTAACGCTTCTAATTCTGAAGAGTATTCGACTAAAAACAATTCCTCTTTAGTTTTTCCATACAAAGCATTTACTAAAATCTTAGCAAAAAATTGACAGGCTTGAATACATTCAAGCGAAGCATGCGTTGTCTTCGAACTTAATGCGGAGTATTCATCCAATTGCAATTTATCATCATGATAATAAATTGCAATTGGAGCTAACCGCATCAATGAGCCGTTACCTGAAAAGCGAGACTCTATTCGGCCACTATAAGGCCTCCCTGTCTTATGATAACGAAACAAAGCATTTAAAATAGTTTTCCCTACCCCAAAAGCATGGGGCAGACAGGAATTATGGCCCTCATATAACCAAAGGCTATAGTGTTGCATTTGATCATTCGCATCGAAGCCTTTTTTTAAAATTAAGCTTTCAGCAAGACATAGTGCCATAGATGTGTCATCAGTCCACATTCCTGGATCTAGTTTGAATTTCCCACCACCAACCATATCTGTTAAAGGTTTAAAACGCTCACGTGGTAAAAATTCAACAGTAGTTCCTACAGCATCTCCACATGCCAATCCAATTAAGCAGCCAAAAGCTCTATTTTCAAAAGCTTTTGAAAATTCCTGATGCATCAAATAGATCCTGTAAATTTGTGAAATTAATTTTAAAAGTTAATCTAAATTAATAACTTAAATTTCTAAATTAATATGAATCTTGAAATTAGATACATGAGTTTTATATCTTTTATTATTTTGAACATTATCAATATCTACATCTAAATATTGAATTGGTAAATTTACTTCATTGTGAAATTCACTTAATTTTTGGTTAATGAAATTTTGAATATCATCTTCATATTTTTTCTTAATTGAACTTAATTCTGTAAGATTCTGCTGTAATTGCTGCATCATATTTATTTCCTGACTTTTGGATTTGAGATCATGATGATTTTCGGCTATTTGGTTCTGTAAATCCTTGCTTATTTCCGATGAAAATAGAAGTTCCTGAAATGAATATCCTTCATTTGGGTAGATAGCACGACGAATGGGAAAATCTTTAAGATCTTGATCTTTTAATATATATACACGGTTATGTTTAGGAACTGCTTCATAAGCTTGCTGTAAATTAATCCGATTGTTTTCTGATTGGTCTTTTTTATATTTATGCCATGCGTTCCAACATCGTTTAGAACTATCAGGTTGTTGATTTAATTGAGCAATAATATCTTTAACTTCTGTAATCAGGTCTTGATTAGTTTTGTAGGGGATATATTCAAAACCTGATGTAATTTCTCCCACACCAAATATTGAAATTTCTAAATCATCACTATCATCCAACTCTACTGTTACCCAGCCTTGTTCTACTTTTTGAATAAACTCTTCTAATGTTAGTAAGCCCCAGCAATCAATATAGCTATTTTTAAAAATAGTTATATTGGTTAAAAAGTAAGATCCATTACAGATGAATACAGTTAAAGACTCTCTAGAAATTGAGTCATCGATAAGAGGTTGATGTTTTATTTTAATCATCTTATTTGGTATTTCCTGATTGCTTAAAAACAGCATACTTTTTATTTTCTCTAACTAGAAGTATGGAGCGACATTAATTGTCGCATATAGTAATTTTTTTATAAAATTTAAAATCTTATGTGTTAAGTTTAATAATAATTATTAAAAGGAAGTGCGTATAAAAAATGAAGAGCTTGTATGCTAAGGAATCATTAAGCATCACTGATTATGTGGTTCGAAATCTTGCTAAGTTAAGATACAAAAAATATGAGTCTTATGTGGTGAATCGAATTATTCATTTATTAGATGATTTCAGCATTAAGTTTGTAACCCAACAATATGTAAGAAGATATGATAATAAAATTGCATTAACTGATTTGTTTTTTCCTCAATTTCGCTTACATGTTGAGGTTGATGAAGGACATCATTATTTGACTAAAGATAAAATTGATCATGAATTAGAATCACAGCCAAAATATATTGTTACTCAATGTCATGAAGATAAGGTCAGAGAAGCGGATATTATTAATATGACTGGCCATGAAATATTTCGTATTAATGTTTATAAACAGGATGATGGCTTAGAACATACCTTGGATAGCATTCATACTCAAATTGATAATCTATTAAAAAAAATACGTTGTAAAAAACAAAAACTAGAACAAGCTGATTTATTTAAGCCATGGAATATAGATAAAGAATTTAACCCACAGACATATATAGATTTATGTGAAATTAAACTTGAAGATAATGTCATTCTAAAAAGTCAGAAAGATGTTTGTAATTGTTTTGGTCATGATTACAAACATTGGCAACGAGGTGGAGCATCTCATCCATATGAAGAAGATACAATGATTTGGTTTCCTAAACTTTATAAGAATGACCAATGGGATAATAAAATAACAGCAGATGGTATGACAATTACTGAAAAATCTATCGACGAATCAACTATGCAGCAGAAAGTCATTGAATGGAAAATAGGTAAGCAAAAAAGAATAGTATTTGCACGTGTCAAAGACAATTTAAGTAATAAAGCTGTATATCGTTTTATGGGGCTATTTCAATTGAAGAATATTGATACTAAAGATGGTGGGACTTGGGAAAGGATATCTACAGTGGTAAGAACTTATGAACGTAAAAAGTAAATTTTTAAAGTGTACCTGTCAGGAGGCTTGAAATGCCAAGAATTCTAAAATATGTTGATCAAATTGCTCGTGAAAAAGGAAGAGATGTACTTTTTGCTGCATTTGATAAGGAAATTTATCCTGATTACGATTATGAGAAATGGACTAATAGAACACAGCTAATAGACTGGCTTGAAAATAATAAAATTGGTTATATAGAATGTTTTAATGTGGCAGTTGAAAACTATATGGAGTCTTATCGGGGCGAAATATATATAGATGTTTGTTATGATGAAAATGATCCAACATATATTAAGGTTCAGAATTATCTAGAAAATTCTGATGGTAGTCCTCGTATTTCAGGTGTTCTTTTTTATTTACTTCCTTTAGAAATCGCTATGAAGAACAAGCACTATGATGAGCCGAATTTTTTAGCGAAATGGAGCCTGTAAATTATTTTTTCTAGAATCGATGATGATTTCTAATTTCTTCATTTTTTAAGTATTCCTAAAATTAATATAATGGGCGTTATACGAAATAACAGCATATTCATAAAAAATAGTGTTAAATTTCAAAAAGTTATAATATAAGGAGTTGGGACGCAAACCCTCAAAAGCCGACTTGGAAACAAGTCGGCTTTTTTTAAACTGTTTTGATATATTTCGTCTATAAAATCGGTTAAAAATTACGCCCCTCAACTTGAGTTATACAATTTTATGATACATTATTGTATATACAAATTTGAATGTTTTTTATGGAACAGTATTTCGAATGGGATGAGGCAAAGAATCGAAGGAATCAGAAAAAACATGATGTCTCTTTCGAAACCGCAAGCCTTGTTTTTGAAGATCCACTGAGGATCTCAATCCAGGACAGACATACCGATGGTGAAGAATGTTGGCAAACCATTGGAAAAGTAAAAGGCGTACTAATGCTATTAGTAGCTCACACCATCTTTGATGAAGATGACTGTGAAATCATACGAATCATTAGTGCAAGGGAAGTAACCAAAGCGGAGCGAAATCAATATGAGCATGGTTAGATATACACGCAAAGAACTGAATGAAAATTTCAGTGACAAGCAAGATGCTGAAATTAAACGCTTGCTTGCTAAGGGAACTGTACCAGATGAACTATTAGATCTGTCTGATATTCCTGAAATTACAGACTGGAGTAATGCTATTCGTCATGGGCAATTTTATCGTCCAGTAAAGCAACAAACTTCTGTTCGTCTTGATGCTGATGTACTTGCATGGTTAAAAGCACAAGGGAAAGGCTATCAGACACGCATGAATAAAATTCTGCGTGAAGCAATGTTAAAAGATTTAAAAAATCATCAATAAAATTGGGAGCTTTAGCTCCCATTTTTGTGTAAGCCCAAAATAGAAATGTCCGCTTTTAGAATATGCACTTTTGTGGTTTTCTTAGCGGACGGTTTAATATGTTGGTGTCTATGCCGGATAACCGCCATTATTAAATAGACTGGGAATTCGGCTCAATCATTTTATTTTAAGATGAGTTTTGAGTACTTAATTATATGGTCTGTAACACTTTCTAAGTGGTAAGGTTGCTGAGTCCAATGATGCCAGTAGAGTTGAACTTTATTTTCTAATTCTGGACATAAATCAATCATTTCATCTTGATCATAGAGGGTATTCAATTGGAATTCCGGAACCATTCCATAGCCTATTCCAAGTCGTATAGCTGTCAAAAAAGATTCTGAAGATGGTATTAAGTGAAAAGGGTAACTTCCCTTTGTTAGGCCGAATTGCTTTATTAAAACATCAAAATGAAGATGGTCTTTTTCATTAAATATCACAGCAGGCGCTAAGCATAAAGCTTGTCTATTTATGCCACTAGGAAACCATTTTTTTGTGAATGCTTTTGTTGCGATCATTTTATATTTCATCACACCAAGATATTGAGACTTACATCCTTTCATAGGTTTAGGTTCAATTGAGATACAAGCATTAACTATCCCTTTTTCTAGTAAGGAATATGTATGAGCTTGATCATCAACGATTAGATTCAGCAATATCTTATTTTTTATAAGTACATCTTTGAGCGTTGGAAGTAACCAAGTTGCTAAGCTATCGGCATTAGAGGCTATAACCACTTTGAAAAATTCAGCTTGTGACTTGTTCATTAAATTATGTAAAAAATTTTGTTCTAATCTTTGACTTTTCTTCAAATATTCAAACACTTGCTGACCTGATGTGGTTAATGTGCAAGGCTTACTACGTATTATTAATAACTGTCCTAATTCTTTTTCTAAAGCCTGCAATCTTAAGGTTACAGCAGATGGAGTGAGGCATAGCATTTTTCCTGCCTGATCGAAACTACCAGTCTCAACTACAGCTAAGAAAGCTTCGCATTGTTTTTTTTCTAACATAAAAATTATTTAGCCAAACCAAAATATTCTTAATTTTAATGAATAAAAAAAACAAATATACATAATTCAAATAAATAGATATTTCAGATAAATCAACATGGTCACATTTTTAACAGGATTAGGTGTTGGGTTTTCTCTCATATTAGCAATTGGTGCTCAAAATGCTTTTGTTTTGAGACAAGGACTCAAACGTGAATACATTTTTAGTGTTTGTCTTATATGCGCATTGTCAGACTCTATTCTTATTTATTTAGGAATTACAGGGTTCTCAAAGATAGTTGTGGAATTTCCTTTAATTACTATTTTTGCTCAATATTTTGGAGCTGTATTTTTATTCATTTATGGCTTGAGGAGCTTCTATTCAGCTTTTAGAAAAAATACACGCCTTGATCCTAGTAGTATTGAAAAAGCTAATATTTATCATGTGCTAGGTACTTGTTTGGCATTTACATGGCTCAACCCTCATGTTTACTTAGATACTGTTGTACTAGTAGGTTCTATCTCCACGAACTTTACAAACGAGTTGCATATATTTGCTATGGGAGCAATTCTGTCTTCATGGATATTTTTCTTTTTTTTAGGGTATGGAGCAAAATTTCTATTACCCCTATTCCAGAATTCTATTTCATGGAAAATATTAGATTTTCTAATAGGCGTAATCATGTGGTGTATAGCTATAAATCTTTTGTATTAAAAATATGCGTCGGTAATTTATATCGTAAGCATCCGCTGAACCCCACTTTTCTTATTTTCTCAATATCCCGATAGTGTCCATTATTTATTAAATGGACATTATGTTTATGGCCTTAGACACTTTTATAGACACTGAACAA
>NZ_JABERM010000012.1:0-231526 GCF_013004295.1 Acinetobacter sp. ANC 5414
AGTGATGTCCTAAAAAGACTACCCACCCATAAAGTCACAGAAATTGAGGATTTGCTACCTCATCGTTGGAAACCTGAACCTCGTTAAAACATAGCAATGGGATTCAGCGGATGCTTACGATAAATCCATCATTAAAATACAATGATTTATCAGATAGCTGTAAAGTTTCCCCTGAAGGTTATGTGCCTGAACAAATTATTATTGAATATGTGCCTTGGTTAACTTATCAAGAACAGGTAAAAGTTGGATTGGCAAATACAAGAACTTTTTTTCACTTAGATGAATTATCTAGAGATAAATGGCCATCAAATGAGGTCTTAAATACCTATGCGAATAATATAGAAAGAAACAAAATGGCTACTATCGACAAGCTCCCCTCTAGTGCATGGAAACGAATTGTACTCACTCCTCTTAATGAAGTAGAAAAATATAAATATCAAGCTCCTGAAGGTAAAGGTAACCGTAGCCGAGGTAAGGAGATCCATTACATCATTTCCCTGAATCCCGATGGTAGCTACAGTATAGAAACCAAATTGTACTGGGTCTCAAAATATCACAAATTCTGGAATTAAACTTCTATAGGTAGTGCGACCAGAGATAATAAAATTATTCAAATCATAAATTATCTTAACTGGATCAAAACCAATTATGGGACAGCATTAACCTTTACACCTAAGGCAGAAATTTATAATGGTCAAACTCATTAAAACAAGCATACTTATAAATATAATAATGTTAGTTACAGGATGTGCATCTATGATGAAAAATAGCATTAGTTTCGCTATACATTATGATTCAGGAAAATTTGTCTATAAAAACAATTGGCCATTGTGTGGTAATTTTTATGATAGCGATGGAAATATGCCTGTAAAAAGAAAAACTAAATATTTAACTACAGATAACACTTGTAAAGTATCTCCTGAGGGCCATGTTCCTCAACAAATTATTATTGATTATGCCCCTTGGTTGACTTATGAAGAGCAAATACAAAAGGATATGGTGTCCCTGAAGAACTACGTTATGCTCAAGGAGAAGAGGCAGCAAAAAAAAAGACTCGCTATTATGGCAGCGCAACAGGAAGGTGTAGCAAAAATCCCAGCCACAGAATGGAAACGTATTATATTAACTCCCCCTCAAGAAGTAGAAAAATATAAGTATCAATTTCCTGAAGGTAAAGGCAACCATAGTCGAGGCAAAGAAATTCATTACCTCATTTCCCTAAATCCAGATGGTAGCTACAGTATAGAAACTAAATTGTATTGGGTCTCAAAATATCAAAAATTCTGGAATTAAACTTCTATAGGTAGTGTGACTAGAGATAATGAAATTATTCAAATCATAAATTATCTTAACTGGATAAAAACCAATTAAGGGACAGCATTAACCTTTATATCTAAGACAAGAGTTTATAATGATCAAACTCATTAAATTAAGCATAATTACTTAATGTCTACCATCTGTATAAACTCAAACGCAGGCTCTTCATAAGGATGGCTGGCCTTAAGCGCTTTAGCCACATTGGATGCTTTATCTTCAGAAATAATGGTTTCTACCCGCCACTCCTCAACATTTTCAAGTTCTCCGACTTCTCCAATAAATGGATTGGCCCCTTTCACTGGTTTAAATTGTCCTGTACCCTGAACCTGCCAGGCACAATGCTCATAGTTGCCTATACAACCTGCACCCGCTTGAAACACGGCGTTTTTGGTTGATTCCAGATGAGATTCGGGAACGTAGTAGATTAATTTAAGCATGCCTGTATTTCTCTAAATTCATTGATTGTTATAGTAATACTACATACGCACGCATCTTTCTGTATGATTTATTACTTATTCAAAAATAATAAAAATCTAAAGAGCTAGAGATACAAGTCGCTATTACTTTTCGTGACATTTCTCTTACAGTTCAATCTTTTACACTATTCAAAAAACACTCTATCTTAAAAACAAGATTTAATTTTATAAATTCAGGATGGAAGTTTTTCATTCACCTCTCTGTCTTAACAACAATATTTTTATTACACCTAAAGTCATTCTAATAAAACAGTGCGAGAAGTTATCTTGCGATTTTCAGATACCCTTTCCTGTTTATCTGACTTTGATCTGGTGTAAGCAACTGGAGAAAATAAATGCTATTCATCATCAGTGTGCTTATTCAATTTTTTACAATCTGGGCAGTTTTCTTTTTTGGATTGAGCCGTAATACCGGGGCAATTACGACAATCATTGTTGCAGTAGTCACTGCCTTTATTAGCCCATGGTCGCTGATTTTTGGTATTCCGCTCATCCTCATCAGTTTAATTGTGATGATTGATTCATTACGAATGGCATTAATTACCAAACCTACCTATAAGGCTCTGGCGAATGCCATGCCGACAATGAGCACCACTGAGCGCGAAGCTTTGGATGCCGGCACCAGCTGGTGGGAAAAAGACCTGTTTATGGGAGCACCCGACTGGTCCAAATTTGAAAGCTATCCTTATCCTACACTTTCTCCAGAAGAACAGTCTTTCTTAGATCATGAAGTTAAACAGTTGTGCAGCATGCTAAATGACTGGGATATTCATCATCACTATAAAGATTTGCCGCCTGAAGCCTGGACTTATATTCGTGAAAATGGTTTTTTAGGTCTGATTATTCCCAAAGAATATGGCGGACGTGCCTTTAGTTCATTTGCGCAAAGCCGGATTATGAGCAAAATTGCCTCTCGCTCATTGACCGCTGCCGTGAGCTGTATGGTACCCAATTCTTTAGGACCGGGCGAATTGCTTCTGCATTATGGGACTGAAGAACAAAAAAACCGATATTTACCTGGTTTGGCTAAAGGTGAAGAAATCCCCTGTTTTGGTCTTACCAGTCCTGAAGCCGGTTCCGATGCCGGTGCAATTCCGGATACTGGAGTTGTCTGTTATGGCGAATTTGAAGGTCAGCAAGTGCTTGGCCTACGCATGAATTTTTCCAAACGCTGGATTACCCTTGCTCCAATTGCAACCGTGATTGGTCTGGCTTTCAAGCTCTATGATCCAGATGGATTATTGGGTGATAAAAACAAGACGGAATATGGCATTACCTGTGCCCTGATTCCTGCCAGTCATGAGGGCGTAAAAGTGGGAGCACGGCACAATCCCGGTTCCCCTTTTATGAACGGAACAGTAGATGGCAAGGATGTATTCATTCCACTGGACTGGATTATTGGCGGTGCTGAAAATATTGGTAAAGGCTGGCGTATGCTGATGGAATGTCTGGCAGTCGGTCGTGGTATTTCCTTACCAGCATTATCAACCGCTGCAAGTGAAGTAACGTATTTGACCGTAGGTGCTTTTGCCAAAATCCGACAACAATTCAAGATTTCAGTCGGCAAATTTGAAGGTGTGCAGGAAGCGACCAGTGATATTGCCTGTGATACCTATATGCTGGAAGCTTTCCGATATTTGGTTACTTGTGGTTTGAACCAAGGTGGTAAACCCGCAGTCATGACCGCAATGGCAAAATATTATGCCACTGAAACCATGCGCCGCGTCGTCAATCACGGTATGGATGTAGTGGGTGGTCGTGCCATTCAAATGGGGCCACGCAACTTTTTAGCACTTTATTATCAAACTATTCCCGTGTCGATTACCGTTGAAGGAGCCAATATCCTCAGTCGTTCCTTAATGATTTTTGGTCAGGGTTCGATGCGTTGTCATCCTTATCTGTTTGAGGAATTGCAACTGCTACAAGCGGAAGATAAAAACACAGCCCTGAATACCTTTAACGATATGCTGTTCAAGCATTTAGGCTATACCTTTAACCGTACTGCGCGTGCCTTTGCTTATGGCTATATCGGTGGCTCATCCGATGCACCAAAAAGCGCAGATGACTTTACTCGCCCCTACTACAAGATTATTAACCGTTTAAGTACTAACTTTGCACTAACTGCCGATATGTGTTTAGGCCTGCTTGCCGGTGATATTAAACGCAAAGAAATGCTTTCTGGGCGCTTGGCAGATATTCATGCCAATCTGTTTATCAGTACTGCCATTCTTAAATATTATGAACATGGCAAAAAAACTGAGGCTGAACAGGTTCATGCAAAACTGGCCCTGGAAAAATCCCTATTTAATGCGCAGGAAGCTTTTTACGGTTTATTTGCCAACTTCTCCGTCGGCATTGCGGCTGGCTTAGTCAAATTCATTTGCTTCCCGCTCGGTCGTCCTGTCAACAAACCATGCGATGCGTTGAAACAACAGGCAGGCGAAATCATTATGCAGGACAATGCTTTCCGCGATGAACTGAAAAAACACGTGTTCTATAACACAGCTGAAGATGATGTTACGGGCCGTATGGAATCGACCTTTAACATGTTGCTTGAGTTAGAGCCGCTTTGGGACAAGTTCAAGAAAGCGGAATCGAAAGGTCAATTTAAAGGTTTAACTTTTGATGAACGTATTAGCGATGCGGTGGAGACAGGTTTTATTACTCAACAGGAAGCATCCAGTCTACTGACCTATAATGCAAAACGTTACGACAGTATGCTGACCGACGTTTTTGATTCTGAGCTTGATCAAGCTTTGGAACTGGAAAATCCTTATAATAATGAGGAAGAATCCGCACCTATGCCTGATCCGGAACAGCAGGAACCGTTAGCACCTTAAAAAATTAAGAATAAAAAACGGCTTGTTGATGCCGTTTTTTATAATCAATTAATTAATTAATTAATTAATTAGATCTATTTGCCAATATTTTTTGTAAATACAGTTTCCTCTAAGATTCTACGATTGATTCATTCCGTAATTCCCAAGTTGAAAACAAAAATACCGCCATTGTTCCAGCTAGATTAACTGCTAATTCAGCATGCCTCGAAGAAGGTTTAACATTTAATTTTCCTTGACCATGGGCATCACTAATTTTATTTCTTAATGCACCCAAGCCTTCTACAACTGATGTACACCCACCTAAAATTTGCTTGAATACAGGTTGAGTATGTTGTGAGGGAGATAGATTAAGTTGCTTCGCTGTTAATCGATATAAATGATTGAGATCAGGAGCATCACCATATACTACAGTTGCTTCATCTAAAATATGCTTACACGTGGACTCCAACAATGTCCTAGCAATAGTGATTGCACCTTCTGGATCAACTGTACGTCTTTCTAATGCTTTATTCCAAGTTGTATGAATATAACTTGAATCTAAATTTTTTATAACATTAGCAATTATTTGATCAGATGGAATACTATCGCTATTTTCTAAATATTCCAATAATGGATGAAATTCAATATAGATATAATTTCTACGCTCTGCATAATGCTCAAATTTTTGCTTAATTTGTTCCCAATATTGATCTAATGTTCTTAAGGTTTTTAAAATACTTGGAATATATTTTTTCAAGTTTTGCTCTTAAATTACTTCATTTCGTAGTCTTAAAAACTCACTTGCATCACTCTCTTCATGTGTATGAGTAGCTCTAGCAATTAAAATTTGTTGAAGTAAAGTCACTTTTTCAATTAATTCTTTCATCATTTATATCTTGTAAAGTTCTTCTTAAATATTTTCATCATACAAAAAAAACCACCTCACGGTGGCTTTTTCAATTTAAAAATTTAAGAATTTTGAAGCAAATAGCTACCTATCAAGAACAACATTTGCAACCCAACGACTGCCATAAAAAACATCCAGCCTTTTTTACGTAAAGTCGCTTTATCAACATTTGTATATGTCACAGTTTTTAGCATTGTGTCACCTCACTTAGAGATTCAATCCTGAACTTATATTGAGTGAACCATCTTTCCTCTATATTGCATCATCATTGTGCATAAAACACACAAATATTGTTTCACTCCAATATAAAAGCAAAATCCAAACCAAGTCCAGCGGGAGAAATAAAATTAAATAAAAAATATGTACAAAATAAAAAAGCCACCCGAAGGTGGCTTTTTTCAAAACACTTCAGAATTAACCAATGAACTTACGTGCATTGCGGAACATGCGTAACCATGCACCATCTTCAGTCCATTCTTCAGGTTTCCAAGAATGCTGAACTGCACGGAAGTTACGTTCAGGGTGCGGCATCATAATCGTTGCACGACCGTCCATAGACGTAACACCAGTAATCGCTTCCGGTGAGCCGTTCGGGTTCAATGGATATTGCTGTGTAGGATTACCGAAGCTGTCTACATAACGTAGGCTAACTTGATTGCCTGCATTTAACGCAGCAATTTTATCTTCAGTTGCAACAACACGACCTTCACCATGCGCAACTGCGATTGGTAAAATCGAACCTTCCATACCGTCTAACAAGATCGAGTGAGATTTTTCTACACGAACGTTAACCGCACGCGCTTCAAAAACTTCAGAAGTGTTGCGGTGGAAACGTGGCCAAGCTTCAGCACCCGGAATCAGCGGAGCCAATTGCGACAACATTTGACAACCGTTACAAATCCCTAGAGAGAAGGTTTCTTGACGATTAAAGAATTTCTCGAATTGATCACGAAGTTTAGGGTTGAATAGAACCGATTTAGCCCAACCACCACCTGCGCCCATGACGTCACCGTAAGAGAAACCACCACAAGTCACCAGACCTTCAAAGTCATCCAGGCTAATACGCCCCGCAATAAGATCACTCATGTGAACATCGACAGTGTTGAAACCAACTTTGTCGAATGCCGCAGCCATTTCAATATGACCGTTTACACCTTGTTCACGCAAGATCACCATATTTGGACGACGTGAATTAATAAACGGTGCTTCAACAGGTTCATTCAAGTCGAATGTCGGCTGTGCAATGATGCCTTTGTGATTCTTGTCTGTGATTAAAGCAAATTCAGAATCCGCAGTTTCAACGTTGTCACGTAAGCGTTGGATTTGATGCGATACTTCCGTCCAAGCCACTTGCAAGTCGCTACGCTCAAGTACCAGACCATTGATAGACAATTGATCCGTGTTGTTTACACGACCAACGATGCTAATTGCATCTTTCAATACTGATTCAGCAACTTCAGCTTGTAGTGCTTCCCAATCGCTTGCTGCGATTTGAAGTACCGCACCAATTTCTTCAGCAAATAACGCTTCAGTCGATTGATCTTCAAGTGCTACACCTAAACGTGAAGCAAACATCATTTCCGCAACAGTCGCCAGTAAACCACCATCACCGATGTCATGGTAAGCCTTCACTAAGCCACGGTTGTTCCAGTCTTGAACCAATGCGAAGAATGCTTTGAAGTCATCGAAGCTGTCTACGTCAGGCGTCACAGAACCAATGGCTTTATAAACCTGAGCCAGGATCGAACCGCCTAAACGGAACTGACCTTTAGACAAGTCAATGCGTACCAATACTGAATTTTCATTTTTCAATTCAGGTGTTAATGTTTTACGCACATCACCGACGGGTGCAAATGCTGTAATCACACCTGTCATTGGTGAAGTGACTGATTTGTCTTCGCCTTCGTCGTTCCAGGTGGTACGCATAGACAATGAGTCTTTACCGACTGGAATTGCAATACCCAAGGCTGGACACATTTCCATACCAATGGCTTTAACACCTTCAAATAGCGCTTGGTCTTCGCCTTTTTGACCAGCCGCCGCCATCCAGTTCGCAGACAATTTAATGTCGCTGATCTGTTCGATGTTGGCACACATGATGTTTGAAATCGATTCAGCCACAGCCAAACGTGCAGACGCAGCAGGATTGAGCAATGCAACAGGAGGACGTTCACCCATTGCCATTGCTTCACCTGTGTAACCTACAAGGCTGGTGGTGGTCACTGCAGCATCCGCTACGGGAACTTGCCAACGGCCCACCATTTGGTCACGTGCAACCATACCGGTAATCGAACGGTCACCAATGGTGATCAGGAACGATTTAGACGCAACGGTTGGATTTTTAAGAACACGGTAAATCGCATCTTTTAGATCAACATTTGCAGCAGTGAAGTCATCGCCTTTACGTTCAATGGTTTCATATGAACGGCTCATGCGAGGTGTACCACCCAGCATGACTTGCATTGGCATATCCACAGCCTTGTTACCAAACAATGGATCTTCAACCGTCAAGTGACGTGCTTCAGTCGCTTCACCTAACACGGCAAACGGACAGCGTTCACGCGCACAGATCGATTCAAAGAGTTCCAATGAAGATGGACGAATTGCCAATACATAACGTTCTTGCGCCTCATTCGACCAGATTTCCATTGGAGACATACCTGGCTCTAATGAAGGAATCTTACGAAGATTCAAGACTGCACCAAGTTCGTGATCGTTCACGAGTTCAGGCATTGCATTCGATACACCGCCAGCACCTACGTCATGTACAGATACGATTGGGTTGTTATCTTCAAAGCGCCAGCAAGTATCAATCACTTCTTGGCAACGGCGTTCCATTTCTGGGTTTTCACGTTGTACAGATGCGAAATCGAGGTTTTCACCGAGTTTACCGCTATCTACAGAAGATGCTGCACCACCGCCTAAGCCGATCAGCATTGCAGGACCACCCAGCACGATCAACAAGTCGCCCGGTTGGATTGGATCTTTTTCGACATGGTCTGGACGGATGTTACCGTAACCACCGGCAATCATAATTGGTTTGTGGAAACCTTTTACATCGCCATTTACATTTTGTTCGAAAGTACGGAAGTAACCATTTAAGGCAGGACGACCAAATTCGTTATTAAACGCAGCACCACCTAAAGGACCATCAATCATGATCTGGAGTGGAGATGCCATACGCGATGGTTTGCCGTAGTTGTCTTCCCAAGGTTGTTCAAACCCAGGAATATTCAAGTTAGACACGGTGAAACCGGTTAAACCTGCTTTTGGTTTACCGCCACGACCTGTTGCGCCTTCGTCACGAATTTCACCGCCTGAACCTGTCGCTGCACCGGCAAATGGTGCAATCGCTGTTGGATGGTTGTGGGTTTCCACTTTCATGAGGATATGAGCAGCTTGGCTCTTGTATTTATAAACGTGATGACCATTTTCATCCGGTTTTGGATAGAAACGTTGTGTGTCATAACCCACGATTACAGAGGCATTGTCTTTATAGGCTGACAATACATCTGCAGGAGATTCTTTATAAGTATTTTTAATCATCTGGAACAATGACAATGGCTGTTTTTCACCATCAATAGTCCATTCTGAACCGAAGATTTTATGACGGCAATGCTCAGAGTTTGCTTGTGCAAACATCATCAGCTCGATGTCGTGCGGGTTACGCCCCATCTTGGTAAATGCTGCAGTTAAGTAGTCGATTTCTTCATCTGACAATGCAAAACCAAATTCAGAGTTGGCTTTAACCAGTGCTTCTTTACCTTGACCTAAAATATCAATGCTATTTAAAGGTTTTGGTTCAGTCTCGTTAAATAAAGCAACAGCATCATCAATTTGATTGAAAACGCTTTCAGTCATGCGGTCATGCAATGCCAGTTTCACTTCATTCGATATTTCAGAAATACCCTTTAAAGTAAACAAAACACCGCGTTCAAGGCGGTGTATCGGGGTATTACAATTGGCAAAAATATCAGTCGCTTTAGAAGACCACGGAGAGATTGTCCCTAAACGCGGTGTTACAAGAACTTGAATTTCATCACTTGCCGCTTGGCGAACTTCAAAAGACGCACCGTCATTGAGTAGTTGTAATGCAGATTGATGCTGCTGCTCGTTGAGCGCTTGATCAAACAGATAAATCCATTGACTTTCAATTGATTGAACAGAACTCATTGACGCTAAACGGTTTAAGAGTTGAGTTTTCTTAAAAGAAGAGTGTGCTGGTGCACCGGCCACGATAAACATGCTGATTTTGGCTCCACGGGCAGGTCTTTTGGACCATACCGCCAATGTGACTTAGAGAGAGCGCATATTCTACTGTGTATTGGCAAAATCAGCTAGATAGAAATTCACGAATGTGGCATCTATTCATGTAAGAATAATGAAGAATACTTTAATTTTCAGTTAAAAATTTTGAATTTTACCTCTATCGGATTCTTTAGCATCTTGTTTCTAAATGTTATTTACAATTCGTAGAGTGATTGCCTAGCAAGGGTTTTCAGCAGATGAACCACCGCCTCAGCTACAATTTTAAGTGATTGCGGATCAACCTGATCAATGATGTCACCAACACCGAGATAACACAGCGAAAACTCAAGCACATTATCTTTCATTTGTTCATTAAATAGAATAATCGAGGGCTAAGTCCGCATTATTCTCAGCGTTTGAACCAGTAGGATCAATGCGATTTAAAAACATTCAGGAAACATGAAGCATCCCCTGTCTGCTTATGTTCGCTATTCACAAGACAAATCATGTCGCACCACTCTAGTCTGTTTGGCTTTTTTTTGGCATGATGATTTCAGGTCATCACTGAATAATGATAAATGGAACAAATGCGTTGGTTAGAACTACTTTCGACAGTTCGTATTGGTAGCAAAAAACAAAGTACAGAACAGGCACGTAGCCCCTTTCATAAAGATTATGACCGCATTATTTTCTCGCAAAGTTTTCGTCAACTCAACCGTAAAACCCAAGTGCATCCGCTGACACAGCACGACGGTATTCATACCCGTTTAACCCATTCGCTGGAAGTATCCTGTATTGGTCGTTCACTCGGCATGCTTGCGGCTGAAAAAATTAAAGATCAACTGCCCGTGTGGATTTCTCCTGCCGATGTCGGTGCGATTATTCAGGCAGCTTGTCTGGCGCATGATATTGGCAATCCACCTTTTGGACATGCTGGTGAATATGCCATTCGCGAATGGTTTGATGATGCTTCACATGGCAACTTTTTAGAAAAACTCACGCCTGAAGAACAAGCCGATGTACGCCAGTTTGAAGGCAATGCCCAAGGTTTACGCTTACTGACCAAAATTGACTATCATCCCAATGATGGTGGCATGCGCTTAACTTAC
The DNA here is from genome assembly GCF_013004295.1 of Acinetobacter sp. ANC 5414. Lineage (NCBI taxonomy): Bacteria > Pseudomonadati > Pseudomonadota > Gammaproteobacteria > Moraxellales > Moraxellaceae > Acinetobacter > Acinetobacter sp. ANC 5414. Next base: position 10,877 of record NZ_JABERM010000012.1, read on the forward strand.
GCAACCTTAGGGGCTTACCTAAAGTACCCATGGCTGTCCAAAACGATTGCTTCTCAAGGTGATCGCCCTGCCAGTCAACGGGCAAAGTTTGGTTGTTATCAGTCTGAAAAAAAAATTTTGAAGCAAATTGCCGAACAGCTCGGTTTAATTCAATTGGGTGAATATCACTATTGCCGTCATCCATTGACCTATTTATTGGAAGCAGCAGATGACACCTGTTATGCCCTGATTGATCTGGAAGATGGCATTATTTTAAACATGCTGTCTTATGAAGAAGTGGAGCCTATTTTCCTGAACTTAATTGGTGATTATGGCATTCCTGAAGAATTGGCCATGTTGCACACCACTTGGCAACAAAAGATTGCTGCCTTAAGGGGACGAGTGATGAAACGCTTGGTAGATGAAGTCACTACCGCATTTGCCAAACATCATCTGGAAATTTTGAGTGGTCAGCTTAAAGGCAGCTTATTGCAATATTGTTCTGAAGATATTGAACGTGGCATTGACCGAGCGAAGAACTTGGCACGTGACAAAATTTTTGAACATCCGCAAAAAGCCGGTTTGGAAATTATCGCCCATCAAAGTCTGCAAAATATTTTAGATGCCTTTATTCCTTTGACCACGCCGCATAAGACCTTAAGTTTTAAGGAACAGCGATTGATGTCGATGCTGCAACGTGCAGGGGTATATTTTGAAAGTAATCACTATGAAAATATTATGCAGGTTCTCGATATTATTTCGAAGTTTTCAGACCATCAGGCCTATAACCTGTCGCAAGAGTTACAAGGCAATAAAGCCGGCTGGATGTAAAGATTTTGCAGATATTCAGGCGAAACTCTGTGCAAAATTTAAATAAATATGCGTGTGCATTTTGCCTTTCGTGCAAATGCTCACTACTATGCAACGAACGATAGATAAGTGAAAAAATCAAAATGATTGGATGTCTCATTGGTGAAGTATTTGCTTTAGAAGCACCGACAGTACTGTTAAATGTAAATGGCGTGGGCTATGAAGTGGATACCCCGCTTTCTACATTTTGCCAATTACATAAAGGACAAAAAGTAACGCTGTGGACGCATTTAACTGTTCGTGAAGATGCACAATTGCTTTACGGCTTTTTAGATGCACAAGAGAAAACCATTTTCCGTACACTTCTTAAAGTAAACGGTGTTGGTCCTAAAATGGCGCTTGGTATTTTATCGACTTTAAGTATCGATCTGCTCATTCATACCGTTGAAAATGAAGACCTGAATACACTGGTTAAAGTTCCGGGTGTGGGTAAAAAGACTGCTGAGCGCCTCATGATTGAACTTCGTGATCGTTTTAAAGCCATGTCTTCAGGTAATGTTCCAACCAATTCAACAGCGCCACAAATTCAGTTTATGGGTAATTCAGCGGTTGCTGAAGCAGAAGCGGCTTTACAATCACTAGGTTATAAACCTTTAGAAGCTCAAAAACTGATTAATGCCGTGAAAGGTGATTACACTGAAGCCGGTGATATTATCCGTGCAGCATTAAAGTCGATGAATAAATAACTCATTATTTAAAGCTATAGATGTAAATAGATGCAATGAAAGGCAGCATGGATGCTGCCGCAGAAATATGGCATATGAACATGCCATATTTCTGCAAAGGGTTTTATTACTTTTGCCCTGTCAAAAGTAAGGCATTGCCTACGCGAAAGCAGTGAATATCTTTCATCATTCGCGGCTATGCAACTAAACATGGTATTTATGACCATAATGCGACAATCGAATTCACGAAAATAGAACTGACTTAATATGCAAGACCGTCTCATCAGTGGTTCTGAAAAACCCGAAGATCATTTTGATCGTGCCATTCGCCCGACTTCACTGGATGACTATGTTGGTCAGCCGGTGGTACGTGAGCAAATGGAGATCTTTATTGGCGCAGCACGTGGTCGTGGTGAAGCACTCGATCACACTTTAATTTTTGGTCCACCGGGTTTGGGTAAAACCACGTTGGCCAATATTATCGCGCGGGAAATGGGCGGTAATTTAAAATCGACTTCCGGTCCTGTACTTGAACGTGCCGGCGATTTGGCAGCCATGCTGACCAACCTGGAAGAAGGTGACGTTTTATTTATTGATGAAATTCACCGTCTTTCACCAGTGATTGAAGAAATTCTGTATCCGGCAATGGAAGATTACCAACTCGATATCATGATTGGTGAAGGACCGGGTGCACGTTCAATTAAACTGGATTTACCGCCATTTACTTTAGTGGCTGCAACGACGCGTGCAGGCTTACTGACCTCTCCACTGCGTGACCGTTTTGGTATTGTGCAGCGTTTAGAGTTTTATTCGGTTGAAGATTTAACCCATATTGTGTCACGTTCAGCATCATTAATGGATGTTCCCATGACCGATGATGGGGCTAAAGAAATTGCCCGTCGTGCACGTGGTACACCGCGTATTGCCAATCGTTTACTGCGTCGTGTACGTGACTATGCCCAAGTCAAAGGCACCGGTGAAGTCAATCAGGATATGGCGCAACGTGCGCTGGATATGTTGAAAGTCGATAAAGATGGTTTGGACACTTTAGACCGCCGTTACTTAAGTATGTTGCTTGAGCGTTTTGATGGCGGTCCTGCCGGAGTTGAAGCTTTGGCTGCGGCAATGGCAGAAGATTCGGGCACTTTGGAAGATGTGATTGAACCTTATCTGATTCAGCAAGGTTATACCATGCGTACTGCACGGGGCCGTATTGCCACCAATATGGCCTATTTGCAGTTTGGGATGACACCGCCAGAGCCGAAGTGATAAATGATTTAAAAACAACTTAGGTTCATTAGTATTTCATAGCTTAATTTAAGCAAGCTTTGGATACACGAGTGTGGCAGGGATGCCACACGTTACCCATACACAACAAGGATGTTGTGTATGGGTAACAAAGGCTTTTCTTGCGGACTCAAAATATATTTTGAGATCCTCATTTTGGCCTCTCAAAAGTAAGACCTTGCCTACACAAATGCATTTCAATTTTATTGAAAAATTGTGGCAATGAAATCTTATAATTTATCTAAGCGAATGCTAAAACTTTTTATAAGCACAAAATCAAAGGATATAGCTGCTGTTTGATCAACAAACTAGCACCACTAAAAATAAAAGCTCTATGATTTGGAAATCACCCTCACCTCTTCTACCAGCATCAATTCACACGCACCGCTGCCTGTATCCTCACGACTTAAAGAACTACGCCACGTCCACCCATCTGAAGACTTCACTTCCACCAACTGCCCTTTTAAATAAATTAAATCATCTTGATCAATTTGAGCCAGTTGTTTAGCGATGACTTTGCTTGCAGGAATCAAATGAGTATTGGCACTTTGCGTTTCAATTTCACGTACCGGAATGGGTGGAGCATTTTCATAACGCCAATAATACCAACGGTTACTTTGTCGAATCGACAACTGCTGATAGACCTGTGGATCAGCCATTTTGTCCCATCCCAAAGCAAAATCGACAGGGCTAATCTCAGACTCGCGTCCAAAGTTATAATTTTCTCTAGATAAAACCCGAAACTCTCCAGTATAAGGCTCTAAATTTGTCATGCTATAGCCATTAAACTGATGAATTCCCGCTGTGGTTTGATAATCAGCAGCATCTGAAATACCTTTATCCGGTTTCAGCCAATATGACCACAGTGCAAATCCAATGGCGAAAATGATGAGATATTTCAAAAAACGGTTCATTTTAAACTCGAATATTTACCCGTCATGCAATGCGCCATCCATAGATTGAATCAAATGAAATCGCTAGGCATAGATTCAAAAAGTAAATGTTATATACAAACTTTATAAACTCACTTTCACATGAAATACATAATTTTACAATGTAAAAAAGCGAATAAAGCCCTTTGAGAACAAACATTAATACTTAATATACTTTTAAAGTATAAACAAATACTTAGAGGGTTTTGGTCGAATTTAGATCTGTATGCAATCCTAGAGAGTCACTTTAACTATTTCAAACTCTTCAGGATTTTCCCAAGATATGAACATGTACAAGCAGATCTCCCTTTGTCTTCCCCTTGTCCTTTGCAGCCAACTCAGCTTTGCAGACTGGATTGATGATTCCGTTAAAAATGTAGAAGCGCATACCATTAAGCTTCGACAACATATTCATCAACACCCTGAACTTGGAAATATGGAATTCAAAACTTCTGAGCTGGTACAAAAAGAGTTGAAATCTTATAGCATTGAAGTGCGTAAAGGCTATGCCAAAACCGGTGTAATTGGTGTACTTAAAGGGGCTAAACCTGGTCCAGTGATGGCATTGCGTGCCGATATGGATGCCCTGCCGATTGAAGAAAAAACTGGACTCCCTTATGCCAGTAAAGCCAAAGCCATTTATCAAGGGGCAGAAACTCACGTGATGCACGGCTGTGGTCACGATGCCCATACCGCAATGCTACTGGGTGCCGCCAAAGCCTTAGCAGCGAATAAAGATAAAATTGCCGGTACTGTGATATTTGTATTCCAACCGGCTGAAGAAGGCGGTGCCGATATTGATAACTTTACCCAAGGTCATTTAATCGGTTCACGTAAAATGATTGCCGATGGTGCATTGAACAATCCAAAACCGGAAGTGATTTTCGGTATGCACGTGATGGCAGGCATGCCAAGTGGCAATATCTTGTATAAAGATGGCGCGATTCTGAACAGTGCCGACCACTTACGCATTCAAGTGAATGGTAAACAGGTGCATGGCTCTATGCCTTGGCTCGGTCGTGATCCAATTTATGCGTCTTCGCAAATGATCAATAACATGCAAAGTTTAGTCAGTCGTCATGCAGATTTAACCAAAGGCATGGGCGTAGTCAGTATTGGCAGTATCCGCGGTGGAACAACAGGTAATGTCATCCCTGATCAGGTAAATATGGTCGGCACCATTCGCTCTAACAGTGAAGATGTGCGTCAAGGCATTTTAAAAACTTTACCGAAAATGGTCGAACATAATGCTATAGCCAATGATGTCACTGCAAAAGTGGAAATTGCGCCATATGCGCCGGTAACCACCAATGACAAAACCTTAACCAAGCTGATGCAACCTACACTTGCCCAAGTGAATGGCGAAGATAAACTGCATGTGCTGGACAACAATGCCAGTGCAAGTGAAGACTTTGCCTATTATGGTCAGCTGATGCCATCTTTATTTGTCTTTGTGGGCGCAACACCTGCCGATCAGGACATGGCGAAAGCTGCACCTAATCATAACCCGTTATTTATCGTCGATAATGCAACTTTAAAAACCGGAGTAGAAAGCCATGTGCGCTTTATTCTGGATTATCCAAAAGTTGCCGAACAGGTACAGACTGACTGGAAAAAGATGCAAGCTGCAAAAAAATAAAGTAGATTTTTTCAAAAAAGTGAGCATCCTTTGCTCACTTTTTTTATATCTAAAGGTTGTGTTGATTGAATACAGAATAGATCTCATTTGAAACCTTGTGCCATTGGACTAAAAACTCAAACTGCTAAACTTCAATGCGTTACACAGCTTGACTCTTAGCGAAAAAAACGTCATTTTTACAGATTTTTTAACTCGCTAAAAGTACAACTAAAACCATAAAACCGAATTGAAAAATGGGACACAATCATGGCGAATAAATTCGAGTTCAACATTCGTGTATATATTGAAGACACTGACGCAGGTGGCATTGTCTATCATGCAAACCATATTCGTTTTATGGAACGTACGCGTACCGAATGGTTACGTGCGGCAGGTGTTGACCACTACTGGCACCAAAAAGATTATCACTTTGTAGTACATAAAATAAATGTGAAATATTCACGTCCAATCCTGATGGATGACCTGATTACAGTGACTGCGAGTGTTGTTTCATGTAAAGCAACATCTTTTGTATTGCAACAAAATATTTATCGTGGTGAAATCATGCTTGCATCTGGCGAAGTCGAATTGGCATGTATTAGTGTAGACGGCATGCGTCCAACACGGCTTCCTGAGGAAATACGTAATCTAATTCTAAAAGAGTTAGGACAAGACTAAAAAATTTATTGGCACATTGTAACTATGGCAACACAACTAGAATCATCTTTACACATATCAGATCTTATTTTACAAGCTAGTCCCATCGTTCAACTGGTAATGCTCGTGCTCCTGCTAGCATCTTTATACAGTTGGTATCTGATTGCCAAGTTACATATGAGTTATAAAAAAGCCCAGGCCGAAGATGAACATTTTCAAAAAATCTTCTGGTCTGGCGCTGAACTTAATACCCTATACAACAACGCGCAACTTAATTCCAAACGCACCGGTTTGGAAGATATCTTCTATCAAGGCATTGGCGAGTTTTTTAAACTCAAAAAATTCCAGGCAACCACACAACAAACCGTTGAAGGCACAGAACGTATTTTACGTGTCGGTTTAAGCCGTGACCAAGGTCTGCTTGAACAAGGCTTGGGCGCACTTGCCAGCATTGGTTCTGTTGCACCTTATATCGGCCTGTTCGGTACGGTCTGGGGCATTATGAATGCCTTTATTGGTCTGGCAGATGTCGATCAGGTCACTTTGGCAACCGTTGCTCCGGGTATTGCCGAAGCCCTCATTGCAACAGCGATTGGTCTTTTTGCTGCAATTCCAGCAGTATTGGCCTTTAACCATTACACGGCTAAAGGTGAAACCGTCTATTCAGACCGTGCATTATTTGCTGAAGAAATGGTGGCGCTATTACAACGTCAAACTGTGAGTTCTGCACAGGAAAATGACTAATGGCAATTCAGCGTTCTGGACGCTTTGAGCGTGTCAAAAAGCCCCTAAAAAGTGAGATGAACGTCGTTCCTTATATTGACGTCATGCTGGTACTTTTGGTGATTTTTATGGTCACAGCACCTATGATTACCAGTGGGATTAAAGTCGATTTACCTCAAGCCAATGGCAATCCGATTGAATCTAAAGATGCACCGACAATTGTGACACTGGATCAGGATGGTCTTTATTATTTGGAATACAAAAACCAAAAAACCGGCCCTGTTGATCTGGCTCAGTTGACGAGTCTTTTAGTCGAGGCACAAACCCAAGCCAAAAATGATAACAAGGAAATGAATGTTGTCATTAATGGTGCTACCACACGTCCTTATGGAGATGTCATGGCTTTAATGTCGAGTCTTCAAGATGCTGGTTTAACCCAAGTTAGTCTGCTAACCAAGCCTCTAGAATAAAGTATGAAAGATTTGAAAAAGCCACAATCCAAAGAAAAAACAATTGCGCTTGGATTTACCCTCGGAATCCATGCTGTGGCAATGACTGGCTTACTTTTTTTGGGCATGAGTAAACCGGTCGAGCCGCCTAAACAAATTAAAATGGTTTTGGTCACGCCTGAGGACTTGCTCCCACCCGATCCTGTACCTTTAGAACAGACAGACTCGACTGAAACGGTACATGAAAAAGTCGCGGAAAAGGTTCAACAAACGGCAAAACCGAGTATTGAACCTGCACCGGTTATTCCCGTTACCCAGCCTACTCCTACTCCTACTCCAGCACCAGCACCAGCACCAGCACCAGCAAAGCCTGATGTAAATAAAGCTGCACAGGAAACCAAGGCTGCAGCAGAAGCTCTGAAAAAAGCGGAACAGAAAGCTGCCGAACAGGCAAAGGTAGCTGAAGCCAATAAACTAAAAGCCCAAGCAGACGCACAAGCCAAGGCAAAAGCAGAGGCTGCTGAAAAAGCCCGAGCGGATGCCGCTGCAAAAGCTAAATCTGACGCGGCTGAAAAAATGAAAGCAGATGCTGCGGCGAAGGCCAAAGCCGATGCAGCGAACAAAGCTAAGGCTGATGCCGCCAATAAAGCTAAAGCTGATGCCGCTGCAAAAGCCAAGGTAGATGCTGCGAATAAAGCTAAAACTGATGCCGCCAATAAAGCCAAAGCCGATGCAGCAAATAAAGCTAAAGCGGATGCAGCGAATAAAGCTAAAGCGGATGCAGCAAATAAAGCTAAAGCGGATGCAGCGAATAAAGCTAAAGCGGATGCAGCAAATAAAGCTAAAGCGGATGCAGCAAATAAAGCCAAAGTAGATGCAGCAAATAAAGCCAAAGCTGATGCAGCGAATAAAGCCAAAGCTGATGCAGCGAATAAAGCTAAAGCGGATGCAGCTAATAAAGCCAAAGCGGATGCAGAAGCGCGTGAACGTGCTGCTGAAGAAGCCAAAGCATCATCTGCTAAACAAGCCGCTGAAGAAGCCGCGACTAAAAAAGCGGAAGCAAAGAAAATTGCCTCAACTGCAAAACGTGACTTTGAAAATAAAGTGAAACGTGCGTGGGATATTCCGAGCGGTTCATCTGGTCAAAAAGCCACTGCTCGTGTGACTTTAAGTGACAACGGCTCGGTTCAATCGGTGATTGTGAACTCAAGTGATCCGGATATGAAAGCAAGTGTTGAAGCCGCTGTACGTGCAGCAGCGCCTTACCCAATGCCTTCCGATCCAGATGCACGACGTGAAGCAAGAACCTTTACTTCAAGCTTTACTGCGAAATAAAATAAAAAGCCACATCAAATTTAATTGATGTGGCTTTTTTTGGCGTTTAAACTCAAATTTCACTAAAAATAGATACTATTTTATTCACTTTTCACAGTCTTATAACAGTTTAGTCATCATGATGTACTTCCAATAAAGCAAAATCATGCCATTATGTGACACAACCGAATTCACAATAATTTACATTTTTTAGAGTACGTAGCGGATGATGGAAATGACGCGTAAACATCTACTTTGCCTAACCATTTTGACAGCTTTAAGTCCTGTTTTAGCGACACAGTCTTATGCACAATTGCATTTAGAAATTGCTAAAGCACCAGAAGAAGCACCGAAGATTGCCATTATTCCGTTTAATAATGATCAAAACATTTATCCTATTGTCGAAAATGACTTAAACCGTTCAGGCAAATTTTCAAGTGCTTCAAAAAACCTGCCTGCAACAGCGAGTATGAATAGTCCAAATGCAGAGGCATGGAAATCTGCAGGTGTTCCGTATGTAGTTACAGGTACCGTAAAAACAACAGAAAATGGCGCGTATGAAGTTCACTATCAACTCTATGATATTGAAAAGCAGCAGTATTTATTAAATGAATTACTGACTGTTCCTGCTTCACGGATTCGCCAAGCCGGTCACATGATCAGTGATGCAATTTATCAGGCATTGACCGGTATTGCAGGTGACTTTAGCGGACGCATTGCCTATGTACTGCGCAACCCGGCGACTCCTGAACAGCGTTATACTCTTCAAATTGCAGATACGGATGGCGAACAGCCAAAAACCATTCTGACTTCTCGTGATCCAATCTTGTCCCCTGCTTGGACACCGGATGCGAAAAAAATTGCCTACGTTTCATTCGAAACCAAACGTCCGGCCATTTATGTACAGGACTTGGCTACAGGAAAACGTGAAAAACTGGCGAGCTTCCGTGGTTTAAACGGTGCACCAAGCTTCTCTCCCGATGGTAAAAGCATGTTGTTTACTGCATCTCTGCATGGCAACCCTGAAATCTATCAAATGAATCTGGAAACACGTCAGTTACAACGTATGACCAATGACAGTGCCATTGATACCGAAGCACGTTATGCCCCAGACGGTAAATCATTTATTTTTACCTCTGACCGAGGCGGTTCACCACAAATTTATACTTATAACTTTGCAAATGCTTCAAGTAAGCGCCTGACGTTCCGGGGTGCATTTAATGCACGTGGCACATTAAGTGCAGATGGTAAAAAAATCGCTCTAGTTCATCGCCCAAGTGGCAGCAATTACAAAGTAGCTATTCAGGACATCAATACCGGCATTACCAATATTCTGACCCCAACCAGTTTGGATGAATCACCAAGTTTCTCGCCAAATGGGCAAATGGTGGTCTATGCAACACGTGAAGGAAATCGTGGTTTACTGTCCATCATGTCACTTGATGGTCGTTTCCGCATGAATTTACCGAGTGAACAAGGCGAGGTTCGCGAACCTGCTTGGGCACCTAAATAACAATTTAATTTAAAGCAATGATGATCATGGAGATAAAGATGAAAGCAGTTAAATTATTGGTCCTTCCTGTTCTTGCAACAGCATTAGTGATGACTGGTTGTGCCAGCCGTAAACCTGCTGCTGAAATTCAAGCAGGTCAAAATCCAACTGAAGCAAGTACAGTAAGTACTGAGGGCTTAAGTGAAGATGCGGCTCTAAATGCGCAAAACCTGGCAGGTGCTTCTTCAAAAGGTGTAACTGCAGCAAATAAAGCATTCTTGGCAAAACGTGTGGTTCACTTTGACTATGACAGCAGCGATCTTTCTAACGAAGACTATCAAACTCTGCAAGCACATGCACAATTTCTTGTTGCCAATGCAAATTCGAAAGTGGCTTTAACCGGTCATACGGATGAACGTGGTACACGTGAATACAACATGGCTTTGGGTGAACGTCGTGCGAAAGCGGTAGAAAGCTTCCTGATTACCAATGGCGTTGCTGCAACTCAATTGGAAGCCGTAAGCTATGGTAAAGAAATGCCGATTAATGCAGATCATGATGAAAATGCATGGAAAGAAAACCGCCGCGTAGAACTGAACTACGAAGCTGTTCCACCATTATTAAAATAATGGCTTGAATAAAAAAGCGCTCAACTTATTGATTGAGCGCTTTTTTATGGTTTAAGCTTTTTCAGATTCTGTAACTTCATCTTTCGAGCTGTGCATGGATTCTATGAGATCATGCTTGTTGAATTTTTTATATTCTGGTTTTGCTTCATAAGCTTTCCACGCTTCTTTCACTTTCTCTTCAGAAATATCATCTAAACTCATAGCTTCATTTGGCGTTGGAGTCGCATCAAACTTTTGCGTTGTCATAACTGTGCTCCTATCACGATTTTTAATACCCTCTGTTCCTCAACATAGCATTTTCCACAAAACTTACAAGAGTAAAATCGCGACAAATAGTCGAGTTTAATTGTCCTTTTGCTGCGTTCTCATCTAAAATGAGTCCCCATATTCTTTTGATAATTTTTTATCATTTTCTAATTGGAGTTTTCCTGTCATGTCATACCTCACCCTTTCCCAATTTCTAGAACAAAAAACAGGGAATTTAACACCTGAACTTGCTCAAGTTATTGAAACAATTGGTAATACATGCAAAGACATTGATCAGTTATTACAAAAAGGAGCTTTGGCGGGTGTATTGGGTAGTGCGCAACACGAAAACGTACAAGGCGAAGAACAAAAGAAACTGGATGTCATTTCGAATGACTACTTGATCGATGCTTTAAAAGTTCATCCTCATGTGGGTGGTTTGGCTTCAGAAGAACTCGATGAATTTACCCCTGCACAAGAAAATGGTGAATTTCTGGTATTGTTCGATCCACTTGATGGTTCAAGCAACATTGACATCAATATGTGTGTTGGCACAATTTTCTCAATTTTGCCTGCTAAAAATGCAGTGACCAAAGCTGAGGACTTCATGCAGGCAGGTACAAACCAGGTAGCTGCGGGTTATGTATTGTATGGTCCATCGACCATGATGGCGCTTACCGTAGGTGCGGGTGTTGTATTCTTTACTTTCGACCCAGAAACTCAAGAATTTCTTTTAACGTCTAAAGATATTCAAGTGGCTGCTGATACCAAAGAATATGCTATCAATGCATCAAATCAACGTCATTGGGAAGAGCCAGTAAAACGCTATATTGGTGAACTGCAAGACGGTAAAACTTCAGTACGTGGCAAAGACTTCAACATGCGTTGGGTCGCATGTATGGTGGGTGATATTCATCGTATTCTTTGCCGCAGCGGTATTTTCTTATATCCATACGACACCAAAGACCCAAAAAAAGCCGGTCGTCTTCGTTTAATGTATGAAGCAAATCCAATGAGTATGTTGATGGAACAAGCTGGTGGTGCATCTACTACGGGTCGTGTACGTATTCTTGAGATTCAACCGACTGAACTGCATCAACGTATTCCTGTTGTCATTGGTTCTAAAAACGAAGTTGACTTAGTTACTCACTACCATAATTAATTTTTTATAGCGGAAGTAAGTGCTTACTGCTTACTTCCGTGGATTTAATCTCCCATGCCTACTATTTTTCTTGAATCAAAAGATAATCCTAAAATTAAGCACTTACGTGGCTTAATTGATCAAAACTCGTATCGTAAAAAACAAGGTCAAACTGTACTTGAAGGCACGCATTTATGTCTTTCATGGCTGGCAGAAGATCGAAAAATTAAATCTATTTTCACCACTGAACATGCTTTAGCTCACCCAGATTTCGATCTTATTGCAGAACAATACCAAGGTGCGGTATTTGTGATTAGTGAATCTTTATATAAAGATTTAAGCACATTAGGTACGACACTCGCTTGCCTGGCCATTGTTGATTTACCAAGTTCAAGCCATGCCTTAGACTTCACGGCAGATACCTTAATTTTGGAAAATATCCAGGATCCAGGCAATGTCGGCACTTTAATTCGCTCTGCGGCTGCAGCCGGTATTCAACAAATTGTGTGTACCAAAGGTTCAGCATCACTGTGGTCACCACGGGTATTACGCGCAGGCATGGGTGCACATTTTTCATTGCATACCTATGAAAATATTGCCCTAGAAGATCTTTTAGATAAATTTAAAATTCCTGTGTATGTCACCAGTTCACATGAATCAGAAAGTTTATATTCAAAAGACTTAAAGAAAGCTTGTGTATGGATCCTCGGTAACGAAGGTCAAGGGGTTTCTGATTATGCCCTTGCACATGCAGAAGCAGTTTCTATTCCGCAGCCTGGTGGACAAGAATCCTTGAATGTTGCAATTGCCGGTTCGGTCTGTTTCTTTGAAATGGTTCGTCAGCGTTTATAATCCTTTCTCTTTCGTTACTTTATTTTAACCGTCACGCGTTGATGTTTAAAAATAGATTACACTAGAAAAATAATAAGTTTTTTTGTCAACCAAACCATTATTTCCAACGTTATATATACATGAAAATGGAAATAATGGTGGGTATCCAATGACAGGATTTTCCATCTCTATGGATTCAGCACCAAAACAGTCTCACGCGGAAAATTTGAGTACTCTGAAGAGTACGGCTGAACAACGCCTGAAAATTTTCATGCAGGATGTGACTGGACGTGCCTTAGTCATGATGGAGAGTGCCACTCAAGGTCAACAAGGCATTGCGATGGATTTAGTGCAAGAAGCATTTATTTCCTTGCATAAAACATATGCCGAAAAACCGACTGATGAATGGTATCCCCTGTTTTACACCATTTTGAACCATAAACTACAAGACTGGCGTAGAAAAGAAGTCCGTCGAGCGCAACCTTTTTCATTTTTTAAAAAGGTTAGTCTCGATGACGATGATATTGAACTGAATGATATTGTCGATGAAAGTACCCCCAGTCCATTCGATTTTCTTGATCAAGCCGTGACTGCCGAAGAAATACAGGAAGCCATTTCTAAACTTCCGGTTCGGCAGCAACAAGCTTTTATGCTGCGTGCTTGGGAAGGTTTTGATACACACACCACTGCACAAATCATGGAATGCAGTGAAGGTAGTGTAAAAACGCATTATCACCGTGCTATTCAAGGTCTTAGGGACTCGTTGGCACATTTGAATCCATATTCTGGAGGGTCATCCGAATGAAACAAGATGATTTCTTAAAACAAGTTACTTCCAAACTCGATGGACTCGCACAACATCATAAAGACAAACCTGTTGTGATGAATCATGTTATTGAAGAAATTCAAGACCGGGACACTTCCCGTTACGGACTTTGGAAAATGTCAGGATTTGCACTGGCTGCGGCAATTGCAGGTTTCGTGGTCTTCCCAAATTCTATTGAAATGGCTGACAAGCCTCAGAATCAAGTTGTAGTTACTCCAAAATTATCACCCCAAATGGTTGAAGATTTGGAGATGTTAATGGTTTTAGGCGAGGACAAAGTTCCACATGGCAGCTAAAAGATTAGCATTTGCTTTTTGTGCACTCGGATTTCTACAAACCAGTTTCGCTGGTTTTGAACGTTTTTGGATTTTTTCTAAAGATGCGGACACTCAATTGACAGAAACGTGGGAAACTCTGTCAGATGCCGAACAACGCGCACTTATTCAGCGTTATCAATCACTAAAGGAATTACCTGAAGCACAAGGTACAACCTTACATCAGCGTATGGATTGGTTTACCCAATTACCCGAGCAAGAAAAGCAAAAAATGCGAGAAACCTGGCAAAAAATGAGTAGCCAAGAGCGTAAAGATTTAGGCAGCCGTATGCAAAAAGCGACCGCTGAAGAAAGACCCGCTATTCGTGATGAATACATTACTAAATATTTGCAACAGCCCAATATTACTCATCATTAATGCTCAAAATACTCAACAGTACCCATAAAAAAGCCTCTTTCGAGGCTTTTTTAGTTTTATTTCATTTTACGTCGGTACAGACCTAATCCAATAAGTGCCAATAGACCATAAATACCAAATGATCCACCACCACCACTTGAGTTGGTGTCTTTTGCTGTATTTTTCAATAACAATGTTGCTGTATTTGATATCGCGCCTTCGGCATCAAAAACTGCATAGTCGATTGGATAATCAAACTGGCTAAACGCATTTTTGACAGTAAATTCAATTTTTCCACCATAGCAGGTATCACGAATATAGGCTTCTGGACAAGGACCTTCAAATTCTGCCTTCATGCTTAAGCCTGCAGGTAATACAGCAAAGCGGATAGGAATGTCTTGACCTGCTTCATTTTTATGAAACGCTGACTTCTTCTCCGGTAAATCAGATGCGGTACCATCACCATCATCGTTGTCGTTTTCAACTGGATTTACCGTGACTGTTAAGTTTTTACTGGCATCGAGTTTATAGACATCATTTTTCGCAACAGGTGCAATATTGGTAAAGCTGACTTTTAAAATGCCTGATGACTGTTGTGCTGTGCCAGCTTTTTCTTTAATCGTGTATTTACAATATGCACTATCACCATTTTCTAACAGATTACCGCTGGTACGGTAGATCATGATACGTTTCAGATCGGCTTTCCACTCACACTTTAAATCATCCATTGAACCATTTAGTACCGGCTGACCATCTTTAACGGTCAGTACGCCAATCCCAAAAGGCTCTGCAATAATATCGTAATGCTTAGTATCTAATACTTTAATTCGATATTCTTCATTTTTACTGCCTGGAACACGCTCTTCGCCTGCAATCGCAAGCTCAAACGGATTAAAATAAATCGCACGATATTTTTGGTACTGCTTGGTGTATTTAAGCAGGTTTTCGAAGTTCGCTAACTCTTCCTTAAAATCTTCAACATCTTCTTTTTTTTCAGTACTCTCAGTAATTAGTTCTCTCAGCTCATCAATATTTTTCTGATAGTAGTCTAGCAAAGTCACCAAAGATGAATTTTTAAGATCAGTGATATCAACAGCCGCTAGGTTCATTTGCTCAACAGAACCAATATCACAACTACTTTGTAGATCGGGATTTAATTGTAAAACTGTATCATCAGCACGTTCTAGAAGTCGTTGATCATAATCACTACAACCACTGCTGTTCACATCGATTAAATCCGTCGCTGTTTGATTGTTACGTGGATAATACAGCGGCAAGAACATGTTATATGGGGATGCAGGGATCAGCTCAGAAAGTAGAGTTGAGAAACTTGTGGTCGATACATCAATATTTTTCGAGTTTTCTACTGTAGTATCTAAAGTGCTTTTCGGTAGCATACATTGATCTACGCCCGTACCTAAATTCAACGCATTTTTTGCCAAAAAAAACTTGATATTTTCTTTTGGCACACCGCTACCAGAATAGTAACGGCATGATTTACCACCCTGATTATAAGCTAGCACATTAAAAGACACTGATTTTATGCCATTATCATCGTAGAGCAAAGTACTGTACGCTTCATTTTCGACAATGGTGTTACTGGTTATTTTAATATCTGAAAAAGGACTTAATCGATTTAAGCCCTCTGTAACCATACGTAGAATACTACCATTGCTGGTGCTGGCTTTATTTTGCGCAATGGTATTGGTAATTAAATCAACTTTTGCTGAACCACAGAAATCAAAAGCACTTAAACTACTGCTTGAACCATTGTTGATAATACTGTTGCGCTCAAAATAAACGACTGGTTTGGTATCGTCCAAATTGCCGTAGCAGTCCATCGCGATCACACTGCCTTTTGCTGCAGTGTTGCCTTGAATTAAACTGCCATTAATAGATATTTTCTTTTCACTATTCAATGCAACATTATAAATTGCACCACCTGCAACCTCTGCTTTAGAATTGACAATCGCACCATTCTTGAAGATTAAATCTCCGCCAATCAGTACCGCACCACCACGACCATTTTGCCCAGCCTGAGTACCAGCATAGCCATTTTCAAGCTGAATATTATTGAGGGTAAAGCTAATTTCAGTTTTACTGGTGTTAAAAATTCGTGTACGACCTTCACCACTAATCATGGTTTTAATACCTTCCAGTGCTGGATAGGTCTGGGTTAATTTATTCTTTTCTTTAAAATTCTCACGCGATGCGCCGCTAATAATTACCATCGATTCAGGCGCTAACTCTGAATCCAATTTATATCTACCTGCTTCAAGTTGAATATAATCAGTTTGACCAAACACCGTATTGCCTGGTGTACACCCGCCATAAGCTGCATTTTTCTTTGCCGTGATAATCGCTTCACGCAATGAACAGGCACTAGCATTTTCACCATTTTCATCTGCAAATGTTGTGACATAAATAGTTCTATCTTCAGCTGCCATCAATGACATTGCAGATAAAACCATGACACAGAGCAATCCTTTTTTATAAGTGTGCATCACTTTTCCCTTTTTCTTATTTTTTAAAGCGGCGTATACCCACCAGTCCCAATACAGCAAATAAGCCGAAGAATCCGAACGCTCCACCCGAGGTTTTTACAGATTTATCTTCAAATTCATTGTTCGGTTCTTGCACCATATAGTCTTCAAGCACCATATATTTTTTGTTTTCATTGAAATGTGTCGATGACGTGACAATTTGAAGGTTAAAAATATCTGCACCATGCCAATTGCCATTTGGGGTATAAACCAAATTACCATCGATATCTAAAGTCAGGGTTCCTTTTGACTTTGTTAAAGTTTGATCGATGTAGGCACAACCATCTTGCCATTCACCGCCTGCTGGATTTTTCATGTTAAGTAAGCTTTCGCATTTTTCTTTTGGGTATAAGTCACTGTCACCCAAATATTCTAAAATGTTTAGCTTAGCAACTTCACCGACTTTTAAATCTTGTCCAATACGCGATTTAGAGCTCGGTACAATAATTTCAATTGCGCCACGGTCACACCAGCTATTATCCGTTGTTCGATTTTTATTACGTTGATCCATGGTTTCACACATCAACTGTGTGCTGTCTAATGACAAATCTAGACGACCTTTATTTAAGATCAAGGTATCAAACATATTTTTAGCACTGAGTAAAATACGCGGGCGAATATATCCCAAGAAGGTATTTTTCGGTGTGCTATATGGACACAGTAAAGCATCTGGATCTTCAATTAACGATTTACAACTGCCTTCACTACTGTTACCGGCAAAAAGTTTGCTACCATCCCAAAATTCATTTGGATATTTGGTATCGCCACTCTTACACTCACTCTCCACTAAATTGTTTTGTATTAACGTCTTATCATCTGCGTTAAATTGGCAATTCGTGCCGCTACCATTTCCCACCACAATACTGTTGGCAAGATAACCGTAGCCTTCTTGTGAATCGAATTGTACACCTGCCTGATTACCTACAATCGTCACATTATTTACAGCAATACCGTCACGAATATTAATGATATAACCACTGTTATTTAAAAATGTACTATTGCTGAGTTTATTTATATTTTTATCGTTTAGCAGAGCAACATCAGCAATCGGTTTTTCACTAAAAATATTAGCCGCATCTGAAGTGGTATTGTTATTTTTAAAGACAACACTATTCAGTGTAAAGGCCGGTCGTTGACTATACAAAATTGCGCCTGTGACGGCTGTATTGTTTTCCACAATACTGTCACTGATAGACACTTCGCTAATATAGTTTTGTGTTGCACTACTCTCACCGACATTATAAATTGCCCCCCCTAAACGTGCGTTACCACCAGAGAGTTTGACATATTGCAAGACCAAACGTTCATTGTTATAGAAAATCCCACCTTTTTCGGCACAAATACTTTTGTTACAACCTTCAAAGCTCACTTCTTTGATGGTGATCAAAGCTAAATCTTTCGGATCATGGTCAATATTAAAAATTTGATCTTTGCCTGCCATTTTAATGACAGCATTATTCAAGCCCGCAATCGCTTCTTCAGTCACGGTGGTATCATAATAAGTTTTTAAGGCCAGACTTGCTTTCACATCAACTTTAGCATTCAGGGTATAAATTTTTTGTTTGTCTAATAGAATTGTCGACAAAGCATTTTTACCACCACAACCCATGTAACCTGCTTCAGGCATACCTTTATTGACATATTCAATGGCTTCACGCAATGAACATTCACTATCATCTTTGGTGATATCATCTGTAATGGTGACGGTGATTTCTGCACTATAAGCATGTCCTGCTAGACACAGCATCCCTATGCCTATGCCCCGTTTGAGCATATCTTTCTCCTTATATTCTTTTATCTTTTTTATTCTTAAGTTGCACATTCCCTGCAACATCGAATTATTTTGCTGTACTTTGTCACAGCTAGAGTAATTACTCAAGATTTTTTATTATTTACCGATATTCATCAATTAATGCATAAATTTGTCTTAAATTGGCATGACTGATTTTTGTTTTTTCACCTTTTAACAGCTGAATTAATTGTTCTAAAGTTTGTAATAAAATAGAGGTTTGATGAGGCCCATGCAGCAACAAATAATCGATAATTTGTTGATCAATGTGAATTCCGCGACGTGTTAATACAGATATTACTAGCGCATAGCGATCTGCATATAAACTCCCTGTCGGTACTTTAACGCTCACCGCTTGAGTCAAACGTGACTGTAAATCCGGAAGTTCAAGCTTCAATTCAATGGGTGCAACACGAGAAGAGAAAACTAACTGCCCGCCACCTTCATTATTATAATTAATTAAATGAAAAACTGCTTTTTGCCAATGTGGAACACCACTAATGGCTTCGATATCATCCAATGCCACAAGATCATATTGATCTAATGAGGTAATTGCTTCAGTTGGCGCATCAAGCAATTCCAGTAATGAGACTTGAATTGCAGACTTACCTACCTCTAAATAAGAATCGCAAATGGCAGAAAGCAAGTGGCTTTTACCTGAACCCGCACCACCATACACATAAAAACGGTTTATTAAACCGGCATGAAGCTGTCGAACTGCATCAATAACATGCCCCCAACTCGGACCCGAAAAATCACTAATTCGGGCATCCAGTTGAGGTTCTATATCTAATTGCAGTTGACGCATATATGTGTTTTGACCTTAAGATTTTTTATTGTCTATCAATTCAATCTTACTCGATTTTTCAGCATCTTGCAGACATTTTGATTCTTGATTTTTCAATTCAATATCGACATCTAGCTGATCCGTTTCAATCGAAATTGATCCTGCTCCAGTATCCTGTATGATCACGGAAGAGTGTCCATATATACGGCTCTTCTCATAGCAGTCGCGTGCATGGCGTAACAGTACGACAATAATCGCTGCAACCGGTAAAGCAATCAACATTCCCAAGAAACCTGCAAGCTGTGCACCTGCCAATACTGCAAAGACCACTGCCACAGGAGATAAACCAATTTTATCACCGAGTAAGAAAGGTTGCAGAACATAACCTTCAATAGCCTGGCCAATCATGAAGACAACGCCCACCAAGACCAGTTGCATCCAATCAATACCAAACTGGAATAGTGTTGCAATGACAGCAGCTATAATCCCAACAGCAAATCCTAAATAGGGAATAATACTCGCCAGTCCCGCCACCATTCCAATAATCAGTCCCACTTCAAGACCAATCACTTGTAAGCCGACTGCGTATACCGTACCGAGCAGGAACATCACCAAAAACTGACCTTTAACAAAGGCACCTAATACGCTGTGACATTCACCTACAATGTGTAAAGTACTTTTCTCATAAGGACGAGGGATTAAACGACGGAAACTCTCGAGCATACGATCCCAATCTAATAGGAAATAGAATGCAATAATTGGAATCAGAACAACCGTTCCGCCAATTTGTATGAAATTCAGACCCGATTGAGCGACTTTTAACAACATTGCCTGAATACTATCAGCACTATAGTTGGTCTGAATATATTCCATGACCACAGTCGACATTTGCTGTGTATCGATTTCCATCGGATCGACACTAAAAGTTTGCGACACCCAAGGTAAAAAGGTGTAATTTAACCAATGAATTCCTGCTGGAATACTGTCTCGCGCATACATCAGCTGTTGCCAAACGAGGGGTACCAAATACCACATTGCCAAGGTAAGAACCACGCCAATGCCAACAAAGACAATACTAATGGACAACCAACGTGGCAAACCGATCTTATGAAGTTTATCCACCAACGGGCTAAATAAATAAGCCACCAAAAATGCGGCTATAAAAGGTAATACCACTGGTTTAAGCAGATACAAAACCCAAAGGATTAATGCAATTCCTGAGAGTATAAAAATGCGACGTAAGGTACGATCCACCATGCAAATTCGCCTTTTTTCGGTTTATTCGTTATAGAAAGTAAAATATTTGAATAAAGATAGCATTTTAGCGCATAAATAACATAAGAGTTTCGTATATTCGGGTATAATCGCGGCGCGAATGCGGAGACTTCATTATGAGCAACTCAACTTCCCCAAACACTGGTTTAAGCTATAAAGATGCGGGTGTCGACATTGAAGCGGGCGACGCACTTGTCGATCGAATCAAATCTGTCGCTAAGCGTACCTCACGTCCTGAAGTCATGGGCGGATTAGGCGGCTTCGGCGCTCTTTGTAAAATCCCTAAAGGTTATGAAGAACCTGTTCTCGTATCTGGCACAGATGGTGTTGGTACAAAATTACGTTTAGCACTCAATTTGAACCGTCATGACACGATTGGTCAAGACTTGGTTGCAATGTGTGTAAACGATCTTCTTGTATGTGGTGCTGAACCATTATTCTTCCTCGACTACTATGCAACTGGTCACTTAAATGTGGATGTCGCTGCAAATGTCGTGACAGGTATTGGTGCAGGTTGTGAGCTTGCAGGCTGTGCATTGGTTGGCGGTGAAACTGCTGAAATGCCAGGTATGTATGAAGGTGAAGATTACGACCTTGCAGGTTTCTGCGTGGGTGTAGTTGAGCAAAGCAAAATTATTGATGGAACCAAAGTTAAAGCTGGTGACGTATTGATTGGTGTGGCCTCTTCAGGTGCTCATTCAAACGGTTACTCTTTACTTCGTAAAATTTTAGACGTGAAAAACGTTGATTTAACACAAATCGTGGATGGTCGCCCACTTGCCGACGTGGCAATGGAACCTACACGCATTTACGTAAAACCATTGCTTGAACTTTGCAAACAAGTTGATGTTCACGCAATGGCACATATCACTGGTGGCGGTTTACCAGGCAACTTACCTCGCGTACTTCCAAACGGTGCTCAAGCTGTCGTGAATGAAGCATCTTGGGAATGGCCAGAATTGTTTAAACTTCTTCAACGTGAAGGCGGTGTTGAACAGTTTGAGATGTACCGCACATTTAACTGTGGCGTAGGCATGGTGATTGTTGTTGATGCGAGTGAAGCTGACAAAACTGTTGAATTGCTCACAAGTCTTGGCGAAAAAGCATGGACGATGGGTCATATCCAAGACAATGCTGAATCTGTTGCCGGTGCTGATGAAAAAATTCGCGTAATTTTTGCATAAAGAACAGCACATGATCAAAATTGCTGTCCTCGTTTCAGGCAGTGGAAGTAACTTGCAAGCCCTGATTGATGCCAATCTATCAGGTCAAATTGTTGGGGTGATTTCCAATAAGCCTGAAGCTTATGCTTTAGAACGTGCTAAAAAAGCAGGAATTCAAACTGCTGTTATTGAACATAAACAATATCCGAATCGTGAAGCTTTTGATGATGTGATGCATCAACAATTACTGGATTGGGATGTTGATTTGGTTGTTCTTGCAGGCTTTATGCGCATCTTGAGTGCCAAGTTTGTCAAAGCATGGGAAGGGAAAATGCTCAACATCCACCCTTCTCTCTTGCCAAATTACAAAGGCATGCATACTCATCAACGTGTACTCAACACGGGTGATGTACTGCATGGCTGTACAGTCCACTATGTGACTGCTGAGCTGGATGCCGGTCAGGCATTAGCTCAAGGTGTACTAAAAGTAAATTTGCATGATGATGTAACTTCTTTAGCGAACCGGGTTCATGTACTTGAACATGTCATTTACCCGCAAGTGGTGGAATGGATCTGTACAGGAACAGTTCAATATACTGAACAAGGTGTATTGTTCCGTGGTCAAGCGATGCAGGAACCGGTTCAATTTTGTAAGCTTTAAGCCGAATTTTATGCAATAAAAAACGCATCCTCGGATGCGTTTTTTATTGCTTGGTTTTCTATTCATCAACTGCCTCAGAAATTAGGCTGACTGCTGTTGAATCAATTGCTTAATTAACTCTACAGTCTCGATCGGTTTTTCAAGTGGAAACATATGACTTCCCGGAACAACCGTATAAGGAATACCAAACTTCTTTTTCGCTATTTGCGGAAAGCCGCGCCCAATAAATGGCCCTTTTTCAGCCATCACCAGCTGGACAGGCACTTGAGGTTTCGGCTGCGGCAGCCACCATAAGGATGGATTGGTTCTAAAGATATTTACCTCATCCATTTTGGAAATGGTCAGCTCCACACCGCCTCGCACCTTGTCTTCCGTTAAAGCATGATCGATATAAGCTTGGAAACAGGTTTCATCAAAATGTTGATAAAAGCCTTTAGGACGAAGCAATTCAGCTGCCTGTTCACGACTTTCCCAATGATCTCTGCGACGTAAGGATAAAGATGCCGGCGACATCTTATCTACGGCTTTCAGCTTTAAGGTTTTGGCCACGTGCAAAGCAAATGCGTCTTTGCCCATAATTAAGGGCGGATCAATCATAATCACCTGCTCAAACAGTTCAGGACGCTTTAATGCCGCCTGAAAGGTCAGTACAGAACCCAACGAATGCCCGAGTCCAATCACTGGACGACCTTGGGCTTGACGTACAATACTGTCAATGACTTGATTGGTCAGGCTTTCCCAATGGTTATCAATGGGGTAGCGTTTATCTGGCCCAAGCAATGGTACATAAATAACGTCATATTCGTCTTTCAGCAAATCAAACAGCTTTTGATAGACTTTTGATGGCACGCCATTGGCGTGCGCAAAATGGATCAATGGCTTCATTGTAATTTGGTCGTTTGTTCAGATTGCACTTGTTGTAAAAGTGAAGTCGCAAAACCTTGACCGATAGCGCTTCCGATACGTCCAAGTACCGAATCGAAAGGATTATATTCAATGGTGTAATTCACTGCTTTTTCCACTTTTAATTCACGCTTCAGCGTATTTAAACTGCCAGTACGATCTGCAATACCCAATTTCACTGCTTGATCGCCTGTCCAGAATAAACCAGAGAATATTGCTGGATCTTGAGATTTCAGCTTCTTACCACGACCCTGTTTTACTGCATTGATAAAATGTTCATGGACATTATCAAGTACGCCTTGTACATGTGCTTTTTGTGCAGGATCAACCGGTTGAGTCATGGAAAGCAATGCTTTGTTTTCACCTGAAGTCATGGTACGGTCTTCAACACCCAACTTTTTCATCAAGCCATTCACACCATAGTTCGGCATAATTACCCCAATAGACCCGACTAGGCTGGATGGATTGACAATAATTTCATCGGCAGCAGAAGCGATATAATATGCACCTGAAGCACCGGTATCACCAATCACTGCGTACAGTTTTTTACCGGTATGTGCTTTTTTCAAATATTGGATTTCTTGCCAGATTTCATCCGACTGAACCGGTGACCCCCCTGGTGAGTTAATATTTAAAACCACAGCTTTACTTTGTTTGCTTTCAAAGGCTTTCTTTAAGGCTTTGACTGTATCAGTGCTATTGACACTTTGTTTATCTGCAGCAATGGTGCCAATAATATCCACTACCGCAATATGCGAACTTGTCGTTGCCGTTGGATCAGTGGATGAGGTACTGCAACTTTTTGCCATGGCCACTAAAATAAAAAGGATATAAGCAAAAGTGAGAAATTTAAAAAAGATGCTCCAACGACGTGCACGGCGCTGCTCTTCTACCGAGGCTAAAACAGCTTTTTCTAAAATATGCCATTCTTTGCCAGTGATGTTTTGCGAGTTATGTTGTGTATTCTGAACTTCATTTTCTGGTTTTGGTGGCCAATCGGACATGGAAAATAATCCAAGGATGAGTTAAATTGAACTCATTATATACACTGAATCATACAAATCTGCCTAAACAATCTATTTTCGCCTATAATATTTGCACTTTTTGACTTTTTACATACATTGACGATAGGCAATGACTCACAATACTCCAACGGATAATACATACCGCTTACTGAAATTTGTAAGCCGCCAACCGATTCAAATTTCTAGATTTATCGCTCGAATGTTAGCTGGTCTCGTCAATTTTTTAAAAATGTCAAAAACCTCAGATACGATTCGCCTTAATCTTCAAATTGCTTTGCCAGAATTAACAGCTGAACAACATGAGCAGATTATTCCAAAGGCAATTCATAATGAGCTGACTTCATATTTTGAATTTTTTAGCATTTGGGGTGCAGATAACCATAAGAATATTGCACGTATTCATTCCATTAGCGGTGAACAACTGCTTCAAGATGCGCTCAAAGCACCTGAAGGTTTGGTACTGATTATCCCTCATTTTGGCACCTGGGAAATCATGAATGCCTACTTGGCTCAATTCACCCAAATGACCATTCTGTATAAACCGGTCAAAAATGAATCTGCTGATCAGTTTGTACGTGCAGCCCGGAGTCGTGAACAAGCTCATTTGGTGCCTACCGATGAATCCGGGGTAAGACAAATTTTTAAAGCGCTAAAACAAGGTGGTACCACGGTGATTTTGCCAGACCATACCCCGAATGTGGGTGGAGAAATGATTCCTTATTTTGGGATTCCTCTGGCCACCAGTAATTTGAGCGCCAAACTGATTCAAAAAACCAAAGCCAAAACTTTATTTTTATATGCGCTGCGTAATGATAATCATGGTTTTGATATGCACATCGAGCCTATTGATGATCGTATTTACCAAGGCAATGCCAATGATGGTACCGGTGTTATTTTCGAAGCCATCGAAAATTTAATTCGCCGTTATCCAGAACATTATCACTGGAGTTATAAGCGCTTTAAAGCCAATCCAGAGCTAGAAAATATTTATCATTTAAATACAGATGAAGCACTCAAATTGGTTGCAGAAGTTCGAGCGAAAGCGACTCAGGCTGAAATAGCTTAGGGCTTTAACCATTGTTTTGAGTCACGTTCAAATTCAATAGCCATGATGCTTTTGTGTTTGGAAAAACGAATACTGCCCTGTTCTATCGTGGTAAGGAGCGGAATTTTTAACTCTTTCAAGCAGGATTCAACAACCACGCTTGGGTGTCCATAGCTGTTATTAAAGCCTGCTGACGCCACCGCAAGTTTTGGATTCAATTGCTTTAAAAAATGATAGGCAGAGCTATGTCGACTGCCATGATGTCCCAAAACTAAAACATCGACTTTCAAGTCTGGATAATCCTGTAAAATCTGATATTCAGTTGGCCAACCGGCATCGCCCATCAGTAAAAAATTTTGATAAGGTTGGGCATTTTTTACCTGTAAATAAACCACACAGGACATTTCATTTTTTTCATCTTTAGCATTTCCCAACTGCTCTGCTTTGGGTGACAAAACGCTAAGAGCAACTTGATCGCTCCAATGCCACTTTTGACCTTGACGACAATAATCAAACTGGCTGGAATCAGTGACCTCAACCTGTTCATTTGAATATACTGTCTTGATAGGTAAATCATGTTTGATTGACTCATAAGCTCCTTTATGATCTTGATCCAAGTGGGTCAAAATCAGTTGGTTCAACTCACCCACACCATTCACCGATAAAAAAGGCAAAATGATTTGCTTGCCTACGCTAAATTTAGCTTCATCATAATTTCCACCCGTATCAATCATCAGCGTCTGTTCTTGATCACGGATAAAAATCGCTTGTCCTTGCCCGACATCCAATACTGTCAACTCAAACTCATTTTGACTTGAATCAATCATTATTAAAGGCACAAAGCATAATACCGACCAGGTTTTGGGTACCACACCACACGGTAAAAACAGAATCACTAAACCTAGGCATAAACTCAGCAACACCCAAATGTTCATCGCCATCGGTTGTAGTGTGGGTGAAAAAAGATGATCTAAACCCTGCATGAAGATAAGTAAAACTGAAATACACCCATCATTGATTTGGAAAATCAGACTTCCCAAAGGCTCAAAAATAAAATAGCACAACGCCGCGATCACATCTAAGGGAACAATCACAATACCAATCCATGGAATAGCAAATAAATTGCTCAATGGCGTAATCCAGGCTACCTGTTTAAAGAAAACCAGCATTAATGGAAATAAGGCCAGAAAGATTTTCCACTGTGATTCGATTAAAATTTTAACTTGGGTTTTAACCACCCGAACCTTGGTCTTAATTTCTTCCGTATTACTTTGCTGTTGCACAGTTTGATAAATACGTAACAGCACAAAGCATGCGCCATAGGACAGCCAGAACGCAGCCGATAAAATACTAAACGGATCAAATATTAATAAAATTGAAGCACTAAACAGCAAAATACTTAAAGGTTGAACTTTCTGTTGGAACAGTACAAATCCACTGATCAATAAGCACGTGAGCAAAGTTCTGAGGGCTGGAATTTCAAACCCCACAAAAGCACAATACAACAGCACGCAAATACAAAAAGGCAAAATCAATAGATATTGCTTTGGCCACTTTAAATAAGCTTTTGGACAATAGCGGCAAATCAGTTGATGCAAGCTCCAACATACTAATAACGCAAAAATCAGCACATGTGGTCCTGATATTGCCAGCAAATGGCTCATGCCAAAGCGCTGAAATAACTGTTCAGTTTCGGGTTTGAGTAAACTTTTATCTCCTGTTAATAAAGCCAAAAGTAGCCCTTTATGCTTTACAGGCTACTGATCAATAAAATTTCGTAGCGCTAGGCGTTGTTGTTCCATCCACAGTTGGATCTGATTTGAAAAAGAATGCTGTTGCCTTACATATCGACCATACCCCAAAGCAGAAATATCTTGCTCAGACAGCTTTTGTACCGAGATCACTTTAAAGCCCGACATAATATTTTGCTGGACATACCATTGCTCTTGATCAAAAACACCTTGCGTTGCATAGCTATGCGCCGGCAGAAGTTTCCCCTGCAAACGATAATATTGACCCAATTCAAGTACAAGTTGATGATGAGCATCTATTTCATGTTTTAAAAATGCCTGCCATTGCACAACTTCAGCATGTCGATTCACCACCTGTATTTTTTGTTGTATCGTTTGATCGCCCAATTGATTGATGTTTTTAACATGAACAACTACTTCAACTGGTTCAGCCTGCTTCTCTCGAAACTGTAAACGGTCATTGAGTTGATGATAGGCATAACTATAGCCAAGCGTAATGCCCAGGCTGAATCCTATACAGAGCTGTAAAAATTTAAACCACAAAGAGTGAGCTTGTTTTAAAATAGTGAGCTTTAAAAGCAAGAACAGAATGAAAAGAGCAATACAAGGAATCAGTAAAGACTGCAAAAATGGAAAAGTTTTTCCCATGCTCGCAATACCGATGATCCAGCCCACACAGATTAATTGAATCATTATTTTTATAAGTTTTTTTATTTTGTGCAATATTAAAGCCCACCGCAGTGAGCTTCAATCAATTTTTTAATTTGTCGATCAGTGTCTAAGCATCAATCCAGACACCATCTTGCATATGCAAAATCGAATCACCGGTTTGAGCCAATTGTTCATCATGGGTCACAATCAGCATCGCCATATTGAATTCGCTGCGTAATTCACTGAGCAGTTCAAAAATTTTCACTGCATTTTTACGGTCCAAGTTCCCCGTCGGCTCATCGGCCAGCATCAGTTCAGGCTTAGCCACCAAAGCACGCGCCAAAGCCACACGCTGACGTTCACCACCAGACAACTCGCCCGGTTTATGGGTCATACGGTGCGACAATCCGACGCGATTCAGCAAGTATTCTGCTTGCTCTTTCGACTGCTTATAGTTGGTTCCTGCCCGTAGCATCAGCGGCATTGCGACATTTTCCAAGGCGGTAAATTCAGGCAATAAATGATGGAATTGGTAAACAAAACCCAAATGCTGATTCCGTAAATAACCCCGTTCAGCTTCACCCAGATTATCAAAGCGCTTGCCGTTTAAAAAGACTTGTCCTGCTGTAGGGCAATCCAGACCACCCAACACATGCAACAAGGTACTTTTACCCGAACCACTTGAACCGACAATCGAAACAAACTCACCTGCTTTAACTTGTAAAGACAAGTCCTTGATCACTTCTACTGTGGTTTTGCCATCAGTAAAACTTTTCGAGATATTTTTCGCTTCGAGGACAATATTACTCATAACGTAAGGCCTCTGCAGGTTGAGTTTTCGCAGCACGCAAAGCTGGGTAGATAGTCGCAAGGAAGCTTAAAAGTAATGATAAACACACAATGACAACCACATCTTGCCAGCGCAAATAAGAAGGCAAGTAATTAATGAAGTAAGCATCAAACAGGTTCAGCCCAAATGTGGTATTGAGCCAGCCAATCACACTACTAATACTTGAAGCAAAAATAATCCCGAGAATGGCACCTGAAACGGTACCAATCACCCCGATGATGGTTCCTTGCACCATAAAAATTCGAGTGATGGTCGCAGGTGAAGCACCCAGGGTACGCAGGATCGCAATATCGGATTTTTTATCCGTGACCACCATCACCAGTGATGACACGATATTAAATGCCGCTACCAAAACAATCAGGAATAAAAGCAAACTGACCATAGCTTTTTCCATCTGAATGGCACTAAACAAATTACCATGGGTAAACGTCCAGTTCGATGCATAGAAATTGCTTGGCAAGTCTTTGACAATATCATCCGCTACTTCAGGTGCAAGGAAGATATCATCCAGTTTTAAACGGACACCTTGAGCACCATCGGGCAAGCGTAATAAGGTCGAGGCATCATTCAAGGCGATATAGCCCATCATTGAATCGACTTCTGCCCCAATACTGAAAATTCCGACAATTTTAAAACGCTTGAAACGGGGCACTACACCGGCTGGTGATGGGGTTGCTTCTGGAAGGACTAAAGTAATATTGTCATTTAAGCCTAAACCCAGTGAATCGGTCATTTGTTTACCTAAAACAATGCCAAATTCACCTTTTTTCAGACTATCAATACTGCCTGCAATCATGTGATCTTGGATGATCGAAACTTTCTTTTCATATGAAGGTTCAATCCCCGTGACCATGATTCCGGCCACTTGTCCTTGCGCTGTAAGCATCCCCTGTAACTGGGTAAATGGTGCTACGCCTTTAACATGCTCATGTTGTTCAACTTTTTTTGCAAGTTCAGGCCAATTTGTTAAAATTTGTGTTGAAGAAACAGTAGCTTGAGGTATCATTCCTAAGACTCGGTTTTTCAGTTCTCGGTCAAAGCCATTCATCACAGATAAGACTGTAATGAGGACGGCTACACCTAATGTGAGGCCGATCATAGAAACCAGAGCAATAAAAGAAATAAAGTGGTTACTACGCCGTGCGCGAGTATATCTCAACCCTATATACAGCGAGATTGGTTTAAACATACCATTTAGTCCGAGGAATAATTATGGAAAATTTACAGCATCAAAGCGGCAACATGGAACGTCGCGTTATGTCGCGTATAGATGCTGCCTTGCGAATTAATTATCAGATTATTTCTGATGATGTCGCATTTAATGACCCTTACGATCCTAACTTTGTACTGCCACGCTATTTTCTACTACTCGCAGAATTAGATCAATTTGATCACGCAATAAACTACGAATTAGAACAATTATCTGAAAGAGATCAACAAATTGCTCGAATCTTATCCTTATTCAATCAAAAATTAAACCTTATTACCGGTTCTTTGTACGATGCAATTGTACAATCCATGTTACCCGTCCCTGAAAACGTCAATTTTTCAGAAACCGGGTTCAGTTTCTTTAATGAGCATCCAATTCAGGAAGGAACCTATATTCATGTGACCTTAAGCCACCCTGAAAATTTCTTTCATATTGCAGCAACTGCACAAGTGGTTTATAGCCGAGCTGAAGAGAATGGTAAATTCCGTACTGGCGCCTATTTCATTACCTTACATCCACAAGATCGGGTGAAACTGAGCGAATGTATTACCGTGAGCAAGACTAAAGATTAAAAATTTAAGTGCCCGATTTAATCTTGTGGGCGAGCTTACGACTCGCCTTAAGGTCACGGTAAAAATAGACAAATAAACCAAACAATAAAATAAATGCCCCGACAAAAACCATTGCCGACAATGACTCGTTATTCAGTACCGCACCAATAAATAAAGCAATCATCGGGGTCAGTACCGTGGTTAAGGACAAAGTTGTCGCTTGGATATTTTGCACCAATTTGAAATAGCAGAACATGGCAATCAGTGAGGCCATGACCACTGCATAAAGCAGTGCCAATAACGACTTGGCATTAGGAATATGGGTGGGTGCATATTGCCAGATAAAAGGCACAATACAGATTGCAGCTACAGTTGATACGAAAATGGAACCGGTTGCCTGTGCCACAGGATCAATATTCGCATTCACTTTCTTGACCCAAAAAATCGATAAGGCATAGGTAAATACACTCAGCAACATGAGGCCAATACCAATGGGGTTGATATGTTGATTTTCACCGCCAAAACAAATAATGGCCAAGCCTGCAACTGCAATCAACATGCCCAGCCACTGTAAACGACTTAAACGCTGTTTAAAGCCAAAGCGTCCAATCAGACCCGCCATAATCGGTGCCAAACCAAACATCAGGGCAATAATGCCTGAGCTTAAATAGCTGGTTGCAATATAGGTGAAAATCTGCGATCCGATTAAACTAAACGACCCAGCCAAATAGCTATGCCAAGAGGTTTGGTCGATGGGAAATTTAATCTTTAAAATCACCAATAACACCACTGCAAGGGGTAAGGCAATAAAAAACCGTAGCACCAATGCCCACATTAAATGCAGGTCAGAAACACTCCACACAATTGCCAGTGGTGTCGTAGCCCAAATAAATACCAATAAGGCATAGGTTGAAACAATATTGGCTTTAGAGGGCATAATTGACTCGGTTTACTGTGCAGTTTTACGTTTTTGTTTTTGAATGGTTTGATCGAGTGAACTGGAGAATTCACGTTTGTCACGTTCAGAAATCGGCGGTGGCCCGCCGGTATTTACTCCAGCACCGCGTAAGGAATCCATAAAATCACGTAAATGCAGACGGGCTTTTACATTTGCCGTGGTATAAACCTCACCGCGTGGATGAATTGCAATACCACCCTTTTCAATCACCAAAGCTGCAAGCGGAATATCTTGTGTCATCACAATATCATGCTCTTTCATGCGATCTATGATTTCTTTATCGGCCGCATCCGCCCCACTCATCACCTGAATGGAGTTGATTCGAACTGAAGGAGTAATCCCGACATTTTGATTGGCGACAAAAGTGACTTCTAACTGATAACGATCTGAAGCGCGAATAATGACTTCACGTAGAATTTTAGGTAATGCATCTGCATCGACCCAAAGTTTAAATGGCAGCACAAAGCATCCATAGCAAGAAAATATTAAGACCTAGTTTAACAAATTCATATGACAAGAGGATGGATAAATCTATTGCGTCAATTCCCTACCTGATATTTGAATGAGATGCACCTGATTTTTATACATAGGTTTTCTAATACAAACAGCTCTTAGTCTGGGTATTGAGCACTTTTCTCATAATTTGATGGTTAAATTTAGCCAGATGACTTGAAATTTTAAAATAACCCTCGATTTAATATACAAATACAACCCAACATCAATTGTGAATATGAAAAATCAGAATAGACCAGAAATTATCACCATTGAAGATCAAAACTTTGGCAGCCATGTTGAACACTGGAATTTACTCACAGATAATCCAACGACAGATGTACCAAAGTGGCTTGGTCTAGCGCTGAATGCACCGGTTATGCCAATGGGTTTGTGTGCCGAAGAATGTGACATGGATGAAACCACATGGCTCATTCAAGGACCAAAGAAAGCAGCAGTACAAATAAATCAAGTGATTGCGGTTGAAAATAACAAGCCACAAGCGGTGAAAACTGCATTTCCAAGTTTCGAAGGCCCGTATAAAGTTGAGGCCAAAATTGAACGTATTATTAGCTGTAAATCCAATACTCAGGCTGTTTTACGCTTAAACCTAGGTGCAAATACCACTGTTTATGCCTTTGATACCCTCTATAGCGTGAATCATGACCACTATGAAAAAGGTCAAACCTATCTGGCTCAGTTAAATGCATGGGCGTATGAACTTGAAGCTGTTTCAGACCATGAACACTTGGTGGTCGATGATCCTGCTTCGATTAAGCACCATCGTGCTTTAAATGATATTTTAGCAGCCAATGACGGCGTTGCCCCTGCCAATTTGCAAGAGCAAATTGATGCCTGGGAGCCTCAATCGGAAGATGATAAAGAACCCGTTACCGTCGATTTCTCAAAAATGGTGGCTTATCTTTATGGCGAAAATATGGGCCAAGAAGATGAAGCCTGGTTCCAGGGTAATATTGTCGGTAAAACGTCAATGTCCTTTATGGAGCAAGACTACACGCTTTATGATGTGGCCTTAATTCATGATGACAATCAGGAAGCAACCCTGATCCGTATTGCAACAAAGAATACAGCCTATAAAGACTTCCAGATTGGGCAATTTATTCGAGGCAATCTGTGGATTCAAGTCAATATTCATTCTAAAAAACAGTAAGCTACAAACAGCAGCTCAATATTGTGATGATCAATATCACGATTTAGCTGCTTTTTTTATGTCGGTTTTTTATTATCTGGTTTCGAATGATGCTTTATATTTATCCACAGTTAAACATTATATTTAATATTTTTAAATTCAAAATAAAATACATTTATCCACAATTTTAAATTCAAAATCTTATCTTTTAAAATACGCCGCTGATTATATTTTATGGTTAATTTTTAAGCTTTTTATACAGTCCAGCCCTTGATTGATAAGAAGCTGAGAATAAGTGCGATATTTATTTCGATAAAATAAATATTTTAATTACATATTTTTATTTAGTACTTTATTTAATCAATTTTTTATGATAAAAATGCAAATTACAAATAGGAATTAACGATAAATAAATCGGAATAGAGCTTTCCATGAAAATCGTGCAAGAAGAAAATATACAACAAGTTGAACATCAACTTGGAAAACGCTTCCAGTTAGACAGCATCTCATGCTTATTTTTTGTATTAGGCATGTTTATGTCTGCCTATCTTTTACATCTCTTTATTCTTTAAGCTTATTTTAACGGCTGATTTTCAACAGACTTGTTTCAAAAAAATTATTTTTAATCAAAAAAAGCCCATCATGTGATGGGCTTTTTTCGCTTTAAGGCTTAAGCATTGCGTTTCGCAAAGTCATCCATAAAGTTCACTAAGGCTTGTACGCCTTCTAATGGTACGGCGTTATAAATACTTGCACGCATACCACCGACTGAACGGTGACCTGCCAAATTAAGAAGATGATTTTGTTCAGCTTCTTTCAGGAACAATTTATCTAGATCAGCATTTGCCAAAGTAAATGGTACGTTCATGATTGAACGGTTTTGTTCTGCAATTGGATTTGCGTAGAAATCACTCGCGTCAATATAACCATAAAGCAATTTGGCTTTTTCAAGGTTTACTTTGTGAATGGCTTCAACACCACCATTTTCAAGCAACCATTCGAATACAAGGCCAGACAAGTACCAAGCATAGGTTGATGGTGTATTTACCATTGAATCATTCTTAGCTTGCGCAGAATATTTCAAAATGCTTGGAATTTCAGGTTTCGCTTGATCAAGCAAATCATCACGAATAATCACTAGAGTTAAGCCAGCAGGACCAATATTCTTTTGCGCGCCTGCATAGATTAAGCCAAACTTAGACACATCAATCGGTGCTGAAAGAATGCTTGAAGATAAATCCGATACTAAAGGCGCATTCACTTCAGGAATACCGGCAAATTGAAGACCACAGATGGTTTCGTTATCTGCATAATGCACATAAGCAGCATCGTCAGACAAGTTCCACTGGCTTTGATCCGTAATCGCTAACTTACCGTTAATGCTTGTGCCCGCTTCCACGACATTGATGTCGCCATAGCGTTGCGCTTCTTTAAGCGCTTTTTCAGACCAGATCCCGGTATGGATATAATCAGCTTTGTTATTTTTGCCTAAAAGATTTAAAGGAATTGCAGAGAATTGAAGTGAAGCACCACCCTGCAAGAACAATACTTTATAGTTCTCTGGGATGTTCATCAATTTGCGTAAATCTGCTTCTGCTTTTTCTGCCACAGCCACATAGTCACTACTACGGTGACTCATTTCCATGATCGAAAGACCTTTGCCATGCCAATCGAGCATTTCAGCTTGGGCTTTTTCTAAAACGGCAGTCGGTAATGCAGCAGGGCCAGCACAGAAATTGTACGCGCGCATGATTTTTCCTTTCAAAGTGAAACACAATAAAATAACGGCATTTAACCACAGATAGCCTGAGCTTGCAGTAAATTATCCTGAAAATATTTCAATGCTGTCGGACATTTAAAGTCAAAAGTTCAATAAAGATCGGCTTTAATAAACCATTTTGTAATCCTTGGCACCTGGCTTAAAGGCGCAACTGCATCTTATTTCTGATCTTTTCAAAGTTGCTACTGCAATACGTTGGCATTTAAAATTTAATCACGTGATTGATATACAAATGCATATTAAACAATACAACAACTTATTGATTAGACATACAATTCAATCTATGCAATATAATTGTTACAAAGAAATTGAGCGTCTGATCGATGTCACTGCGTTTATATGCATCACCAAAGAAACTTGCACTACTCATACAACCTCATCTCCGTCTTGGAATTTGTACTGCCTGCCTAATTCTTGCCCCACAGGTTTTTGCGGAAAGCATCAGTTATGCACAAGCTGAAGAATCAGTTTTAAAGGATTCTTATAGCACCCAGGCCAATCAAGCCTTACAACAGGCTGCAAAACTTGAAGCAGAAGCCGTAAAAGGTCTAGGGCTGCCGCGGGTGGACTTAAATGTCCGTGCATACGCTTTTCATAATGAAGTGGATATTCCACTCGATTCTTTTAAAAACAATTTGGAACAAACGCTTGCTCAAGGCATTAATGACCGGATTAATCAAGAAAACCTTCCCGCCAATATTGCCGATCCTTTAAAAGAAGGACTGAATCAAACCATTCATAGCGGTGTGAGTCTATTTCCCGATTCAGCCAATGTGATTTTGGAAGACCAAGTGGTTCGTCCCACAGTTTCAGTCTTAATGCCGCTTTATACGGGTGGACTGACTTCCAGTGCCAAAGAAGTCGCCAGCATTAAGGCACAGCGCAGCCAGCTGAATACCCAGCAGCAACAAGATTTACAACGTTTTGAACTGATTCAGGCTTATTTCAACGCCCAACTGCAAAAGCAATTACTCGATTCAAGCCGTTCCAATTTTAACGCCATGCAAAGCCACTATAACAATGCGCTTAAACTGGAAAATCAGGGTTTTATTAGCAAAGGGCAACGGATGCAGTTTGAAGTGGCAAAAAACAATGCTGAACGAACTTATCAAAATGCCGAAGCCAGTCTCAGATCCAGCCTGTTTCAACTGAATAATCTTTTGCAAAGCAGCCAGATTACGGACTTGAGCACCCCACTCTTTGTAAATTCTGCCCAAAGCCAGTCTTTAAATAGCTTGCTGAAAAGCTATCAGGATCAATCCTCCCTCATTCGCAAAATGCAAATGGATACCCAACTGGCCAATGCCAATGTTAAAGTGCAAAGTGCTGCGAAAAAACCGAATCTTTTTGCTTTTGGGGAATACAGTCTGGATGAAAAGCAAAACTGGATTGTCGGTGTGGTGGCACGTTACAACCTGTTTTCAGGGGTCGATAAAAACAAAAATATTCAGGCAGCAGAATTACAACGCTATGCTTCTGAACTGATGACGGAGCGCACCAAACAGGAAATTGAAAATATTATTTATAGGTCCTATAGCGAACTGACCACCGCCCAGCAAAGTCATCAACTGTTACAGCAAAACATGAAAGCCGCTCAGGAAAACCTGCGTATTCAAACGCTGTCTTTTAAGGAAGATATGGGCATAGCTACACAAGTGATTGATGCACAAAATACTTTGAGCGGTTTAAAAAGTGAAATGGCATTGAATGCCTATAAATATGTGATGTCTCTTGCGACTTTATTGCAAAGTCATGGCTCAATCAATCAGTTTCAGAGCTACGTCAATCAGGCTCAAACCAACTATATCCGTTAATTTTTGCTGGGGAAAAACATGACTCAAGATCAAAACAAGCCTGATCAAGATGTAGAGCAGACCTCATCAGAAGGCAGTGCTACAGATACATCAGCTCAAAGCAGCAAGGCAGATACGCAAAAGACTGCCGAACAGCAAAGCAATTCAGATAATGAATTTTTCAGTTATTCAGAACAAGCTCCGACCACTGAAACTACCGAGCCAAATCCAAAAAAATCAGCTTTCATTAAACTGGTCGGCATCATCGTTTTGATTTTACTGTTGGGCTTGATTGCTTTTGGCTTATGGAAAAGTTATCAACCGACACAAGTTGAACTGCAAGGTCGAGTTGAAGCAGAAACCGTTC
Source organism: Acinetobacter sp. ANC 5414 (assembly GCF_013004295.1). Taxonomy (NCBI): domain Bacteria; kingdom Pseudomonadati; phylum Pseudomonadota; class Gammaproteobacteria; order Moraxellales; family Moraxellaceae; genus Acinetobacter; species Acinetobacter sp. ANC 5414. The sequence goes on from NZ_JABERM010000012.1 coordinate 47,952, forward strand.
ATATCAGTACTAAAGTGCCGAGCCGTATTGAAGAAGTCTATGTACATGATGGCGATAAAGTTAAAAAAGGTCAGCAACTGGTACATTTATTCAGTCCGGAAATTGAGGCAAAAAAACAGCAGGCATTAGCTTCTTTGCAATCTGCCCTTGCGCTGCAATCGACGGCAGATCGTGGTTCGCAACAGGAAAATATTGACACGCTATACGCCAACTGGCAAAGCCTGAAGGCGCAACAGGCATTGGCTCAAACCACCTATCAACGTGGAGCAAATTTGTTTAAAGAAGGCGTAATTTCCCGACAGCGTCGCGACGAAATGCAGGCCGCAGCGGTTTCAGCCAGTCAAATGACCGAATCTGCCTATCAACAATATAAACGTGCAAAACGTGGCAGCACGCCAGAACAAAAATCTTCAACCAATGCACAAGTGGATATTGCCAAAGCAGCAGTTAGCGAGGCCAATGCCTTGGAAGCCGAAACCCAATTGCTTTCTCCAATTAATGGCACCATTTCTAAAACTTACGGTAAAGCCTCTGAACTGGTGGCGATGGGCGTGCCTGTCGTCAGTATTATTCAGGATGATGATTTATGGGTCAGCATCAATGTCCGTGAAGATTTATATGCGCAGGTTTATAAAAGCAAAAGCATTAAAGGTTTTATTCCAGCCTTAAATCAAAGCGCCACTTTTAAAATTAAAAACATTGATGCTGAAGGTGAATTTGCCACCATTAAAACCACGCGCCAAACTGGCGGTTATGATATTCGCAGCTTTAAAGTTCATTTAACTCCAGTACAACCGATTGCAGATTTAAAAGTGGGTATGAGTGTGCTGTTTAAAATTGCAGAGCCAAAATAATGTGGTCTGGCATGCTGCGTGAACTGCGCTATTTACTGAACCATAAATGGGACTTGTGCTTGGTCACACTAGCCCCTTTATGTATGATTGTGTTGTTTAGTAGCATGTTTTCTCAGGGAAAACCTGAACATTTACCGATTGCGATTATTGACCAAGACCAAAGCGAACTCAGCCGAAATATTGAAAAATATGTCAGCCATAATTCCACTCTAGACATCGTGGCTGTTTCACAAAGCCCGGATGAAGTCGAAAAGCTGCTCAATCAAACCAAAATCTGGGGTTATATTTCTATTCCGGCTGGCGCTGAACAACGGCTGGTTCAAGCCAAAGATGCCGAGATTAGTATTGCATTTAATCAAAGCTATTTTAGTGTCGGGAATTCTATTTCATCTGCGATGATGCTCAGTACCGTAGGAGCAATGGCAGATTTCACAGGACATAATTATCTGGAAAATAAAATCCCCTATGTCGATGTTGCAACGCCGAACGTTAAAATATCACCTTTATATAATCCGAGTTTAAGTTACGAGTTCTATTTAGAACCGTTTATGATTCCTGCGATTTTGCATTTACTGCTGTGTTGTTGCGTGGCTTTTGCAGTTGGACAAGAGCTGAAATTTAACACCACCGGACAGTGGCTCAACCAATCCAGTATTTTCAAGGCATTGTTATCCAAAAATTTAACATATGTGCTGATTTTTACCGCATGGACGTGGGCATGGATGTTCTGGCTGATTGAAATACGTGGCTGGTTTGTTGCAGGTCAGTTATGGATCATTCTACTCGGACAGTTTTTCTTTTATAGTGCTTATGCCTTTATGAGTAGTACAGTGGTTTTAGCCACGCGTGACCTAGCCAAGTCTTTCGGTCTTATTGCCGTGTATGGTGGTTCATCTTTAAGTTTTGCCGGAGTCACTTTACCTTTAAACAATGCACCACTGTTTACCCAATTCTGGGCCAATATCATCCCTTATACACCTTATGCAAAATTACAAACCGAACAATGGGTAATTGGCAGCCCTGTATCCATTTCTTTCTTCCCCCTTTTAATCTTAGCTATTTATTGCCTGTTATATTTTGGCACTGCCTATTTCTTCCTGAGTAAATATTTAAAGGGAGTTAAAGCATGAAAAATAGCATTAGAAACTTCCTCCATTTTTATTTAAAAACCTTTAAAGATATTGCACGTAACGCTTCAATCTTTACCACTTTGGTACTCTCGGTATTGGTATATAGCTTTTTCTATCCGACCGCGTATAAAGCCGAACATGCCGAATCTTTACCAATTGTGATTGTGGATGAAGAACAGAGCCTGATCACCTCGACCATTATTGGTGAAGTCTCGAAAAGTCCAAATGTGAAAATCGCGGCGGTTACAGGTAATTTTGCTGAAGCGGAAATGCTGGTGAAAACCCAGCAAGCCGAAGGTATTTTGCTTTTGCCAGAAAATTTATCCAACAGTATTCACCGTGGAGAAGTCGGTGGTGTAGGCTTATATTTAAGTGCAGCCTATTTTTTAAGGACCAAACAGATTGGTTTAGGGCTTGCCACCTCCATTGAAAATGCCATTGCTGAACAGGCACAGAAATTTGGTGATATTACTCATTTCACCCCTGCACTATCTGTTCATCAAATTCCGTTATTCAATCCCTTGTCCGGTTATGGCAGTTATATTTTCCCTGCCATTGCCCCCTTAATTATTTATCAAACAATTGTTTTGGGTTTAAGCATGCTGATTGCAGGTTATCGACTGCAAAACTGGCGACCCAGCAAGACTGAATTTTTTGCGATCTTTAGCGCCATTTTAACCATTGGCTGCTTGGGTTGTTTCTATTTATTTGGGTTTACCTTCTGGTTCTATGATTATCCGCATGGTGGTAATTTCCTTGGCATGCTGATTGGCGTACCGATTTTTATCAGTTGCGTGATTGGTCTAACCATGCTGATTGCTTCATATTTGGACATGCCTGAACGTGCTGGCCATGTAATTGTCTTTACGTCTATTCCGCTGTTTTTACTCTCAGGGACAGCATGGCCACATTCAGCCATGCCCGAGTGGATGCAATGGCTGGGAAACATTTTACCCTCGACCCAAGGAATTCAAATGTTCATTCAGTTGAACCAAATGGGTGTGCCTTTAAATATCGTCATTCCGAAAATGATTTATCTGGTGACGGTTGCGGCCGTATTATTGCTTTGGGGATATTTCCGACTGACCCACGCCCATAAAAAATCATGATCTAGCATTATATTGCATAAGATTAGTAAATAAAACTTAACAAATAGATCGAATATTCAACTAAAACTGAAAGTTTTTTAGCCTATTGAACAGATTGTGAAGAAAAAATGTTAGATTGAATATACTAATCGATGCAAAATAGCCCGTTGTTCATATTTCATGAATATTTTTTATATTATTCATTCCCACGCTCCCCGTAACATGCCGATGTGATATCGACAGTGTTATAGCAGCTTTTTTATTGAAATTTGATTTTAAGGGCTTAGCATGAAAAAGATTAAGATTAGTCTTGCTTGGCAAATCGTCATTGCGCTCATTTTAGGTGTGCTTGTAGGCTCTTTTCTACACTATTCTCCCGAATATCGTGAAACTCTGATTAATAATCTGCTGAGTCCTTTGGGCGCAATCTTTATTAATTTGATTAAAATGATCGTAATTCCACTTGTAGTTTCAATGCTGATTTTAGGTATTGCCAATGCAAGTCATGGTCAAAATATAGGTAAGCTCGGTTTCAGAACCATTGTCTATTTTGAAATTATTACCACAGTTGCAATTATTGTTGGTTTGGTTGCAGCAAATGTGTTCCAGCCGGGTGCCGGTATTGATATGTCGAGTTTGACGCAAACTGACATTTCTCAATATCAGCAAACCACACAAGAAGTGAGTAGCCATTCTCATGGTCTGGTTAACACCATTTTATCTCTCATTCCTTCCAATATTTTTGGATCACTGACTGATGGGCATATGTTGCCAATCATTTTCTTCTCCGTGATCTTCGGTATTGGTTTGGGATCTTTGGCTAAAGAAACCAGAAAACCGCTGATTGATGTGTTACATGCAGTTTCTGAAACCATGTTCAAAGTGACGCATATGATTATGCTTTTTGCACCTTTTGGTGTATTTGGTCTGATTGCGGTAACCGTTGCGAACTTTGGTTTTAGCTCGCTTCTTCCATTAGTGAAGTTGGCCGTTTTGGTTTATAGCGCTATCTTCTTCTTCATCTTTGTCATTTTAGGACTTGTTGCTAAATTCTGTGGTTTCAGTATTTGGGAAATTATTAAAATTCTAAAAGATGAACTGATTCTGTCGTATTCAACTGCCAGTTCTGAAACCGTTTTACCGCGTATCATGGAAAAAATGGAAGCGTACGGTGCACCTAAGTCGATTACCAGTTTCGTTATTCCAATCGGTTATTCATTTAACCTGGATGGTTCGACCTTATATCAAAGTATTGCAGCCATCTTTATTGCGCAGCTTTACGGTATTGATTTAACCATGACTCAGCAAATCATTCTGGTTTTAACCTTGATGATTACTTCTAAAGGGATTGCGGGTGTTCCAGGTGTATCTTTCGTTGTATTGCTAGCAACCTTGGGTAGTGTGGGTATTCCACTTGAAGGCTTGGCATTTATTGCCGGTATTGACCGTATTTTAGATATGGCCCGTACTGTGTTGAATGTGATTGGTAACTCATTGGCTGTTCTTGTGATCAGTAAATGGGAAGGTCAATTTGATGCTGAAAAGCAAAAAGATTATCAAGCTGAAATGAAACAGGCTGCATAATTTATAATGTTAAAAAAAGGAAGCCGAGGCTTCCTTTTTTACGGCTTAAGCATTCATTAAATCTACTTCTTCAGTCAGACTACTTACTTTAAACTGTTCAATTAAACCTATCATTTGATTAATTGATAGTAATAATTCTTCTGAAGTGTAATTATTAGATTTCATAGTTAAATTTTCAGGATGATGAATATGGTTTCTAATGAATGTCATCAAAGTTACAGAATAAGGAGATTTTGCAACTCCATTCATTTCTTTCGTCCATATTTTATTTTTGCTTATGTGATTTTCTAATAGCCATGCTTCAAATGTATTTTCGTTATATTTTTCACTTTTGTCTTGTAAATATCCATATAACTCATTGTGTAAATCAACCGTCGGTAAATCATAAGCTTTAAAATTCAACTCTCCCCATGTTGGACTCCATGGAAATAAATAGTTTAATTTAGCTTCTTCGATATTATTTTTATGATCAGATTTCTTAAAGATATAAAGACCAATATTTTTCAAATATGGACTACTTAAAAAATAAGGTGAATGAGTTGTCACAAATACTTGCCTATGCTTTGAAATTTCCAATAGTGCTTCAAATAATTTTTGCTGTCCTTTAGGATGTAAACAAATCTCTGGCTCGTCAATAAATAGATAAAAAGGTTTAGAGATTCCTTGCTCTTCGTCAAAAGCTACTACTTCTGCATATACTTGTAAAAGAGCTAAAGCAACTGAACGTTGCATTCCATTACCCTTCTCAGTCATTGGAACTTTAATCCCATCATCAATCATAATCGAGCTGTTTTTAAAGAATGATTCTATTTTTAATTCTTCAAACTCGAATGAAATTGATGCAGATCCAAATTGAGTTTGGAATATGTTTTTTATCTTATCTTCGACCACAGATAGTTTTTGACGTAATTCCGACTCCTGAGAATTAAAAACATCATGAAACTTTTTACTAAACTCTTCATATTCATTAGTTTCTTTATGAATTTTTGCAATTTCTGATAATAAAAATCCACAAATAGTTGATGCACCAAAGGATGCTTCATCATTTGGATTTGTATCAGCCCAAATAAAATTAGTTTCAAACAATTTTTTTAAAGGACTATCTAATCCACTAACATTTTCAAAAGTCTGACTCGCATCATCCCATAACAATATAACTTTCAAATCTTCAGTTGTTCTTTTTAATTTTAAATATGTATTTCCTTTTGAACATAAATAAATTTTATTTTTAAAAACAAGCTTCTTATTCTGCTGCGAAAATGCATCAATTACGTTATCAATTTTACCTGTAAACTCTACTTCTACTGAAGCATGATTCAATTGATCACCATTAGAATTTTTATATTTAAGACTACTTATATCCTTCTTAGTTCCATTTCTTAAAAAATCTATAGCCTCTAATACTGTTGATTTACCACAATTATTTTCACCAATAAAAATGTTTAATCCACTTCCTGCCACCCCATCGGGAAGACGAAACTCTAAAAAATTAGCATCATTTTCAAATCCCTTAAAATTTTCGACTTTCAAACTCTTTATAAACATATACCCCCCAATTATTTAAATTTTATAAAATATTGAAATTTCAAAACATATTGAAATTTAATTCAAATTAATTAAAATAACAACAGGAGTCTCCCTAAGTCTTTCCCGCAAAGTATGAGCTAGGTGCAAATACAGCACGGGTGTTAGTTCTCCAAACTAATGTTAAAGATAGGGAGTTTGCCATGACTAAGAAATTAGTTAATGTTCGAGCATATCGACGCTATCGATTAGGACAATGGGAACTTGTGTGCAAACATAAACGTTCTTACCCTAATCGATAATTAGATGAGAGGGAGATTTCCTACCTATTTTATAAAAATAAAAAAAGAGCGCCTAAGCGCCCTTCTTTTTAACTCAAAACTTAGTCTTCAGAATCTCTTAAATCAGATTCATTTTCAGGTTCATCAGCAATCGTTTCATCATCAACCAAAATTTCAGAATCAATCAAAGCTTCAGCGGCAATCACGTCTTCGCCTTCAACTGCTTCAACAAACTCTTCTTCTTCAACGGCTTCTACAGAAACGACACCCACCAAGACTTCTTCATTACCTAGACGGATTAGACGAACACCTTGCGCATTACGACCTGTTGTAGCAACTTCTGAAGCACGGGTACGAACCAGCGTACCGCCATCAGAAATCAACATCAGTTCTTTGCTTTCATCAATGGATACCGCACCGACCAGTTCACCGTTACGTTCAGATGTTTTAATTGCAATTACACCTTTACCGCCACGTTTCTTGGTTGGGAAGTCACCCACTGGGGTACGTTTACCATAACCGTTGGCACATGCACAAAGCACTTCACCCGTTTCAGGTACAACCACCAATGAAACGATACGGCTGATTAATGCCGAATCTGAACCATCTTCGTCATCAGACTCGATATCAGTTTCATCATTTTCTTCAAGCTGCGCAGCTGCACCAATGGTCACACGCATACCACGTACACCTTTAGCAGAACGACCCATTGAACGAACGTCAGTTTCTGCGAAACGAATTGCTTTACCTTCATTCGAGAACAACATGATTTGCTGTTCGCCATCGGTAATTGCAACACCAATCAAGGTGTCATCGCCATTGAGTTCAATTGCACGTAAACCATTTGAACGAACATTACTAAACTGTTCAAGTTCTACACGCTTGATCGTACCGTACTCGGTTGCCATAAACACATAGAAGTTTTTACGAACCGCTTCGGCTTGCTGTGCAAAATCAACAATGATTTCATCGTCTAGATCAGTCGCTGAAAGCTCAACACCCAATTGCTTCAATTGAACGCGTAATGCATCAGACAAGTCGTCAGCACCATCTTCAAGTTCAGCAAGTGCCGCTTCTAGTTCAGCATAATGCGAATTGATGATTTCATTTTCTTGCAGTTTCGCAGCATTGGCTTTTACAAATGCCTTGAAATCAAACAAACGATCTTTAAATTTCTTCGGTGCATCAATCACAGGAAGAATCGCTGTAATCGTCTCATTGGCATCTAGCGGCAACAAGTTCACCATTGGACGACCTTTTGCCCCACGAGATGCTTGTGGCACTTCGTATACTTTCAGACGATAGACTTTACCGACATTGGTAAAGCATAAAACTGTCGCATGGTTCGATGTCACAATCAGATGCTGAATGTAATCATCAGTTTTCATTGATGTTGCAGACTTGCCACGACCACCACGACGCTGTGCAGCGTAGTCAGACAATGGTTGAGTTTTCGCATAACCTGTTTTAGAAACAGTCAGTACCATTTGCTCTTCAGGAATCAAATCTTCACGAGAGAAATCGATACGTGATTCAACAATGGCAGTTTTACGTGCATCGCCATACTGTTGCAGAATCAACGCCAATTCTTCACGAATCACATTCATCAACAAATTGAAATCGTTAAGAATCGCAGTAAGTTCAGCAATTTGCGCTAGGATTTCAGAATATTCCGCATGTAACTTGTCTTGTTCAAGACCGGTTAAACGGTGTAAACGAAGTTCCATGATCGCATTAACTTGCGTTGGTGACAGACGGTAAATATTACCTTCCAGACCAAATGGTTTTGCTGGATCTTCGCCTTCAATTTCGTCAGGACGTACCGATACTGAACCTGCTTTTTCAAGCAATGCAACGACACCACCACCTACCCATTCACCTGCTTGTAAACGCTCACGTGCTTCAGCCGGATTGGCAGAAGTTTTGATGGTTTCGATAATGGCATCAATATTTGCCAGAGCAACCGTCAAACCTTCCAAGATATGACCACGTTCACGCGCTTTGCGTAACTCGTACATGGTACGACGTGTCACCACTTCTTGACGGTGACGAATAAACGCTGCAATGATATCTTTCAAATTCATCAACTTCGGCTGACCGTTGTCCAGACAGACCATGTTAATACTGAAAGAGTTTTCAAGTTGGGTGTTCTGGAACAGGTTATTCACAATCACTTCAGCGTTTTCGCCACGCTTCAAATCAATTGCAATACGCATCCCGTCTTTATCGGATTCATCACGAAGTTCCGAGATCCCTTCAAGTTTTTTCTCTTTTACCAGCTCAGCAATACGTTCAATGGTTTTTGCTTTATTGACTTGGTAAGGAATTTCAGTGAATACGATAGTAATACGACCGTTTTTCGGATCTTCTTCGAAGTGATATTTACCACGAATATGCAAACGGCCTTTACCGGTACGGTAAGCATCCACAATTCCCGATTTACCGTAAATAATACCACCTGTAGGGAAATCTGGACCAGAAATATGCTGCATCAAACCTTCGATGCTGATATTTGGATCATTGGCATAGGCAAGGCAGGCATTCACAACTTCAGTCATGTTGTGCGGCGCCATATTGGTCGCCATACCCACTGCAATACCGGTTACACCGTTAATCAGTAAGTTAGGAACACGGGTTGGCATGACCTGAGGAATACGCTCAGAGCCATCGTAGTTGTCTTCCCATTCGACTGTATCTTTTTCCAAGTCAGCCAAAAGTTCATGCGTGAGCTTACGCATACGAACTTCGGTATAACGCATTGCCGCAGCACTATCGCCATCTACAGAACCAAAGTTACCCTGACCATCGACCAATTGATAACGCAAGCTAAATTCTTGTGCCATACGTACAATGGTTTCGTAAACAGCTGAGTCACCATGCGGGTGATATTTACCGATTACGTCACCCACCACACGGGCAGACTTTTTATACGCTTTGTTGTAGTCATTGCCTAACTCGTGCATTGCGAAAAGCACACGACGATGAACTGGTTTTAAGCCATCTCTCACGTCTGGTAATGCACGAGAAACAATAACACTCATGGCATAGTCGAGATATGAGCTTTTGAGTTCATCCTCAATGGCAATCGGTCGGATTTCCGATAGGCTCATGCATACTCCTTATTACAAACAGTATTTGGAACTGCTCGTTTTATATAATCAATCTAGCAAAAAATTAACCCAAAATAAGCTGAGTTAAAGTCTAAATACAGCCGTAAATTATAGCATAAATTCTCTCGTTTTTGTCTCTTATAAGCCATCTTAATCTTGTTAATTTTCTTCAATTTATCGTTTATTTTTTAATCTGTTTTAATTGTCGGCATTTTATGTGAATTAGTTCGTTTTTTCACTGACTTTAATTCAAATTTACACAACCAAGTACCTCAGAATCTTGCACAATTGAGCTGCTCATTTTGCGCTTTCATCTGCATAGAAAATCAATGACGCGTCACCTGTCCGGAAACCCATCAGAACCCGATTGAAAATGACACGTTTTAGATCTCTCTGAAAAGCCATAGAGCTCGCTTAAGCATTCAAATGAGCATGTTGCTATTACATCTTGAAACGGCTCAATCACCTCTGATTTCTTTGAGAAATTTTCAACAATAAAAAACGCTCTTGAGCAAAGCAGGAAAGCATTGCTTTCACTGCTTGCGCAAGAGCGTCTTTTTAAACAGGATTCAGGAATTAGATTTTAGAAACCAATTCTGGAATAACCGTGTTCAAGTCACCCACTAACCAGTAGTCAGCAACCGCATTGATTGGCGCTTCTTCATCTTTATTGATCGCAACGATCACTTTAGAATCTTTCATCCCCGCCAAATGCTGAATCGCACCCGAAATACCGACAGCGATGTACAAGTCAGGTGCAACGATTTTACCGGTTTGACCCACTTGCATGTCGTTAGGAACGAAGCCCGCGTCAACTGCAGCACGTGAAGCACCTTGAGCAGCGCCAAGCTTGTCAGCCAATGGATCAAGTACAGTGTGATAGTTTTCACCTGAACCCACACCACGACCACCAGAAACCACAATACGAGCCGCTGTGAGTTCAGGACGTTCAGATTTAACAATCTCTTCAGAAATAAACTTAGAGATGCCAGCATCTTGAACATCGCTTACAGCTTCAACTGCTGCAGAACCACCTGTAGTCGCTACAGGATCAAATGCAGTACCACGAACCGTTGCAACAACGATAGATTCAGAAGACTCTACAGTTGCAATCGCGTTACCTGCATAGATTGGACGTTTGAAAGTTTTAGGGCTTTCAACAGCAATGATGTCAGTGATCATGCTAACGTCTAAAAGTGCAGCAGCACGTGGCAGTACGTTTTTGCCCGTCGTTGTAGAAGCAGCAAGGATATGTGAATAACCTTTGCCTAACTCGGCAACTAATTTTGCAACGTTTTCAGCCAATTGGTGTGCATAAGCCGCGTTGTCAGCAAGCAATACCTTGCTTACACCCGCAACTTGAGCCGCTTGGTCAGCAACGGCCTGAGCGCCAGAACCAGCAACCAATACAGTGATATCACCACCGATTTTTTGAGCTGCAGCAACAACGTTTAAAGTAGCAGCGTTTAGTGCTTTATTGTCGTGCTCAGCGATAACTAAAATACTCATGATTTTATCCTTCTGTATTAGATCACTTTCGCTTCGTTTTTAAGTTTTTCAACAAGCTCGTCAACAGATTTCACTTGTACGCCAGCTTTACGCTCTGCTGGTGGTTCAACTTTAACTGTTTTAAGTTTAGTCGTCGCTGAAACGCCATAATCTGCAGGAGACTTCATATCCAGCGGTTTTTTACGCGCTTTCATGATGTTTGGAAGAGCAGCATAACGTGGCTCGTTCAAACGCAAGTCAGTAGTGATAATTGCAGGAAGGTTCAATTCAACAGTTTGTAAACCACCATCAACTTCACGAGTGACTTGAACTTTGTCGCCAGCAACATTCACAACAGAAGCAAATGTACCTTGACCAGCACCCAATAAAGCAGCAAGCATCTGACCGACCTGATTCGAGTCGTCATCAATGGCTTGTTTACCAAGAAGGATCAATTCTGGTTTTTCTTGTTCTACAATGCCTTTCAAGATTTTAGCCACTTCAAGTGCACCAATCTCATCAGCAGTTTCTACTAAGATACCGCGGTCAGCACCCAGCGCCATAGCAGAACGGATTTGTTCTTGCGCTTCTTTAGGACCGATAGAAACCACAACGATTTCTGAAACTGTTCCTTTTTCTTTTAGACGAACCGCTTCTTCCACTGCGATTTCACAGAATGGGTTGATCGACATTTTAACGTTAGTAAGGTCTACCCCACTATTGTCCGGTTTAACGCGAACTTTAACGTTGGCATCAACCACACGTTTTACAGCAACAAGAGCCTTCATGTAATCCTCGGCTGTTTTAGCAAAAGTAAATGTTGAGAAAAGTTAGAATAACTCTTCACTTAAAAATTTTTAGGTGCCCTATCTTGCAATGTGTATGGCATTTCGGTCAAGTCACAATTATCGAAAGAGCTGTAAAAATGCGTAAATTACTTGAACTAGGCGTTCATATTTTTTTGAAGTGTTTTTATTAAGATGAATTCGCTCAATATTTATTTATTTTTAAACATTGATTTTTATTATGTTTTTATCTAATTAACTTCATCAAAAGTTCTGATTTAACCCCTGTTTTCGATTATTTTTTAGCTCAAACAGCTTAGCCTTCTTGCACAAACGACAAAGTTGCGAACTGTCATTTAAGACAGATAAGAGGTTTTTCCCTGCTATAGCTGTAGCAAAAATGATCATTTTTTAGAATAAACTTGTAATAAATTACTTTTAATTTGCAAATCCAGTTCTACTTAAAAAGCATGCCATCATGACATGCTTTTTATAAGCGTGTTAATGAATGATGAGCCAGGTTGCAGCAAGCATTAATAAACCGCCCGAACCGCCATCAATCCATTTTTGTTTACGTTCATCAATCTGGGTTTTTTGGGTGATTTTGGCAAAAATCAAACTCAAACTGCAGTACACCACAAAGATCAATCCGATAAAAATAAACGATAAGATCAGACCTTGCGTCACGGTATCTCCGGCTTTATTGATAAATTGCGGTAAAATTGCAAAGTAAATCAACATGCCTTTTGGGTTCAGTAAAGCAGTAAAAAAGCCTTTTTGAATCGGTTTCGATGTGCTTTTGTTTTCAATTGCCAATTTTTTATTGCTAAAAACCGACTTGATTAAACTAAAAGCCAAAAATAACAGATACGCAATCCCGAGCCAGCGAATGGTTTCAAATAATACCGGGAAGGAAACGATAATGGCTGCAATGCCTAAGGCCACCAAAACAGAATGCACTAAATACCCCAGGCAAACCCCGACTGTTGCCATCATGCCTGCTTTTGCATCTTTTCCCATCACTTGTGACAGGATAAACAACATATCTGGTCCAGGTGTAAAAATCAGAGGGATAACCGTTAAGGCGAAGAGTGCAAATACAGACATTTCCTTTTCCCTTTCCATGTCTTGAAAGTGGAAATTAGTATCGAATAAATACCACAAAATAGGATTTCAAATTATTCTATAATTATGATTATTTTTCGAATTATATTCTAATTTATGAAACTATCTTCCAAGTATATTTCAGTAAAGCTGGATCGCACCGATAAAAATATCATTCGCGCACTGCAAAATAACGGTCGCATGCAAAATAACGATCTAGCACGTGAAATCGGGCTGTCACCATCTTCCTGTTTGCGTCGGGTGAAATTGCTCGAAGAAGCCGGTGTCATTCAGAACTACACCACTGTGGTTGACCCACAAAAAATTGGCTTGCAGCTGATTTTGTTTTCACGGATTTGGCTGGTCGGTCAGGATGCAGAAACGATCGATTGCTTTATTGAAGCGATGAAAGAACTGCCTCAAGTGATGGAGTGTTATATTATTTTAGGTGAATGTGATGCCATGCTAAAAGTGGTGGTACCCGACCTGGAAAGTTATCGTAAGTTTCAGTCCACGCATTTAACCAAGAAAAATGGCATTACCAGTGTCAAAACGGATTTACCCAGTCAGATTATTAAACAGAGTTTCCAACTTCCCCTGGATGATCTTTAGGACAGCATGATGAGTATACAGCTTGAGACATCGCGTTTAATTTTAAGAGCCTGGAAAGAGTCTGATCTTAAGCCGTTTTATGCACTGAACGCTAACACTGAAGTGATGCGTTATTTTCCCCATTGTTTAACTCGGGAACAAAGTAATGCGCTAGCGCATAAGTTTCAAAGAATGATCGAAACGCAAGGCTGGGGTTTCTGGGTAGTCGAATTAAAACAAGGTGGGGATTTTATTGGCTTCACAGGATTAAATGCCCAACCCAGTCAATTTACCTTTTCGCCCTGTACCGAAATCGCTTGGCGACTTGAGCAGAAATATTGGGGCAATGGTTTTGCGACCGAAGCTGCAACTGCTTGTTTAAACTTTGCTTTTGATTCACTCAAGCTAAACCAAGTGGTTGCATTCACTGCAGTACAAAACACAAAATCCCAAGCCGTTATGCAACGTTTAGGCATGCAATTTAAAGACTACTTCAATCACCCTGCTTTAGATAACAGTAGTCCCTTGCAAAGACATGTACTTTATCAAATAGATGCTGCTCAATTTAGGCAGACTAAAACCACCCATTAAACATGATAATGTTGTAAAAAATCACGGTGAATATGGCTTAAATCAATCAGGTCATATTCCTGAAGATTAAATATTTCCCAAACTTCCAAAAAGTCTTGTTTTAAGTCAACATCCGCCACAGCAATCGGTCGTTGCTGCCACTGCAAGTCTGAAATCCAGATATAGCCTTGTTTCGTCTCCGTATTGAGTGCTTGTACCTTGCCTTCAGCATTGATGCCTTGGACATGGGTATTTTCTGGTAAAGATGGCTCAATAGTGGGCAAACTTATTTCAACAAAATGCTTGACCTGACGCAGACCATAGCCTGCAAAAATCTCTTTTTGCTCAGTACTCAATCGGTCATATTTTTCTTGAATATCTGCCATCATTGTTTTCCCTATCATTTTTGACTTCCAAACTTTGTGTAACATCTAGTGAAACAACAAATTATTTCATTACACTGCATTATTCATGCCACCTATTTCATGTTTATAGTTGATTTTTATACCTGATAAATTGGCTTTTTATTATTCTACAATAGTTTAAAACGCCAGTAATATTGCGCAATATTACCGCTAGATTTATTTAAGTTTCATTAATTTATGTTCTTTTACTGAAAAAATCCAGAATCATTTTGAGACAAAATTTAGAGCTCTTTAGATATCTACTCCGATTTTTTCAGTTGTGCCCGTGGATGCGCCTGATCATACACCTGTGCCAAATGATCAAAATCAACGTGGGTATAGATTTGCGTTGTGGTTAAATTGCTGTGCCCCAACATTTCTTGTACAGCCCGCAAATCTCCACTGTTCGACAACATATGACTGGCAAAACAATGACGTAATAAATGCGGATGCAAGTCGACATTTACCCCTGCACGTTGCGCCTGTAATTTAACCCGATTTTCAATTTGTCGTGCTCCGAGCGGATTGCCCTTTTGGGTAATAAACACATTCGCATCAGGGACAAAGTCACCATTCCATAAGGGATAAACTTGCAGCCACAACATCACCGCATCTTTGGCTTTGGAACCAAAAGGCACCACACGGGTTTTATTGCCTTTACCGGTGATACGTAACAGCTGCCGATTAAAATCGATATCCTTAATGCGTAAGCCTTGTACTTCTGCCAGTCGCAGACCACTAGAATAAAGCAATTCCAAGATCGCTTTATCGCGTAACCACATTTGTTGTTCGACCGGTTTTTCAGGTTTGGGCTGATCTAAAATTTGATTAACGGTTTCAATATCCACCATACCCGGCAGTGGTCTAGGCAGGCGCTTTAACTGAAAATCATCAGCCGGATTAAAAGCCAGATATTGTCCTTGTTCGGCCCATTTCATGAATTGACGAATGGAAGATAAAAGCCGTTGCAAACTGCTGGAACTCAGTTGCTGCTGTTCAACTTTTTGCGCTAAGAACTCACGTAAATCGGTAGATTCAACATCGGCTAAATTGAGTTTTTTGATTTCACAAAAATTTAAAAAATCCGAGACATCACGTTCATAGGCCTGCAAAGTATGTTTGGACTGATTTTGAACTTCCCGCTCTTTTAACCACATCAGCAATAAATCAGCAGGAGAACGTATCTGCATCTCTGGATCAATCACGTTTTTTCTCACTGTATTTAAGGGGCGCTATCAACGGCAATATATTATTCATGTTTAACCAGATTAGCTTCAATAATCAAGCACACCCTAGGATACGCCCTTTCTTTTCATTGTATCTATTTTGATTTTAACTTGCACAACCCATGATTCCACAGATAAAAAAGCACCATCATCATGACAGTGCTTTTTCAGTCAAATTATGCGTTTTATTGCTGGTAAAAACTTAAATCGATACGACCTTCATAGACATTTGCAGTTGGACCGGTCATCCAAACCACATCACCTTCACGCCATTCAATTTGCAGCTTACCACCAGCAAGTTCAATTTCTACCGCATTTGCAAGCAAGCCACGGCGCATACCTGAAACCGCAGCGGCACAAGCACCCGTGCCACATGCCAGCGTTTCGCCTACACCACGTTCGAACACACGTAAACGCGCATGATTTTCATCAATGATTTGCATAAAACCGGCATTGACGCGTTGTGGAAAACGCTCATGCGACTCAATTTGAGGCCCCATGCCAGCAACATCAGCCGTAAGCACATCCGGAACAATGGTCACTGCATGCGGATTACCCATGTTCACCACATCAATGATAATACTTTCATCATTGGCTAAGGCTAAGCTGTATAGGTTTTCAGGCTCATCAGCAAGGAATGGAATCTGGTTCGGCAAGAATTTTGGATAGCCCATATTCACGCGAACCCAACCATTTTGCCCTAGTTCTGGCTCAACAATACCGGCTTTGGTTTGCACTTTAATTTTGGTTTTTGTGGTCAATCGACGTTCATGCACAAAACGGGCAAAACAACGTACGCCATTGCCACATTGCTCGACTTCCGAACCATCGGCATTAAAGATACGATATTTAAAATCGACATTTGGAAGATCTGGCGGTTCAACAATTAATAATTGATCGAAACCAATCCCGAAATGACGGTCAGCCAAGCGCTGAATGGTCATGGTATCCAGATAAGCGCGCTGGCTGATCAGATCAACCACCATAAAGTCATTGCCCAGACCATGCATTTTAGTAAATTCTAAAAACATCTTGCATTACTCCTTAAGGCAATAAGCGTTCTTTATCCCACAATGATTCAATGCTTTCACGCTCACGAATCAAATGTGCCTGATCACCATCGACCATCACTTCAGCAGCACGACCACGGCTGTTGTAGTTCGAACTCATCACGAAACCATATGCACCTGCACCCAATACTGCAAGTACATCATTTTCTTGAAGGGCAAGCTTGCGCTCTTTACCCAAGAAGTCACCGGTTTCACAGATTGCACCCACCACATCCCACTCTTTTGCTTCAACATCGCTACGTGGAGTGACTTCCTGAATATCCATCCATGCTTCGTATAAAGCAGGACGAATCAAGTCGTTCATTGCCGCATCAATAATGGCAAAGTTACGGTGATTGGTCGGTTTCAACAAATCTACTTTGGTCAGTAATACACCGGCATTGGCAGATATACTACGACCCGGTTCCATATACACTTTTAAACCGAGTTTTTCTAAAGCTGGTTTTAGTGCATTGGCATATTCAACAACAGTTGGTGGAACTTCATCTTTATAAGTCACACCCAAACCACCACCGATGTCGATGTGTTTTAGATTGATGCCTAGTTCTTTGAGTTTTTCAATCATCATGATCACACGATCGAGCGCATCCACGAAAGGTTGAGTTTCTGTGAGCTGTGAACCAATGTGACAATCGATACCGACTACATCCAGATTCGGCAGCGAAGCTGCATATTGATAAGTTTCAAATACGCTGTCTGATGGAATACCGAATTTATTTTCTTTTAATCCAGTCGAAATATAGGGATGAGTTTTGGCATCTACATCTGGATTTACACGTAAAGAAATCGGGGCTTTTTTACCCAGTTCAGCTGCCACTTTTTGAATGCGATCCAGTTCGGCATAGGATTCAACATTGAAGCAGGCAATTCCAACTTCCAAGGCTTTTTTAATGTCCGCTTCTGACTTGCCTAAACCAGAAAACACAATTTTAGAAGCATCTCCACCCGCTTTCAGCACACGAGCCAGCTCGCCGCCAGTGACAATATCAAAACCTGCACCCAGCTTCGCCAGTACATTCAATACCGCAATATTAGAGTTCGACTTTACCGCAAAACAAATTTGATGATCGATAAAGCTAAATGCACGATCCATATCGAGATAATGCTTTTCAAAAGTGGCTTTTGAATAAACATAAAGTGGCGTGCCAAATTGCTGCGCAAGTTGTTGCAACGAACATTGCTCTGCGTGCAGAACCCCATTAATGCGGGTAAAACTCATGAATGTATCCTTTCTATGAAAGCGTTAGCAGTTAAAAGCTAAGGGGTTGAAGGCTGATTAGAATCAGCAGGTGCTACCAGCGGTTTCTGTTCAGACGCTTCTTTCTGTTCAGACTGCTGTTTTGAATCGACATTGGGATATAACAAATATTTCGAACGCTTGTCGTAATTCTGATCACTCGGCAACTGTAAAGCTCCAGACTGACCACAACCGACCAAGGCAAAACCTGTTGCCAATAAACTGATGTAGCAAATGACAAGACGCATCTGACCACCTATCCTATGTTTTCGAAGAAGTATAACTCGATCACCGCCGTGACCAAAGTGCTAAACGCTAGAGATTATCGCTAGTTAAAAAAAAACGCCAGTTTCAGACTGGCGTTTTCACAAAAAAAGGCTTATTTATGTTTCGGTTTGTAGAAACCAAAGTAACCAATAATCAAGATAATGAACCAGATTGGACTCACCATCAGCGCTTTCATGGTATCTGCTTCCAAAGACAACACGTAAATCATGCCAATAAAGAAGATGATCACCACCCAGCAGGTAAACAATCCACCCGGTAATTTAAAGGTTGATTTGGCATGCAGTTCTGGACGGGTTTTATAGTAAACAATATAACTCCAGATAATCATCAACCAGACACAGATGAACAAGATGGTTGAAAGCGTGGTTGCCAAAGTAAAGGCTTCAACGGTATTCGGTACAAAGTACTGAAGTGCAGCTCCAAGTAACAAGCAGATCGCAGAGAAATATAAAGCATTGGCAGGAACCGCACGCTTATTTAAGTGTCCAAATGCTTTTGGACCTTGCTCTTCACGTGAAAGACCGAACAGCATACGGCTGGTCGAGAATACCCCACTGTTCATGGATGACATGACTGAAGATAACACCACCAGATTCATGATAATCGCAGCTGCTGCAATACCGGCTTGGCTAAACAGGTTTACAAACGGGCTAATATTCGGATCAATTTTATTCCATGGTGTCACCGACATCACAATCACCAATGCCAATACGTAGAAAATGATGATACGAATCGGAATCGAGTTGACTGCCTTAGGCAAGTTGCGCTCTGGATCTTTGGTTTCAGCTGCAGTTGTACCCACCAGCTCTACACCCACAAAGGCAAAAATCGCAATCTGGAAGCCTGCCAGGAAGCCGGTTACCCCGGTAGGGAAAATACCGTCATGTGACCAGAGATGGGTAAATGAAGCCACCTCACCTGCGGTTGAAGAGAATCCGGTAAAGATCATCCACAACCCAACAGCAATCAGCACCACAATGGCAATAATCTTGATTAAGGCAAACCAGAACTCTAATTCACCGAATAACCTAACCGTAACCAGATTCAGCCCCATAATAAAGATGATGGCGGCAACACTGATCATTACCCCTTCTCCAGGCGAAAATGGTAACCCCCCGTTAAAGAATTGCAGGTAATAAATAATCGCGGATAAATCAGCAATACCAATGGTGATCCAGCACAGCCAATAGGTCCAGCCGACAAAATAGCCTGCCCAAGGACCGATTAAATCTGTCGCAAAATCAATAAAAGACTTGTATTGCAGGTTAGACAGTAACAATTCGCCAAGCGCACGCATGACCAAAAAAACCATAAAACCAATAATCATATAAATGATCAGAATTGAAGGTCCGGCCAGGCTGATGGTTTTACCCGACCCCATGAATAAACCTGTACCAATTGCCCCGCCAATCGCAATAAGTTGCAAATGCCGATTCGATAAACTTCGCTGAAGTTCACCCTGTGCAGCAGATGAACCATGGTTTTCATTTGACATTGTTATTTTCGTCTCTCAAATTTCGTGTGATAAAAGTAGCTCAAATTAAAAAAAATAAATAAAGTTTTTTGAGCGATTATTTAATATTTTTCAAGCCTATGTGTATCTCTGTTGCTTTTTCATCCAAATTCAGTCCCTTTTGTATTGCTGTGTGCATTTCCATTAAATTTAGCAGTTTACGTGCCAACATATAGATTGACGAGATTTTATGCAAAAAATTGTATTTCCATACAGCTATTGCTACATTTCTCATCAATCTTCTTATTTATATAGATAACACTCCAATGAGCAAAGTCAAAACTGTGTACCGTTGCGAACAATGTGGAACTGACCATCCTAAATGGGCGGGACAATGTACAGATTGCGGTGAATGGAATAGTCTGACCGAAGTTCGTCTTGAACCCGCAGTGAGTCACCGTGCACAACCCAAAATGGGCGGCGGATATGCAGGTCAAGTGGCCAATATCACCACCTTAAATAAAGTTTCCGTTTCACATGAATCACGCTTAGCGACGGGCATCAGTGAATTTGACCGTGTTCTCGGTGGTGGCTTGGTCACAGGTTCTGTGGTGCTGATTGGCGGTGATCCAGGAATTGGTAAATCCACGATTCTTTTACAAACCGCGACCCACATGGCATCTGCACAAAGCTCTGCGCTTTATGTCACCGGTGAGGAATCGCTTTCGCAAGTGGCATTGCGTGCCCACCGTTTGGAGTTACCGACAGAGCATCTTCAAGTCATGGCGGAAACCTGTGTGGAACGCATTTGTGAAGTCTTGGCTCAAGTACGTCCTGCTGTTGCCATTCTCGATTCGATTCAAACGCTGTATACCGAAACCTTGCAATCTGCACCCGGTGGTGTTTCCCAAATTCGTGAATCTGCCGCCTTACTGACCCGTTTTGCTAAAAATAGTGGCACATCTTTATTTCTTGTGGGGCATGTGACCAAAGAAGGTGCTTTAGCGGGTCCGCGTGTTCTAGAACATATGGTCGATTGTGTTTTGTATTTTGAAGGTCAATCCGACTCACGTTATCGCATGATTCGTGCGGTGAAAAACCGTTTCGGTGCAGTCAATGAATTGGGCGTGTTTGGCATGACCGACAAAGGCTTACGTGAAGTTTCCAATCCGTCCGCTATTTTCTTAAGTCGTTATGACGAAGCCATCCCCGGTTCGATTGTGATGATTAGCCGTGAAGGCACGCGCCCACTATTGGTTGAAGTGCAAGCCTTGGTGGATGATGCACATGGTCAACCGCGTCGTGTGGCTTTAGGTTTGGAACAAAACCGACTGAATATGCTGCTTGCGGTAATGCATCGTCATGGTGGCGTACAAACTGCAGGACAAGATGTTTATGTCAATGTGGTCGGTGGTTTAAAAATTACCGAAACTGGCTCTGACCTTGCGGTTTTACTTGCCTGTGCTTCAAGCTTGCGTGGTAAAGCATTACCTCAGCAACTGGCGGTGTTTGGCGAAGTGGGGCTATCGGGTGAAATTCGCCCTGTGCCGAATGGTCAGGAACGCTTAAAAGAAGCGGTTAAGCATGGTTTTAAATACATTATTCTGCCTAGAGGCAATGCGCCACAAAAACCAATTCCAAATGTACAGATCATTTCCGTGGCACGGTTACATGAAGCCTTAAGCGAAGCCATGAGCTTAAGTGAAGAATTGGCTTAGGCTTAGACATATGAAACATTATGTAAAAAAAACACCAATTTGATATTGAAATTCGGTGCAAATGACTGCATAACTATAGGGCTATAATTTACTTTTTATTTAGGAAAAATTCGATGGAAGTTCGACAGCGTGGTTTGATGGCAGGTCTTTTAATGGCAGCTTTGGTGGTCGCACCAATGGCTGAAGCGAAACGTGCAGGTGGTGGTAAAAGCCATGGCATGAGTCGTTCTGCTACTCCAAGTCAATCTTACCAACAACCGCGTCAAGCTACTCCTGCCCCACAACCAACTACCGCACCTGCTCAACAATCTGGTTCTGGCGTAGGTAAAATGGTTGCTGCTGGTGTTGCTGGTGCTGCGATTGGTGCAGTTGCCGCGAATGCAATGGCGGATGACAAACCTGCTGCAAGCGGTGCTGATGCTACAGCACAACAGCAGGAAGAAAAAGGCGGACTTCCAAGCTGGATCTGGATTCTTCTGGCAGCTGCAGTCGCATTCTTCTTGTTCCGTAAATTCGGAGCAAAAAAAAAACTAGCCGCTAACAATCCTTATGCACCAAACAATGCTGGCAATACAGCACCGTTTGGTCAACAAACGGCAGCACCACGTACGTCGAATGACAACAGCAATATTTTTGGTCAAACAGTAGGTGGTTCTGCAGCTGCAGCAACTCAAGCACCTTTTGGCGCAGCTTCAACACAAAGTGGTAGTCAATTGCCAGACGGTACTGAACCTGCTGCATTCTTGCGCGTTGCCCGTCAGCGCTTCAACCATATTCAGTCGATGAATACAGCAAGCAACATTGCTGAAATTCAACGTTATTTAACGCCTGATCTTTATCAGTCGATGTATAACGACATTATGGCGAACCAAGACCAGGACGTTGCTGAATTCTCTAACCTAAATGCCATGGTTACAGATTCTGCAAATGAAAATGGTCAATATGTGGTGAGCGTACGTTTCACAGGTACAGTAAGCGAAGATTTAAACAGCTTACCGCAACCTTTTGCAGAAGTTTGGCATTTCACCAAACCTGCAGGTTCTAACCAGGACTGGTTGGTTGCCGGTATTCAACAAGAGGCTTAAGGTCTTTTGAGTTAAAAACAGCGACTTCGGTCGCTGTTTTTAATGAATGCTATAAAAGCAGATTGGATTAAAATCTTCTATAAACAGCCTCTAAGTTGATCATATTTATCTGCTCTGCTTTGTTTGTGGGCTTATGTTTGAGTTATTTTGAATTCAGGATTAAGAAGATTAAAAATGCAACAGTGATTATTTGAGTCGCGAGCACGACCCTTTAGCTCATCTAAAATTGAAAAGTGTAAAAAGCCAATCTTCAGATTGGCTTTTTTGTAGCAAACATTTAGGCTATAGCAATTATGCGCTCTGGATTTTTTAATGTCTGATCTCCCTATTTCTACCGAACTTTTTAACCGTGCGATGGCAGGCAATCGTGATGCACAATTTGAACTTGCTGAAATTTATATGCAAAGTGAAAATGATGAGCATGTTGCTCTTGCTGAAGAATGGGCACTCAAAGCCGCTCAACTGGGTCATATCGAAGCCATGTACTGGCTGGGTGAAGGTTATGCATTTTATGCAAAAGACATGCTGGAAGAAGATCCGGAGGAAGCAAAAACCTATTTTGAACATGCTTACCGTTGGTTAGAACAAGCAGCGAAACATAAACATCCTGCGGCTATTTTAGAGTTATCGAATTTTTATCGTCGTGGCGATGTAGTGGAAAAAGATGTGACCAAGTCGGTTGAATTGGTCAAGCAAGCCGCTGAACTGGGTGAAGTTCAAGCCATGCGTGATTTGGCCTGCATTTATGAACACGGCTTGGGTGTAGATGTGGATGATGAAAAAGCCGATTATTGGCATGATAAAGCACAAGCTGCTGAAGAATAATGGGATTAAAAAGCCCATCAAATGATGGGCTTTTGTTTGATACAGCTTTAAATCTTAACTTTCGATATAATTATGTGCTTCAATCACAATCACTTGTCGACAAATCCCTTCTGCTTGACGTTGTTGTTCAAATATAGTCGCGGGCATCGGATCAAAACTGTCAAAGAAACAGATTTCATCCGCGTTTACATCATAAACAAGTGAGTGATTACCCACATCTTCTAATGTGTCGTAATAGACAATCACAAATTTATTTTGATCAAATGCTTGCTGGATTTGCTGATAATTTAACGCAGGTAGAATAGGCAAACCTAGTTGCTCTGCTTCTTGATAACTGAGTTTTTCACCCTCTTGAAGATCAGGGTCATGATCGGTATAAAACTGAACATTAAAACCGAACTTTTTTAATCCAACAGCTAGACCGATGGTTGTCGTGCCATTTTCAGCATCATATCTACATACATCTACCAGTTGCTGAATATCAGCATCGATACCTAAATGTTGCAGCAACATCCATACCGCAAAAATCCCACCATTTGCTTCCAGATTGGCTAATTCTTCAGGCATTTCTAAAGCCATAATTTTCATCCAAAATATGATTGTGCTGATAATAATCAATTTCAGATTGGAACAAAATCGATTTCCAAGTACAATAGCCCGCTAGTCGAGGGATGCTGCGACTTTTTCACAGGCATATAAATGTGAAATCGCTAGGCTCGACGATTCGGTCAAAGCTTCTGTGAAATACAGGTTTTGATCAAAAACGGCATCCGCGAACATAACGATCCAATCTATTTTTTCTCTAGGAGATCCTGATGAACGCGGTTAATGCTTCATTTACAGATTATAAAGTTGCCGATATTTCACTTGCTGATTACGGCCGTAAAGAAATCAAACTTGCTGAAGCAGAAATGCCGGCACTTATGGGTTTGCGTAAACGCTACTCAGCAGCAAAACCACTTGCAGGCGCGAAAATTCTCGGCTGTATCCACATGACCATTCAAACTGCAGTTTTAATTGAAACTCTGGTTGAATTGGGCGCTGAAGTTCGCTGGACTTCATGTAACATCTTCTCGACTCAAGACCACGCTGCTGCTGCAATTGCTGCACGCGGTATTCCTGTTTTCGCTTGGAAAGGTGAAACTGAAGAAGAATACATGTGGTGTCTTGAACAACAAATCAATATCAATGGCACGCCTTGGGATGCCAACATGATTCTTGATGATGGCGGTGACTTGACTGCTGTTGTTCACGAAAAATATCCAGAATTGATTGCTAAAATCCACGGTGTGACTGAAGAAACCACCACTGGTGTGCAACGTCTTTATGAAATGTTACGTGACGGTACTTTGAAAGTTCCTGCAATCAACGTAAACGACTCAGTTACTAAATCTAAAAACGACAACAAATACGGTTGCCGTCACTCTCTAAACGATGCAATCAAACGTGGTACTGACATGTTGATGTCTGGTCGTCGTGCGCTTGTGATTGGTTACGGTGACGTAGGTAAAGGTTCTGCTCAATCACTTCGTCAAGAAGGCATGATTGTTCGCGTAACTGAAATCGATCCAATCTGTGCGATGCAAGCATGCATGGACGGCTATGAAGTTGTATCTCCATACAAAAATGGCGTGCAAACTGGCAAGAAAGAAGATATCAACCTTGACCTTCTTCAAAATACTGACCTGATCGTAACAACTACGGGTAACTACCACGTATGTGACTCTGCAATGTTAGATACATTAAAAGCAGGTTCAGTAGTATGTAACATCGGTCACTTTGACACTGAAATCGATACCAACTACTTACGTGGCTACAAATGGGTTGAAGTTAAGCCTCAAGTACACCAAGTGTATCGTTCAGAAGATGAAAGCAACTATTTAATTCTTCTTTCTGAAGGCCGCCTAGTTAACCTTGGTAACGCGACTGGTCACCCATCACGCATTATGGACGGTTCATTTGCTAACCAGGTATTGGCTCAAATGCATTTGTTCGCTGAAAAATTTGCTGATCTTCCTGAAGACCAAAAACAAGCTGCAATTCGTGTAGAACTCCTTCCTAAGAAATTGGATGAAGAAGTTGCTGCTGCAATGGTTGCTGGTTTTGGTGGTGTCTTGACTCAATTGACTCAAGAACAAGCGGATTACTTAGGTGTTCAAGTTGAAGGTCCATTCAAATCTGAGACTTATAAATACTAAGTTTTTATAAATACCTCTCCCTAGCCCTCTCCTTTAAGGAGAGGGAACATTCAATACTGAATGTGCTTGAGGGTAAATCCTCTCCTTCTAGGAGAGGATTTAGGAGAGGTTAAAAGAAATTAAAACAGTATTGATAAAAAAGGATTTGAAAAATGACCAAACGTGTCCCAATTTCGTTTGAATTTTTTCCGACCAAAACTGATGTCGGTGCGGAAAAACTTCGTGTTGTTCATAAAGAATTACAACTACTAAACCCTGAGTTTTTCTCTGTAACTTATGGTGCTGGTGGTTCTACTCGTGAACGCACACTCGCTGCAATCAATGACTTCAATGGTAAAGGTACTCCCGTAGCCCCTCACCTATCTTGTATCGGTGATGACAAAGCTCGTATTGCCGAGTTACTGGATTTATACAAATCACAAGGCATCAATCGTATTGTTGCACTGCGTGGTGACTTACCTTCTGGTCAGGTGGGCTTGGGCGAATTGCCTTATGCGCAAGATCTTGTTCGTTTCATCCGTGAACATTCAGGTGATCACTTCATTATTGAAGTCGCTGCTTACCCTGAAATGCATCCACAGGCAGAAAATTTTGATAAAGACATTCAACACTTTGTCGAAAAAGCCAATGCCGGTGCCAATGCCGCTTTAACCCAGTTCTTCTTTAATCCGGATGCCTACTTCTATTTTATAGACCGCATTCAAAAAGAAGGTGTGAATATTCCTGTTGCTCCGGGCATTATGCCCATTACCAATGCAAGCAATCTGATTCGCTTCGCAGATGGTACGGGCGCTGAAATCCCGCGCTGGATTCGTAAGCAATTGGCCACTTATGGTGATGACACCGCTTCAATCAAGGCTTTTGGTCATGAAGTTGTAGTGAAATTGTGTGAACGTCTGCTTGCAGGCGGTGCGCCAAGCTTGCACTTCTATACCATGAACACGACAGATCCAACACATCAACTCGTGATTGATCTTGGTTTAGCTTAATTTTTTATCTGATTTGTGAGTAATACTGAATGCCGCGTTTTTATATTGAGGCTGATTTGGCTGTTGATATGAATGTTGAATTAACCGAAACGGTTTTTCATCATTGGGTGAAAGTATTACGTGCACAAGTCGGTGAAAAAGCCACCTTGTTCAATGGACAAGGTGGTGAATACGACGTGACGCTTGTTGAAATTGCAAAAAAATCAGCGAGCGTTTCTGTCGATACATTCAACCCTGATGATCGTACCCCAGCATTCACAGCCTTACTGGGTCAAGTGATGAGTAAAGGTGATCGCATGGATTATGCCATTCAAAAAGCAGTTGAACTGGGTGTATCCAAAATCCAGCTTCTCACTTCTGAACGCTGCGAAATGCGCCTTAAATATGATCGTGATCAAAAGAAAATTGATCACTGGCAAGGTATTGCCATTGCTGCTTGTGAACAATGCGGGATGAATAAAGTCCCCGAAGTCTTAGCACCGATCTCTTTACAAGACTGGTTAGCCAATGAACTGCCTACCACAAAATTAGTGCTTGCACCCAATAAAGATCAAGTCGATGTTCTAGCCGATGCCACACCTGATATTGCACTTTTAATCGGTCCTGAAGGTGGACTCAGCGAGGCTGAAATACAATTATCCAACGATGCTGGATTCATTAATTGGTGTATTGGTAATCGCGTTTTACGTACCGAAACTGCTCCAATCGTTGCTTTATCTATTTTAAATTATAAAGTAACTGTATAGTTCATCTGATTTTAGATAAATAGTACCTGATTTGATTGATTTTTCTCAATAACATTATTAATCTTGATTTCAACATACAAATGTATATTTAAAATACAGTTTAGTTTTTTTAAACACGATTAATATTTAGAAAGCAATTTATCGCAAAACAAAAATAAGGTTTCTGCTTTTATGTCAGATATTCAAGATGAGTATATTAAACAGCATGTGAGTGCTGCCCAAATTACCAATACGATTCGACTCAGTCGATTCTTTCTTGTCAGTATTCTGATCGTTTCCTTATCTGTTTATTGCATTTACCAATTTTATTTTACAAAACCCTCTTTCTATTTCAATGTATGGTTTATTGCCACTGAACTGTTGAGTTGTTTAAGTTTGCTCATCATCAGTCTCTATTTTAAGCCACATCATTTCGCACTAAATCACGCACATCGCTGGCTGCAATTTCAATGTTTGGCAATAGGAAGTTGTATTGCTATTGGTATTGGTCTGATTTACTACTACTTACCGCAATATAACCCTAATTTCAGCCATGTGAATGCTTTAATTCTCTCGGCTTTATTACTGATTGTGAGCCAAGCCTTTGCTCTGACTTTCTTGACCCAACGTCTAAATTATTTTTGTTTGGCCTTTATTCCAGCCATTTTTCCTTATCTTGCCTCCCAGTTTTTTGCTACAGAGACCTCGAATTATTTATTCCATTTAACGGTCAATTTCACTGTTATTGTCATTTTACTTTGTGCAAATTCTACGACGCGCATTCATAAACGCATTTCAGCACTGTATTCCAAAAATAATCGCTTGGTTAAAAATGCCGAACAACAGGTTCTCTGGACAGATGAGTTATGTCAGCAGTTACAAACTGAAATTAATAAATCCAAAGATATTGAACTGCAATTACAATTAAATAATCAGCTTCTTGAACAGAAAGTCAAAGAGCGAACTTTTGATATTGCTAAAATGAATGCTGATCTGGAAAATCAGCAACAAAATTTGATGTTGGCACACGGAGTCGCGGGACTTCGACCGTGGGACTGGAATATTAAAGATCGAGAAATCCTAGTCACCAATTCTAAACACCAAAAGACCCTAAAACCTTCAAAACAGCACCATCATCAACTGCAAAATATCATTCATCCCGATGATCTCGAACACTTCCAAACCTCGATGAAGCAAAACTTACGCGGCCAAACCGATCAGTATGAAGCCACGTATCGAATTCAACCCAGTAATGGCAAATGGAAATGGGTCCATGATATTGGTAGAGTCATTGCGCGTGACCCTAACAATAACAAGCCTCTGCGTATGGTCGGGATTCGTCGTGACATCCATCAAGAACGGACCGATCAGGAACGCTTAAAACTTGCAGCAAGCGTCCTGCAACAAGCAGCTGAAGGGATTTTCATTCTTGACGAACAACTTTGCTATATCGACGTCAATCCATTCTATGAACAATTGACGGGTTTTAGCCACGAGCAAATTATTGGCAAGCATTTATTTGATATCGCTGCAAATTATAAACCGCATCAAAGAAACAGCCATTCTTCCATCATCAATCAACTAGATAAAATGGGGGAGTTTGATGGTGAGCTCAATGAAAAATTTCTTTCTGGTAAAGAACTTACTGTCTGGATGCGGATTAATGCCATTATCGATGAAAAAAATCGTGTCACGCACTATATTGGTATCGTCTCTGATTTAACGGAACGTAAACTGCAAGAACAACGTCTGTCTTATCTGGAAAATTACGATCCGCTGACCGACCTGCCGAATCGCTTTTATTACAACTATCAATTACATCAATATCTAGTCAGTCAAAAGGATTCGATTAAACAGCTCGCTGTAATTCGTCTGAATATTGATCGCTTCAGACCTTTAAATGAATTCCTGAGCAATAGTGGTGGTGATGAACTGTTACGCCAAGTGGCTCAAAGACTACGGCTCACCAATGCTGAAGCATTATTGGTCGCCCATTTAAATGGTGATGACTTTGCCATTGTCTATGAAATTTCGCATATTCGTCCATCGATTCAGCACCATTGTGAACGGATGAGCAAAGCATTTTCATTACCCTTTAACATTTTTGGTCAGGATCATATTATAACCCTGTCTATGGGGATTGCTTTCTATCCTGAAAATGGCCGCCAACTGGATTATCTGAATAATTGTGCAGAACAGGCATTAATCGAAGCGAAAAGCTTGGGTGGCAATACCATCCGTTCTTACTCCAATAAAAATACCGCCTTACTTGAGCAAGGGATTTATCTGGAACGCGATTTACGACTCGCGATTAACAACAATGAACTGATTGTTTACTATCAGCCAAAAATTAATTTTAGCGACCAAGACATTTATGGTTTTGAAGCTTTGGTTCGCTGGAATCACCCAAGCAAAGGCATTATTCCACCAAATTTGTTCATCCCCCTTGCAGAGCAAACCAGTTTGATTTCTGATATTGGCAGAATTGTTATACAACAAACCGCTAAGCAAATTAGAAATTGGAATGATTTAGGCTTTAATAATATATGTGTTTCGGTCAATGTGGTCGCACAGCAGTTGCAACGTGGACAGTTACTCGAAGACCTCGATCATGCCATTCAGACCTACAAAATTTCAGGCTCGAGCCTGGAGCTTGAGATTACCGAATCATCACTGCTTGAGAACTCGGTTACGGTTAAAAATCTGCTCGATGAAATCAAGAAACGGAAGATCAATATTTCTCTGGATGATTTTGGAACGGGTTACTCCTCCCTATCTTATCTTGCTGATTTTCCGATTGATATATTAAAAATCGACCGCAGTTTTATCTCCAGAATTGGGCAAGACAAACAAGAGGCGATTGTCAGTGCCATGATTGCCATGGGCAAAGCCATGGGCATGGTCGTGGTTGCAGAAGGCATTGAAACTGAGGAACAGCTTCAATATCTACAGGATCTTGAATGTGACATTGCTCAAGGCTTCCTGTTTTCAAAACCCTTACCCGAAAGTGAAGCAACAACCTTCCTGGAACAACACCGACTTATACCTTCTTAATATAAGTCGACACGTCTAAATATCAGTTTGCTTGAAAATGGTATATTCGCGACTGTGCTAAGGTCGCAACAAATGTTATATTCAGGTGAATTAAGCAAAAAACCACCACCAGCTCGGGCTGGACAACTCAAGTAACAATAGAGATACAGATGGACGATCAATCATTAAAACAGCAAGCTTTGTACTACCACGAATATCCAACACCAGGGAAAATCAGTGTTACGCCAAGTAAACAGCTGGTCAACCAACATGACCTAGCGCTTGCTTACTCTCCAGGTGTCGCAGCACCATGTTTAGAGATTGAACGTGACCCATCAACTGCAGCACTTTACACTGCACGTGGCAACCTTGTTGCAGTGGTAAGTAATGGTACTGCGGTTTTAGGTCTAGGTAACATTGGTCCTTTAGCATCTAAACCGGTTATGGAAGGTAAAGGCGTACTGTTTAAAAAATTCGCGGGTGTAGATGTATTTGACCTCGAAATTGCTGAAAACGACCCAGACAAAATTGTTGAAATCGTGGCTGCATTAGAACCTACTTTTGGTGGTATTAACCTTGAAGATATCAAGGCACCAGAATGTTTCTACATCGAGAAAAAACTTCGTGAACGCATGAATATTCCTGTGTTCCATGATGATCAACACGGTACGTCTATCATTGTGGGTTCAGCTTTACTCAATGCTTTACAACTCACTGGCAAAAAAATTGAAGAGATTAAAATTGTCGCTTCAGGTGCTGGTGCAGCTGCATTGTCTTGTCTAGATTTGCTTTGTGCTTTAGGTGCAAACAAACAGAACATTACCGTTGCCGATTCACGCGGTTTGTTGACCACTAAACGTGACAATCTGGATGAATCGAAAAAACGTTATGTTCAAGATATTGAAGGCACGCAACTAGCAGATGTTATTGCGGGTGCGGATATGTTCTTGGGACTTTCAGCGGCAGGCATTTTAACCAAAGAAATGGTTAAAGTGATGGCTGAAAATCCAATCATTTTTGCTTTGGCAAACCCGGATCCAGAAATTCTGCCTGAACACGCGCATGAAGTTCGTCCTGATGTGATTATGGCAACGGGTCGTTCGGATTATCCAAACCAAGTAAACAATGCTCTTTGCTTCCCATATATCTTCCGTGGTGCTTTAGACGTTGGTGCAACCACCATTAATGAAGAAATGAAAATTGCCTGCGTACATGCAATTGCACGTATGGCACACATTGAAGCGGATGCAGCATCTTATGGTGAAAAAACTGCATCATTTGGTCGTGACTATTTAATCCCACGCCCGCTTGATCAACGTTTAATTCTTGAAATTGCCCCTGCTGTTGCCCAAGCTGCAATGGATTCGGGTGTAGCGACTCGTCCGATCGAAGACTTCTCTGCATATCGTCAAAAATTGTCTGAGTTCGTATACAACTCTGCATTTATGATGAAACCAATCTTTGCCCAAGCAAAAACAGCACCGAAGCGTATTGCTTATGCGGAAGGTGAAGATCTTCGTGTACTTCGTGCAGTTCAAATTGCGGTAGATGAAGGTTTAGCGTTCCCAATTCTTGTTGGTCGTACTGCTGTCATCGAAGCAAACATCAAAAAATTGGGCTTGCGTCTTGAACATGGCGTGAACATTGAAATTGTGGATCAAGAGAAAAATCCAGATTACGAATTTTTTGCGGATGATTACTACCAAATCATGCAGCGTAAAGGTGTAACGCCTGAATACGCTCACCGTGAAGCACGTCGTCGCTCTACCCTGATTGCTGCAAT
The DNA here is from genome assembly GCF_013004295.1 of Acinetobacter sp. ANC 5414. Classification (NCBI taxonomy): domain Bacteria; kingdom Pseudomonadati; phylum Pseudomonadota; class Gammaproteobacteria; order Moraxellales; family Moraxellaceae; genus Acinetobacter; species Acinetobacter sp. ANC 5414. The sequence goes on from NZ_JABERM010000012.1 coordinate 80,095, forward strand.
GTTAGTGAAACACGGTCATGCAGACGGTATGCTTTGTGGTACATATTCAAGCTATGACATTCACTTAGATTTCGTGAAAAACGTGATTGGCTTAAAAGAAGGTCGTAGCACATTCTTTACCCTCAATGCGTTAATGCTTCAAGATCGCAACCTGTTCATTGCCGACACTTATGTAAACACCAACCCAACGGCTGAACAGTTGGCTGAAATGACCATTTTGGCGGCTGAAGAAGTGCGTCGTTTTGGTGTGACTCCACGTATTGCGTTGTTATCGCATTCAAGCTTTGGTTCTGACCAAACCGATGCAAGCGCACAAAAAATGCGTAAAGTATTTGAAATTTTAAGTGAAATTGCACCTGAACTTGAAGTCGAAGGTGAAATGCACGGTGATGCTGCACTGGATGAAAATATTCGTCATTTTGCATTCCCGAACTCACGTTTCAAAGGTTCTGCAAACTTACTCATCATGCCAAACCTTGATGCAGCAAACATTTCATTTAACCTGTTGAAAGCGACTTCAGGTAACAATGTAACGATTGGCCCAATTTTGTTGGGTGCTGCAAAACCTGTGCATATCTTGACACCGACTGCAACAACACGTCGTGTGGTAAATATGACAGCGTTGACAGTTGCTGAAATTCAACAGTCACAAGAAGGCTAGTATTTAACTTTAGCAAAAAGCTAAGGTTCTTTACTTGAGAAAACCTCTATTCTGTAGCATGATTGCTTGAAGAATAGAGGTTTTTTCATGCGAGTTTATTTAGTAGGCGGTGCAGTACGTGATCACTTACTCGGTCACCCTTATCACGAAAAAGATTATGTGGTTGTTGGTGCAACACCTGAACAACTTCTTGCTCAGGGCTATCAGCCGGTAGGTAAAGATTTCCCTGTTTTTCTGCATCCCCAAACAAAAGAAGAATATGCTTTAGCCCGTACCGAGCGTAAATCCGGTCAGGGTTATCATGGCTTTGAATTTTATACAGATACAAGTGTAACCCTTGAAGAGGATCTGATCCGTCGTGACCTGACCATTAATGCGATGGCAATGGATGAAGATGGCAACGTTTACGACCCTTATAAGGGGCAGCAAGATCTAACAGATCGAATATTACGTCATGTATCCAATGCTTTTGTCGAAGATCCGCTACGCGTTTTACGTATCGCACGATTTGCAGCGCGTTATAAATCACTTGGGTTCACAGTGGCATCTGAAACTTTGGCATTGATGCAACAGTTGGCGGAATCGGGTGAATTACAGGCATTAACGCCTGAGCGGGTATGGAAAGAAACCTCTCGCGCCTTGATGGAAGATCATGCCGATGAATATTTCGAAACGCTACGTCGCTGTGGTGCGTTAAAAGTCCTGTTCCCGGAACTAGATGCTTTATACGGTATTCCGCAACGTCCTGAATATCATCCGGAAATTGATAGCGGTATTCATACCATGATGTCGCTACAACAAGCCTGTAAAGCCAATTATTCACTGGATGTACGCTTTGCCGTTCTGGTTCATGATTTAGGTAAGGCACTCACCCCAAGTGAGGAATTACCAAGACATATCATGCATGAAGAACGTGGTGTCAAACCGGTAACCGAAGTGTGTGATCGCCTCAAAGTGCCGACTAATACCAAGCAACTTGCCATTGCGGTATGTAAAGAACATTTAAAATGTCATCAAGCCTTAAGCTTAAAACCGGGGACTTTATGGCGCTTATTGCAACGATTGGATGTTTTGCGTCGCCCTGAACGCGTTGAAGCTTATGTTCAAGCCTGTGAATGTGATTCACGTGGCCGCCTTGGCCTGGAAGATCGTGAATATCCACAATCTCAATATGTACTAGATGCAATGGAAGTGGTTCGTGGCATTAAAGCGCAGGATTTACCCCCCGATATTAGTGGTCCTGATATCGGTGAAATGTTGATTCAACGGCGCATTCAAGCACTTGAAGAATTAAAAGCCCGACAGATTATTGCTACTGTATAGTTCATAAAAAAGCTTCTCGTTTGAGAAGCTTTTTTATTTTAATCCCTCTCCTTGCGTAGCAGTGCTAATCATCTTTAAAAAATAAAGAACTTACCCCTTCCTTTTTTAAAAGAAGGTTGGGAAGGATTTATAGGATTTTTTAGCAATACAATTTAGCAATACAATTAAGAAACATCTGCAGGGAAAGTAATCACTTTTTCAAGTTTCATCTGTTCAGTCACGACCATTAATAAACGATCAATCCCTAAAGCAATACCTGAACATTCAGTCATATGCGGTAAAGCTGCCAGTAGATATTCGTCAATCGGCATCACATGCAAGCCAAGCTTTTCACGTTCCAGATTATCGGCTTCAAAACGGGAACGTAAAACTGTGGCATCAATCAGTTCATCATAGGCATTGGCCAATTCCAAGCCTTCGATATAAAGCTCAAAACGCGCTGCAACCTGTTCACCCTCTTCATCGACTTTAACTTTGGCAAGCGATGCCATTTCAGGTGGGAAATCGGTTAAAAATACCGGAGTATCAAAGCCTAAACTCGGTTCAACCATATGTGAAAATAACAGGTCGATATAACCCAAGCGGTCATTACCCAAATCCAGATTTAAACCGACTCGGTTACAGCAGTCTTTGAGCTGTTTTAAGCTGGCTTGTAATGGGTTGAGATCCAGACGATCCATAAAGGCATGTTTGTAACTTAAAATAGTCGGACGGACTTCACCAAAACGCTGTGCCAAGGTCACATTCAGCAAGTCGGTGACTTCAAACATCAGTTCTTTCAAGCTTAAATTTGGACGGTACCATTCCAGCATAGTGAATTCACTATTGTGTTTGCGTCCATGTTCATCATCACGAAAGACTTTACAGATTTGGTAAATTGGACCACTGCCACTGGCCAATAATCGCTTCATGGCAAATTCAGGTGAAGTTTGCAGATAATGGGTGTGTTTGCGGCCACCGAGATGACGCTGAGCCTGAATAGATGCTAGATGCACATCGGTGACACCCGCTTGTGACAAGATTGGGGTTTCCACTTCAAGCACATCCCGTTCAGCAAAGAACTGACGGATTTGCGCATACATTTTGGCACGGGCTTGAATGGCTTTTAAGTCACAAGTCGGTTGATAATTGAGGGTTTCTGGATTCGCCATACTCATGCTTTCGGACCTCCGTGCGCTGCCCATTCACGGCGTAAGGGATAGGTTTTACGTAAATAATCAAAGGCTTTTTGATCCACCTTACCCTCTTTCAAACAGGCACGCAGGTTGGCATCGTCACGTGCAATATCATAAATATGAGCAAGATACTGTTTCAGGGCTTGTTTTAAATCTTGATCTTGAAAATATTGCTCGCAGACTGGTAATTGGGTTTCAAATTTTTTATCTGCAGTAAAATTAAAGGTTTTGCAGAAAGCATCGTAAATCATTTGCGTGCCTCGTGCTTTACCTTCCAGGCTATAGCCCGCAATATGCGGCGTTACCAACCGAATTAGATTTAAGAGTTGTTCTGAAATTTCAGGTTCATGTTCAAATACATCTAACACCACTGAACGTTTGGTCTGTTCAATATCCGCAATCAGTGCCGCTTCCTCAACCACTGGACCACGTGCTGAATTAATCAATATCGCTTCAGGTTTCATTTGTGCCAAAGCATCCGCATTGATCAAATGAAAAGTCGGATGATTCCCTGTTTTAGTTAAGGGAACATGCGTGGAAATGGCATCTGCTGTTTTTAATAATTCTTCTAATTCAACTTGCTGGATCTGTTCACGATTCACAAAAGGATCATGACCAATCACATTCCAACCTAACAATTTTGCCATATAGGCCAAACGTGAACCGACATTGCCTAAACCAATAATACCGAGGGTGAATTGTTCATTTTTCTCGATTAAATTGGGTTGTAAATATAACAGTGTGGTAATCACATATTCAGCTACCGCCTGAGCGTTACAACCTGCCGCATTAGACCATGCGATATGGTGTTTATCTAAAGCAGGAATATCCAAATGGTCGGTACCAATGGTGGCACTGCCGACAAATTTAAGTACGGTATTTTGAATCAGTTGTTCATTTACTTGGGTCACAGAACGAACCAGCAAGGCTTCCGCAGCCTGTACATCAGCATGGGTTAAAGTCCGCCCCGCTGCTTGCTGAATTTCTCCAAAATCTGCAAAGAAATATTCGGTAAAGGCCAGATTTTCATCTGCAACGATTTTCATAGCGCGTTCCAATGACATGAAGACCGCTATGATAACCCTTGGAGGCGAATCTGACTATGCACGTTAAGGAAGAAGCAAATGCTTAAAGCGATATAAATGAATGAATATCCAAAATTTTAAGATCTTTTGGATGGTAGTTTTCTGCTGAACGTTCCTGCTCCAGCCTGCATATCATTATTCATTTCCATATCCCTCATTTTCCCAAATGAGTCATTGGCAGCCCTATTATTTCTCTACATTTGCCTAAGGTTCTTTATTATTTTTCTAGCATTCCGTTTGAACTTTAAGCGTGCAAATGCACGGATTTACAAGAATATTTCACGATAAATCTTTTAATTAAAGTTAATTATTGATTTTTTGAGACGAAATATCTCTAGGATGTTCAAGAATGAACATCCTGAATTGACGAACTCAATTAATTACCGAATGCTGCAATACCAGTCTGTGCACGTCCTAAAATCAAGGCATGTACATCATGGGTACCTTCATAGGTATTTACCACTTCCAGATTAACCAGATGACGGGCTACACCAAATTCATCACTAATGCCATTTCCACCCAGCATGTCACGGGCCAAACGTGCAATATCCAAAGCTTTACCGCAGTTATTACGCTTAATTAAAGACGTACCTTCGACTGAAGCAATACCTTCATCTTTCATACGGCCAAAACGTAAGGCGACCTGTAAGCCCAAGGCAATTTCAGTTTGCATATCGGCCAGTTTTTTCTGAATCAACTGATTCGCAGCGAGTGGACGACCAAACTGTTTACGGTCCATGGTGTATTGATGCGCGGTATGCCAGCAGAATTCTGCTGCCCCCATCGCACCCCAGGCAATCCCGTAACGCGCACTGTTCAGGCAGGTAAACGGTCCTTTTAATCCACGGACTTCCGGAAAGGCATTTTCTTCAGGAACAAAGACATTATCCATCACAATTTCACCGGTGATCGAGGCACGCAAACCCACTTTACCGTGAATCGCAGGGGCTGAAAGCCCTTCCCAGCCTTTTTCCAAGATAAAGCCACGGATGTCACCGACATTACCTTCTTTCGATACTTCTTTGGCCCAGACTACAAAAACATCGGCAATCGGACTGTTGGTAATCCACATTTTTGCCCCAGTTAAACGGTAACCACCATCGACCTTTTTGGCACGGCTAATCATGTTACCTGGATCAGAGCCATGATCCGGTTCAGTCAAACCGAAGCATCCGATATATTCACCCGTTGCCAGTTTCGGTAAATATTTCTGCTTTTGTTCTTCAGAACCAAATTCATTAATTGGCACCATCACCAGCGAACTTTGTACACTGGCCATGGAACGGTAGCCTGAATCGACATATTCAATTTCACGGGCAACCAGACCATAGCTGACATAGTTCAGCCCTTCGCCACCGTATTGTTCAGGAATGGTGGGGCCAAGCAGCCCCAACTCACCCATCTCGCGGAAAATTGAAGTATCGGTTTTTTCATGACGGAATTGTTCCAATACACGAGGTTGTAAACGCTCTTGACAGTAAGCATGCGCAGAATCACGAATCATGCGCTCTTCTTCTGTGAGTTGCTGCTCAATTAAAAACGGGTCTTGCCAGTTGAATTGAACTTTTGCTGTTGTTTTCGTATTGATCATTTGATTCATCGCTTCTTCTGCTCGATATCATGTTCTATTTATCTGACTCGATGCTAGGGCGGAAAAATGATTCTTTCAAACGATAAATTTGCATGCAGATATACCATTTACGCATATCTTATTTTAAGTAGATAGATAACAATGGATTTGGAGACTGTATTTATCAGACATGATTCAATTTTTAGACTAAAGTTGAATAGGGTTCGCATCTTCATATGCCATTTTAAAATATCTGGTTCAGATAAAAGGATTTATCTATGCGTCGTCATATCCCATCATTACAAGGTTTGTTGTGTTTTGAGTCTGCGGCTAAACATGCCAGTTATACGCATGCCTCACAAGAACTGTGTATTACCCAAAGTGCTGTGTCACGGCAAATTCAACAACTCGAAGAATTCCTTAAACTTGAATTATTTACCCGTACCCGGCATGGCGTGGAACTCACCCTTGCAGGACAGCAGTATTACAGTCTGATCAAACCCTATTTATTGGGTCTGGAGCAAAGCACTTTAGATATCATGGCGCACAAAGGTCTAGGGGGAACACTAAAATTAGGTGTGGTTCCTACATTCGCCACTTGCTGGCTACTCCCCAAACTGCACCGCTTTAATGAAATTTATCCTGAAATTACCGTACATCTGGAAACCAGCACCAAACCCTTTCTGTTTAATGAAACCATCTTTGATGCCGCAATATATGCCGGAACACCACAACAAATTGCGCACTGGCCAGGCGTACAAACCCATTATCTAATGAAAGAAGACCTGATTGCGGTTTGCTCCCCTCAGCTTATTTTAAAAATTTTTCCGGATGCACAAAGGATTAATGAATATAGCTATGATTTAAGTCCTGAACAGCTCATCCAACTTCCGCTGTTACAACAAACCACCCGTCCGACCATTTGGCATGAATGGTTTAAAACCCATCAAATATTTCATCCAAAATCTTATGATGGTCATCGGCACGAACTGTTCTCTATGTTAGCGGTTGCAGCCAAGCAATCCATGGGCATGGCACTCATTCCACAAATACTGATTAACCCAGAATTACACAACAAAGAATTAGTCATTGCCTCAAGTAAAAAATTGGAAGGAAGCCGTTCTTATTATTTAGTTCATTCCAGTCAAGAATCCTCTCCTCTGATCCAAAAATTTATCGATTGGATTCAACAGGAATTGCTGCTTTCATCCACTCATAATGATAGAAATATAGAAGAATAAAATGACTCATCTCTATGCTTTTTTAGTTCAGCTGAGATCTCTATGATGAATTTAAATAGTGTTTTTAGGCTATTTATTTTTAATCCTAATAAAAGGTGTATTTGCACTGCGTGAAGCAATCTTACCTTCCGCAATCATTCGCAAATCTTAATAATCAACGCTCAATAAGTACCCGCTTAAAGAGTTTTATATTCAATCTTTTAAGTTATTTGTATCCACTGAATACGCACAAATTTATCCAATGTTCTTCTTTATTTAAATTTTAGTATTTTTTATGAATAAAAAATTTAGGCAATAAAAAACCCCGATCAATGATCGGGGTTTTGAATTTGGCGGAAGCGGTGAGATTCGAACTCACGGAGGACTCACACCCTCGTCGGTTTTCAAGACCGGTGCATTAAACCGCTCTGCCACGCTTCCAATGGCGGCTATGATATAAATAAAAATCCATCTTGGCAAATACTTTTATGCTTTTTTCTTACCGAGTGATTAAAATAAAATCAAAATAGATTAATTTGCTGAATTTTCAGGCTTTTCATAACGAATTTGATTGATATACCACTGTTTCTTGCCTAATGGGGTCAGTACCTCAACTTCATCATCAACTTGCTTTCCAAGTAAAGCGCGTGCCATGGGCGAATCAATTGAAATATGTTGTGGATGGTGATCATAAATTTCATCTACGCCGACAATACGTAAAGTTTTTTGTTCGCCTTCATCATTTTCAATATCCACCCAGGCACCGAAATATACTTTGCCCTCTTGCTCAGGCGAAAAATCAATAATTTTAAGCTCTTCTAAACGCTTACCCAAATAACGAACACGACGGTCAATCTTACGTAAAATTTGCTTGTTGTACTGGTAATCCGCATTTTCCGAACGATCGCCGAGACTCGCCGCCCAGTTCACTTTTCGGGTAATTTCTGGTCGTTCTTCATGCCACAAATGCTGTAATTCTGCGACCAGTTTGTCATGTCCAGAACGTGTAATTAAGTTAGATTTCATAGTATTTTTTGATGTTATGCTTACAATTTATTTACAAGAATGGGCTATTTTATCCGCTATTTACACACAACTAAAGTTTATAAAATTAATTCTTCAATTAAATTAATTCTTTATGTTACATATCTCTAAAAAGTTTAGTACAAAATTTGACAAGTTTATTTTTCACGCTTATTATTCGCGCATGTTTTTAAATCGCTTACTTTTTAATCTATGTAGAAATTCTACATTATTCTCCTTTTAATCTAATGTCATTTTGAATGACGTCATGACTGCCCAACCCTTATTGAATTTATCAAACTTGAAAAAGCTTGAGGCATGTGCGCCTTTGCTTTTTAGGGCATAAATTACTTGTAGCGGAGACAACATGCACAGTAGTTCAACTTCTGGGGTGAGGCTTTGCCTTAACTCTTTAAAATCTTCTTTCTCCTTAAAAATTCTTGCGTTCAGTACCCTGTTAATTCCGTTTCATAGTATTAATGCAAGTAAATCGTACCAATACGATTCTGTAGTCAACGGCAAGCAACTCACCGTTGTTTCAGTTGAAAATTCAACTACAGTATTTAAAGATGGCGCGCATCTACATGGGTTTGGTTATGACCTCGCGCGTAACTATGCCAACAGCTTAAACGTCAAACTGGTGTTTAAAACTGTGCCTGATAATGCAACTGCACTGAAATGGGTCTCGCAAGGTAAAGCCAATTTTGCCATGACCACAGCTGATGTCAGTTCAATTGAACAAAAGCGTCTGACTTCTTTTTCAGCAACCTGTGGTGATATCGGCAGCCTGCAACAAAATGGCTTAAATACAAACCTGAATTGGGTCTTTAAACATGCAGATGATCCACTGACACAAACCGCAAGTGGTTTTGTGTGTAAAGGGAAACAGTCCGGTTCGATTCGACAACTTGCATCATTTTATAATCAGAATGCTGTAAAAGAAGAATCATGGGATAGCATTCAGCGTGATTTAAATCAACGTATGCCTATTTATAAAGCCAGCTTTAAAAATACCGCTGCAAAATATGATTTAGATTGGCATCTATTGGCAGCCATTGGTTATCAGGAATCGTATCTGAAACCCAATTCTGTATCACCTACCGGTGTGCGTGGTTTGATGATGCTGACCAACAGTACCGCAAAAGCCATGGGTGTAAGTAACCGAACTGACCCGGCTCAAAGTATTGAAGGTGGCGCGAAATATTACGACCAGATGTTAAGTCGCTATGAAGATGTTCCCTTTCCTGACCGTAACTGGTATGCGCTTGTGGCCTATAATATGGGACCTGGTGCAGTCAATCAGATTCAGAAACGAATTCAGGCACAAGGTAAAAATCCAAATAACTGGGTCAATCTGTATAGTTATTTAGATCGTAACAAAGCCAGCAATGGTCGTTACCGTCAAGCAGTACAGTATGTAACGCGTATCCGCTCTTATTTAGAACATATTAAAACCACACAGTTAGTGAATATTTAATCTCTTCTAGATACAAAAAAAAGCTTACCCAAGGGTAAGCTTTTTTTATACTTAAAATGAATTAAGCAAAGTTCTTAAGTCGTTTGTTCAAGTACTTTCTTGAACAAATCTTTTTGTTCTTGGCTTGGCTTGGCCGTTTGTAAAGCCATCAATTGTGACATATCGCCTTGAACTTTAATTTTGCCGGTCATGAATGCCTGCATAGCAGCTGCCATATCAAATTCCAGGAACACTTTACGAAGGGTTTCACCATCCATGTTCAAAGTGGTTTTAGCATTTGGAGACAGACCTTTTTTGATTGCACCACCATCCAAAGACAACTCTGTATTGCCTTGTGAATCTGTAACGACTAAGTTAATTGCTAAATTTGCAAGTGCAGGTGCCAAGTTTAAGTCGCCCGCTTGAGCAGTTAAGCTTTCTACATTTGAAAACCAATCATCAGTTAAAAAGGTAGGCATGATCTTTCCTCAATTTATTCGTTCATTTGTGTCGCCTATCCAGACAACATCTTTGTGAAGCTATTTGTGCTTGACGCTTGTTATAGCATGTAAAATTGTTTTCTGCTTAACGTTTTTTGCACGACACGTTCAATTTTTATATTTTTAATACATTATTTAACTAAATCAAATATATAAAATAGACACCAATCCTAAAACCGGTGTCTACCGCAACCATTATTCAGCAGCAAAACCTAAATTCACCATATTGATGCGTTTGCTCTGTGGTTCATCTTCTGTTGAACAGCTACCGGTGAAATCAAGTTCACGTTGTTCATCTAAAGCTTCAAAGTCAAACAATTCACGATCGGCCAATTGTGAAGGCGATACGTTTTGCATGGCACCAAAAATACTATGTAAACGCTTCGGATATTGGGCATCCCATTCACGCAACATATTGTTGATCATCGCGCGCTGTAAATTTTCCTGTGAACCACACAAGTTACACGGAATAATCGGGAACTGACGCATTTCTGCATACTTGATGATGTCTTTTTCTTCCACATAAGCCAGTGGACGAATCAGGATATTCTTCTTGTCAGATGACAAAAGTTTTGGTGGCATGGCTTTCAAGCTGCCGCCATGAAACAGGTTCAAGAAAAAAGTCGCCATAATGTCATCACGGTGATGACCTAAAGCTACTTTAGTCGCGCCAATTTCTTGTGCAAAACCATATAACGAACCACGACGTAAACGCGAGCACACTGCACAATACGTTTTGCCTTCAGGGGTCAATTTTTTGGTAATGCTGTAGGTGTCTTTTTCCAGAATGTAATATGGAATGTTATTTTCTTCCAAATAACGTGGCAAGACATCTTCAGGGAAACCCGGCTGCTTTTGGTCAAGGTTCACCGCAACGACATCAAAGTTTATTGGTGCAATGCGTTTAAACTGCAACATAATGTCCAGCAAGGTATAACTGTCTTTACCACCAGAAATACATACCATCACCTTGTCACCTTCTTCGATCATTTTAAAATCACGAATGGCATGACCGACTTGGCGGCGAAGCTTTTTCAACAAACGGTAATATGCCGAACTTGTTGGCAGTTCTGGTTTGAAATTAAATCCTTGTTCGGACTCAACTGGCGAGTACATAGACGAGATTTACCCATAAATAAAAATACCGCGCAATTTTATCCGATTCAGCCTCACATCGCACCAAAAGAATGTAATTTCTGAAAATTGATTATTGTTGTCATTTTCATGTAATCAACCCCATGTTATTTTGGACGGTACAGTTCAAATTTTAGCCACAATGCTTACCAATTGTACTTTTCCACAGTTGTCCACAAAACCTGTGGATAACTTTGTGGATTTCAAAAGGCTTGACAAGGTGTCCGACCTATTATTTAAGGCTTCTATTTAAATTGATCATTTTTTGATCGATTTTATTTTAAATAAAAATCAACAACTTAATAGTGTCAAGTTATCCTGATTAAAAAAAAATTAAAATATTTTTTGATTACTATCTCTGCAATTAGCACTTGCTTTTTACAAACTTGCAGAGAAATTAGTTCCAGAATACTTTTAATTGTGTTTTTTTTTGTTAAACTCCTGTTGAACTGTCTGGAGCAGATTTTTTTCTATATAAAAAAATGAAAAATAACATTGTAAGCATGGGACTTTATTTTTTGGGGTGTGTAACAGTTGGTTCTGTTGCATCGACCAGTTATGCCGGTCAAACCATCTACCAGTTAAAAGAATCGAATGGCACCACCCTACTCACGAATAAAAAGGCTCGCTATAACCATCTAAAAGTGGAAAAAAAGACCTATTATCCGGACAGTAATATCCATAGTTATAGCAATTGGGGCAGCTCTGAAGCTTCGGTATTGCCTAGCTATAGCCGTAATAAAAATGCCTTTGACCCTATTATTAAACAAGCGGCGTCACAACATGGGATCTCTGAAGGCTTAATTAAAGCAGTCATGCATACTGAATCTGGGTTTAATGTCAATGCACGTTCACCTGTCGGTGCACAAGGACTGATGCAACTGATGCCTGCAACGGCGCGACGCTTTAATGTTTCCAATGCATTTGATCCCCACCAGAACATTATGGGTGGGGCAAAATATTTATCTTGGCTGATGAAACGTTTTAACGGCAATACTTCCCTAGTTTTAGCCAGCTATAATGCTGGTGAAGGCAATGTTGCAAAATATGGTGGCATCCCCCCGTTTAAAGAAACCCAAGATTATGTTAGACGGGTCAGCAGCCGTTATAGCAACTTATATTCCAATGGTCTGGGTAACAGCTCAAGTTCAACCAAACCGAGTTCTAATGCTGGAAAAATTGTTGCTCAATCCAACAATTATGAAACAGCCTCATCAGATGTAGCACCTCGTTACAGTTCGCAGCGTCAAATTATTATGGCATCCGATGGCAGCTTCACTGATGCTCCCGGCTCGTACACCACGGCACATGCCACAGCTACTGCGAAAATTTCAATTACAGACTAACAAAGTCATTTTTTGAAATCTGCATCATCCAACAGAATTACTTATTTTTCTTCTTGAATTTTTAAGACTTACACCTCATATTTAGTAGATGATTTTTGATTCATAAATCAGATTATTTTTTTATTATAAGAGGATTCTCTCAATGATGCGGATTGGTTTGTTCTTGCTTACCAACCTCGCGGTACTGGTTGTAGCTGGCATTATTTTGTCACTCTTCGGTGTCGGTAGTTACCATGGCGCGGGTGGCTTAAATCTAGGCAACCTATTAGTCATCTGTTTTGTCTTTGGTATGGTTGGTTCTATCATTTCCCTGTTCATGTCAAAATGGATGGCGAAAAAAACCACTGGGACAGAATTAATTGAACCGAATGCGCCTCGTAACCAAGCCGAAGCATGGTTATTACAAGAAATTGCACAATTGTCGCAACGCGCTGGTATCAATATGCCAGAAGTGGGTATTTTCCCTTCTTATCAGTCCAATGCTTTTGCAACAGGTTGGAACAAAAACGACGCTTTAGTAGCCGTTTCAACGGGTTTACTCGAACGAATGAACAAAGACGAACTTCGTGCAGTACTTGCGCATGAAATTGGTCACGTTGCCAATGGCGATATGGTGACCCTTGCCTTAATTCAAGGTGTCGTCAATGCCTTCGTCATGTTCTTTGCACGTGTCGTTGGTGATTTTATTGACCGTAACGTGTTTGGTCGTGAAGACGGCGAAGCACCGGGACTGGCTTACTTTGGTATTACCATCATCCTGGATATCGTGTTTGGTATTTTGGCATCTTCTATCGTGATGTGGTTCTCCCGTCAGCGCGAATACCGTGCCGATGAAGCGGGTGCACGTTTAGCCGGTAAACAAGCCATGATTTCAGCATTGTTACGTTTACAGGCAGAATCAGAACTACCTGATCAAATGCCTAAAGAAATGAAAGCGTTTGCAATTGCGGAAGGTAAGGAAGAAGGTTTCAGCTTGGCGGCTTTGTTCCAAACTCACCCAACCATTGAGCAACGTGTAGCAGCATTACATCAGTTAAACTGCCCATAATATGGTTTGATTAAAAATACTGGTTGATTAAATTGAATATCAAAAAGCCTCCACATGGAGGCTTTTTTAATGCTGCCAAATCCTCACCCCGAATACACGCACTCTGCCAAGAGCGTTTAGGATCGAGTTCGGAATGATGAGAAAATTCCAGAGTCAAACTGCCACGATGCAGAATCATCCATCCATTGATTGGATTGATCGGTAGATTGAAAACCAAGCATGCGATCAAAATTAATTATGGGTAAATTCGCAGCAATATAATCCATGGTTCTTATCCATAAACCTTATCGAATAAAATCAAAAAGCACTCAATCCTTGAAACCATTGCCATAACCAGCTCAAACCGAACCACATCGCAATCAGCATCAGTACCAAAACGATTGCCCCCAGAAGATCTGGAATATGTAACCACAGCCAGGCCACCACAGGATTTCGCCAAAAGGCTGAGCTCTGCTGTTTATTTTCCAGGCTTTCATGCAAAAATGGATGAACCACATGTGAATCACTGTGAATCTGATATTCCTCTCGAATATGCTCATGCACAATGGTTAAGGCTTTACGGCTTGGACGTATAAAGATATCAAAAACTGTTCCAAGCACTGGAATAAATCCGACCACAGCATCAACCATGGCCAGTTTCATCACTGAATTGAGTTTGCTTTGTGGCACTCCTATTTGCTTGGCTTTATAAATCGCATAACAGGTCAATACAAAACCTGCGACATCACCAGCCACAGGAATCGTACTCAATGCGGCATCTGCCCCGACCCCTTGCTTAGTGAATGGGATACGCACCACGGAGTCCATCATATTGGCAAACTTGGCTAAATCCCGCTCTAGACGCACCACTTCTTGCTGGCTGAGTTTTTTTTGTTGTTGCTCTGGCATAGGCCTCAATTCCAAGGAAAGCATTATCTAAACATTTGAGATTACACCATATCTTCTCTACATACTGTGTAGCGTTATGATAAGTAAAACCGTTAACTGAACTGCCAGAACAAATCCAGATTTAGAGTGCATACATTTTTTAGCTCATAAAATGCAGCGATCAATTAATGACTCGGCAGGCCTCCTGAAAATACCTCTAAGGTGATTGTGATTACTCAAGATTCCTGTTGAGCTTTGCCCTTAAATACAGTTCGGATCAGGACATACATAAATGGAATAAAAATCAGTACCAAGATCGTGGCAAAAATTACCCCACCTAGCACACTGACTCCAATTTCTTGACGACTGACCGCTCCCGCACCAAAGGCAAAGACCAATGGAATCACACCTGCGCCAAAAGCCAATGAAGTCATGAGAATCGGGCGTAACCGCAGGCTTGCCCCTTCCAGAGCCGCTTCAATGACACTGCGTCCTTGCGTCTGTGCAAGTGATGCAAACTCCACGATTAAAATGGCATTTTTACATGACAAGCCAATGGTGGTCAGTAACGCAATCTGGAAATAGATATCGTTGGGAAAGCCGGCAAAATAACTGAACAAAATATTGCCGCCACCCCCCAAAGGAATAGCACTCAATACCGCAGTAGGAATAGACCAGCTTTCATATAAAGCAGCCAAACACAGGAAAATGAAGCCAATTGAAATCAAATAAAGTAATAGTGCCTGATTACTTGATTTCTGTTCTTCGAAAGACACACCACTCCAGGCTAAATCAATTCCGGAAACTTTGCTGACCAGCTGATCAATATCCCGCATTGCTTCCCCGGAACTTGCATTAGACGCTTTATCAGCTTCGAGTTCGATAGCCGTATAGCCATTAAACCGGTTCACAATTTCTGGAGCACCCGACCAGTTGACTTGAGAAAAATTGGTGAATGGCACCATTTCATTATTGCTATTTCTGACCGACCAATATTGCAAATCTTCCGGTTTGGCACGATAAGCTGCATCACTCTGCATAATGACTCTTTTAATTCGTCCGCGATCAATAAAATCATTAATATACTTGCCCCCCAAAGCTGCAGACAGGGTACTGTTAATATCCGTTGGAGTTAAACCGGAAGCCATCGCAGCTTTTTGATCAATCGTCACCTTAAGATTGGCTTTTTCAGGTGCGGTTCGTTTATCCAGATTTTCAAATGATGAATACTGTTTCGAATCTTCTTTAAGCTGATTAAATTTTTGCGTTAAAACTTTGCGACCTTGACCATCAATATCGCGAACCCAAAGGTTTAAACCACTGGTGTCTCCCAGACCATTGACCACTGGTGGCATAGAAACAGTAATACGTGCATTCTGGTTTTTACGGAAAAACTGGGTCGCACGCTCCTTAATTGCATCTGCGGTATTTTCTTTGCCAGAACGTTGATCCCAGGGTTTTAACTTGATAAAACCCTGTGCCAGATGCTGCCCAGTCCCGGTACGGTTTCGACCATAACGCAGCATCACCAAATCCACATTGTCTTTTTCATTTTCCAGAAAATAGCGACGCACCGTTTCCCCCATTTCAATGGTTTTGGTCATCGGTGCATTGTCTTGTAAAGTCACTTGCAGGCTCAGTGAACCCTGATCTTCACTAGGTAAATAACTGGTGGGCAATGCACGGTAAAACAAGGCAAAAACACTGACTAGAGCCAAAGCAACGACCAAAGTAATCAGGCGGTTTTGAATGGTCAAAGAAGACAGTTTAAGATATTTACCTTTCACCTGATCCAGCAAATGGTTAAACCAGTTTGCCCAGCCATAAGGTTTTTCTATCGGTTTTAACACCAATGCACACAATGCCGGAGTCAGAATTAAAGCAACAGCCAAGGAAATGGTCATCGCCGTAACTAAAGTTATGGAGAATTGACGGTAAATCACACCTGCTGAACCACCAAAAAATGCCATCGGAATAAATACCGCAGTCAGCACCAGAGTAATCCCGATCAATGCGCCACTAATCTCCTGCATGGACTGGATTGATGCCTGCTTGGCATCTAAGCTTTGTTCATGCATCAGCCGTTCAACATTTTCAACCACCACGATGGCATCATCCACCAGCAACCCTATCGCGAGCACCAAGGCAAACAGGGTTAAGGTATTGATACTCAGACCCAGCACATATAACACTGCCATAGTACCCAGAATCACCACAGGTACAGTAATCGCAGGAATAAGGGTCGCGCGCCAGTTTTGCAGGAAAATAAACATCACCACAATCACCAGCAAAATGGCTTCAAACAAGGTTTTTACCACCTCATGAATTGATTGCTGAACGAAAGGTGTGTTGTCATTTGGATAGACCAGCTTATAACCTTTAGGCAGTGTTTTGGAAATATGCTCGACCGTTTCATTAATCAGTTTTGAGGTTTGAATGGCATTGGCACCGGATGCAAGAGAAACCGCCATACCGGCTGATGGATAGCCATTGGTCGTATTATAGGATTGATAATTCTCCGCCCCAATTTCTACACGGGCAACATCCCTTAAGTAAACATATTCCCCAGCTTGACTAGACTTGATAATAATATTGTTAAATTCATCAACCGTTTTTAAACGTGTTCCTGATGTGACTTTGGCATTTAAATATTGTTCTTCCAGTCCAGGCAATTCGCCTACTCCACCCGCTGCAACCTGAGTATTTTGTGCTTCTACAGCTTTCTGAATATCGCTGGGCATCAACTTATACTGTTTAAGCTTATTTGGATCCAGCCAGATGCGCATGGCAAACTGTGAACCAAATACATCAACTTCACCTACGCCCTCTACACGGGCAATTTCCGCCTCTAAATAACTTAACAAATAGTCAGATAATTCAATGTTGCTGCTTTTTCTGGTTTCATCATATAAGCCAATCACCATATGGGTATCACCCAGAGATTTGAATACATTCACCCCTTGGCGCTGTACATCTTCAGGTAATCGGCTCACGACGCTATTGATGGCATTTTGTACTTGAACTTGTGCAGTATCCGGGTTGGTGCCATTTTCAAAGCTGATATTAATCCGGCTACGGCCAGTAGAGTCACTGCTAGAACTAAAGTAAAGCAAGTGGTCTAAACCTTTAATTTGCTGTTCTAAAATCTGGGTGACACTTTCTTCAACGGTCTCGGCATCCGCCCCCGAATAAGTGGCGCTAATCGCAATTCTAGGTGGAGCAATATCTGGATAACGCTCTACCGGTAAATTAATGACTGCAAAAAGTCCCAGTGCCATAACAATAATGGCCAATACACCGGCAAAAATAGGTCGTTGAATAAAATATTTCGACAGCATATGATTTAATCGCAGTATAAGTAAGTGGAACTAGGCAATAAAAACTGGTTCTAAAATAGCAAATTAAAGCAGCTATACAGTAACTAAAAGTTAAAAACACAAGATTATGGATATGAAATCTTATTTTTCTCCCTAAATAAGAAGAAGCTATGGAGACACACCGCTTAATCAGTTGCTAAGCGTATGCTTCATCCCGCATCTTTACCATTAGACTGTGAATAGATTATTTTACAAAGTCATTTCATTAAAAAGAAAAGACTGGGCTTTGAATAGGGCAATTTTATTTAACTAAAATTCAGCAAATTTTTTTGTAATATAAAAATACAACTTTCAAGTTTTTTAGAATTAAGCCATATTTAAGCCTTATGATCTATCTTTCCTGAAATTTAGCAAAAAAATTAAGCCATGAATCAACCCTCTCCATACAAAGGCAAAACCGGTTTTAAGCGTGTGATTAATGCAACCCATTATTCTATTTCAGGTTTTAAAACTGCATTTATCAATGAAGCTGCATTTCGTCAAATTGTATTCATAAATTTAATTCTGATTCCAAGTACTTTTTTCCTGAATATATCGCGCGTAGAACAAGCTGTGATGATTGCAGTGTGTTTATTGGCACTGATTGTTGAATTATTTAATTCAGCGGTTGAAGCTGTCGTAGACCGTATTTCTTTGGAAAAACATGAACTTTCAAAAAATGCCAAAGATATGGGCAGTGCTGCGCAATTTGTTGCACTGGCGATTATTTTCTTTACATGGCTGATTATTTTAGTGCCCTAAGCTTTATCTTTCTTCAGTCATTAAAATAAAGAGATAGTTCATTGCGATGCAATTCGCTACATAAAATGAAAAAAGGGAACATAAAAATATGTTCCCTTTTTTATATTCCGTTTTGATCAGCCATAAAAAAACCCTGCTTTCGCAGGGTTTTTGTTGAATCACTCGGGAGGATTAACCACCGAATTGGTTCATTGTGTTTTTAGCGTCATCACCAGCTTTAAGCGCATTGTCACCAGCGAAGATTTCTTTGTGGTCATCACCGATGTCAGAACCAGCCATTGCTTGGTGTTTAACACATGCGATTGTACCGCGGATTTCTTTACGTTGTACGCCAGCAACATAAGCAAGCATACCTTCATCACCGAAGTAACCTTTAGCAAGCTCATGAGTAGAAAGAGCAGCTGTGTGGTAAGTCGGAAGTGTGATCAAGTGATGGAACACACCCGCTTCACGAGAAGCATCTGCTTGGAATGTACGAACTTTTTCATCAGCATCAGCAGCCAATTCAGTTTCGTCATACTCAGCGCTCATTAATTTAGCACGGTCATAAGCAGAAACGTCTTTACCTTCAGCAACATAACGGTCATAAGTTTGTTGACGGAAGTTTAAAGTCCAGTTGAATGATGGGCTGTTGTTGTAAACAAGCTTAGCATTTGGAACAACTTCTTTCACACGGTTAACCATGTGAGCGATTTCGTCAACGTTTGGAGTCGCAGTTTCGATCCAAAGTAAGTCAGCACCGTTTTGAAGGCTAGATACACAGTCAAGTACAACACGATCAATTTGAGTGTCAGCACGGAACTGGTAAAGACCAGAAGGTAAACGTTTAGGACGGTGTAATTTACCGTTACGTTTGATTAGGATTTCATCTTCTTGCGCTTCAGAAATATCAATTTCAGAAGTTTCTAAGTAGCTGATGTACTGAGAAGCGATGTCGCCTGGCTCTTTAACCACTGGGATTTTTTGAGTCAAGTCAGCGCCTTCAGAGTCAGTACGCGCAACGATGATACCGTCATCAAGACCCATTTCCAAGAATGCATAGCGAAGTGCGTGGATCTTAGCGATGAAGTCTTCGTGTGGAACGGTTACTTTACCCGCTTGGTGACCACATTGTTTCGCATCAGAAACTTGGTTTTCGATTTGTAGTGCACATGCACCCGCTTCGATCATTTTCTTAGCAAGTAAGTAAGTCGCTTCTTCGTTACCGAAACCAGCATCGATGTCCGCAATAATTGGAACGATGTGAGTTTGGAAACCGTCGATTTGAGCAGTGATTTCAGCCGCTTTAGCAGTATCACCCGCTTCGTTTGCTTTTTTAAGCGCACGGAACAAGTCGTTTAATTCTTTTGCGTCAGCTTGACGAAGGAAAGTGTAGATTTCTTCGATCAAAGCAGGTACTGAAGTTTTTTCGTGCATAGATTGGTCAGGAAGTGGACCGAATTCTGAACGAAGAGCAGCAACCATCCAACCAGATAAGTAGATGTAGCGTTTGTCAGTTGTACCGAAGTATTTTTTGTTCGCAATCATTTTTTGTTGTGCGATGAAACCGTGCCAGCAACCCAAAGATTGAGTGTATTTGCTAGAATCAGCATCATATTCAGCCATATCACGACGCATAATAGCAGCAGTATATTTAGCAATGTCTAAACCAGTTTTGAATTGGTTTTGCATTTGCATACGCGCAGCATCTTCTGGGCTGATATCGCGCCAAGTGTTGCCGAATTTTGCTTTTAATTCGCGGATTGCGTCAATCGCTGTTTGGTATGTAGTCATGATATTTTCCTGTATATAATTTTAGGACTTCATCAATCAAAGGACTAAATCTGCAAGATATTAATTTGTTCAGATTTAGAGCGCTTCGTTGCAATGGACACAGCTTAGTTTGA
Source organism: Acinetobacter sp. ANC 5414 (assembly GCF_013004295.1). Taxonomy (NCBI): domain Bacteria; kingdom Pseudomonadati; phylum Pseudomonadota; class Gammaproteobacteria; order Moraxellales; family Moraxellaceae; genus Acinetobacter; species Acinetobacter sp. ANC 5414. The sequence goes on from NZ_JABERM010000012.1 coordinate 100,507, forward strand.
CTAAAAAAATTAATCCAATAGTCTGCAAGAATCTTCAGTATTTATTTAAAAAATATGTAGATTAAAGTCTAATTATAATTGTCGCTAAATTTTATAAGTTATTAATTTATAAAATTATATTAAAAATATAAAAAGTCTTTTTTTGTATAACAAATAATCAAAATGCTGTTTTATTCTTCATTAGACCTAAGTATAGGGTTTAATAAAAAAGACTCGTCTTTTCGTTTTTATCTCTTTTTTCTTATTTTATCGTCATTATCTTAAAAATGTAATTGCATTTTATTTCACCAAACAAAGTGCGTTTACCTTTTTCTGCATTCCAATCCTTAGCTGCAAAAAAAAACCATCTTCTTTTTCAGTATAGATTTATGAAATACAACTCTTCCTCTAAAAAAACCATTCTATTTAAGGGAATTCAATACAATTAAAACCCGTCTATATGGTGCAATTGGATGAGCTGCAATTCAAGCTTCAAACTACAGTATTGAAGATAGGCAAATCATCAAATTCATATTTCAATCTGTTTAAAACTCAATTGATAATCACAGAGAATTCACACCCAATAAGAATAGTCAATATCGTAACAAAACCACTTTTAGGCCGGCTTTTTTTTCATCATATTTCCTACACAAGCCTTACTGCTTATGGCATAATCAATATAATTTCATGGTTTTATTGTTGGTATTTTTTATATGAATCTGGAGCGGGTCGATCTCAATCTATTAATTTACCTTGATGTTCTTTTACGTGAAAAAAATGTTACCCGCGCAGCAGAACAATTGGGTGTTACCCAACCCGCTATGAGTAATATTTTACGTCGTCTACGTAATTTATTTAATGATCCGCTTTTAATCCGTTCTTCTGAAGGCATGACACCTACAGAACGTGCTTTAGAATTACAACCTCGTATTCGTGATGCGCTTTCTGATCTGTCGATGATTTTAGAACCTCGTACAGAATTCCGTCCTTATACCTCGAATCGTGTTTTCCGCATTATGACCTCTGACTATGCCGAAGCGACTTTAGTTCCTCGTTTGGTTAAAGCATTGCGTTCAGAAGCGCCGAATGTCGTTCTCGACTTTTTAACCCCAAGTGACGTGTCTTACCGTGACATGGAACAAGGTAAAGTCGATTTAGCCATTAACCGATTCAATGAAATTCCACAAAGTTTCCACCAGGTCTTGGTTTGGCGTGACAGTTTTTCTTGTTTGCTGAACAACAAACACCCTGCCAGCGCCAACTTAAATCTTAAAAGCTATTTAGATGCACAACATATCTGGGTGTCTAAAACCGGTATGGGCGTTGGCTTTGGTGTCAATCCTGATAAACAGGCAGGTCTGGGCTGGATTGATCAAGCTTTAGAACGTATTGGTCAAAAACGTAAAATTTCGGTCTTTACCCGTCATTATCAAATGCCGGCACTTTTGGCATCCAATGTTGATTTGATTGCAACGCTGCCAAGCCGTATTGCAAGACTGCAATCGAACAATCCAAACCTGCTGATCAAAGACCCACCATTTTATATTCCTGAATTTGAACTCAAAATGGCGTGGTGTCCGTTGTTGCATCATCATCCTGCACACCGTTGGTTACGCCAGCTTATTCTGTATGTAGCCCGCCAAATGATTGAAGAAGAAAATCGCGAATTTTTAAGCAATAACTCACAATTTTCTCACTATTAATCGTAAAAATTCTTAAATTATTCTTTTTTAAGATTATACTGTGCTCATCAAGGTAGTAATTTACTTACTACCTTCAGTTCTTTTGTGTTAAAAATATTCCATAATAATGATGATCTACAGGTGGATTCGTGAGCCTTTTCCAGAATATCCTCATCATCGTGATACTGATTGCCGGAGCCGGCTTTCTCTCTTTAACCGAGATTGCCCTTGCCGGTGCCCGTAAGGTTAAACTTAAAATCCTTGCAGAATCGGGCGATGAACGCGCTCAAAAAGTTTTAGACTTACAAGAACAATCTGCTGATTTCTTTGCGGCTTCGCAAATTGGCTTAAACGCGGTTGCCATTCTCGGTGGTATCTTGGGTGAAGCGGCATTTCGCCCCTATATCGTAAATTTTGTGAATCGCATTTATCAAGGTCCATGGACTGAAAACATTGGCTTTATTCTCTCCTTTAGCTTAGTTACCTCGCTGTTTATTCTTTTTGCAGATTTAATGCCAAAACGCATGGCCATGATTGCACCAGAAAAAATTGCGGTTTCTGTTATTAACCCAATTCAAGTTTTTATCAAAATTTGCAAGCCACTCGCTTGGGTGATTAATGCCATCGCAAATTTGCTGTTCCGTTTGTTTAAAATCAACACCATCCGTGATGATAATATTACCTTTGCCGATATTTCTGCAGTGATGGATGCGGGTGCACAAGCCGGTGTACTACAAAAGCAGGAACATCATTTCATTGAAAATGTATTTGAACTTGAAGAACGTAATGTCCCTTCAAGCATGACCACACGTGAAAACGTGGTGTTCTTCACTTTAAAAGAGTCTGAAGCCAGCATTCGCCAGAAACTCGCAGAATATCCTTATTCCAAGTTTTTGGTTTGTAGTGAAAATATTGATGATGTGATTGGCTATATTGATGCCAAGGATATTTTAGTCCGTATTCTGAATAACCAGTCTTTACTGCAACTGAATGAAAATACCATTCGTAGTGTACTGACCATTCCAGATACGCTAACGCTTTCTGAATTGCTAGATCGCTTCCGTTCAACCAAGGAAAAATTCGCGGTTGTCATTAACGAATATGCACTAGTGGTAGGTGTGATTACCCTCTCCGACATTATGATTACCGTGATGGGCGACTGGGTGACGACGATTGAAGCCGATCAGCAAATCATTAAACGTGATAATAATTCATGGCTGATTGATGGCAGCACGCCGATTGAAGACATCAAGCATGCGCTTGAAATTGATGAAATGCCGGATGATGAAAACTATGAAACCATCGCTGGTTTTATGATGTACAAACTGCGTAAGATTCCACGTCCTGCAGATGCAGTGATATTTGGTGCTTATAAGTTTGAAGTGGTGGATGTCGATCATTTTAAAATTGACCAATTACTGGTGACACGCCTACTCGAAAGACCAGCAGAAAATGATAGTCAGGAACAAGCAGAGTAATCTGCTTTTTTCTTTTTTATTGAATATATGATCACTACTAAAAATAATAAAACTGGATAATGATAATGAATATTTCCTTGTCAGCATTACTCGCCTGCTTAAGTTTTTATTCTGGCATTTATATGATTTACTATTTTTTTTTGCAAAACAACAACAACCACTGATCATCTTCATTGCGATTGCACTGCTGATTTTCGCTTGGTGGATTACGCCTCATAGCTATGAACGTGATCGGAAAAGTTATGATTCAACCCTGCGTATGGGGGAGTTTCTCTGAAATCCACTCATTACATGGTGGAGACTTTTTATTTGGCCAATCAGTCTATTACTGGCTTGGCTTTATCAGTAAAAAATCAAAGGGAACATAAAAAAAGCACCATTCCACTGGTGCTTTTTTTAATTTGAATGAAGGCTATTTAAAGTTTTCAATCAAGTTTTCGATCACGAGAGCATAGTGAATACCAATATCTTCTTCTAAAATATTGTATGCATTATCAAACTGAACCATAGGCCAGCCTTCTTTCCAGAATGGGAAAATATTGTGTAGATCATGCGTTACAATTGCATCTTCACGCAGAATTGCTTGCGCAATCTGTGATAAAACTTGGGCTGTTTCAGCGCCATCAATCGCCATGTAATCAATACCACGTACTTTTAAAATACGGATACGATCTTTTTTATATTTAATTTTTTTGGCTTGTCCGGCATTTAATCCCAATGCCAAAGTCACTGCTTCAACAAAGTTTTTTTCAAAAGCGTCATGCAAAGCAACAATTGCCTGTTTATGTGCTTCTTGACGACCAGCTTTACCACCATTACGGATAATCTCTTTCGCTTCAGTATTCAGCACATCGTCTTTCATGGACTGTAAAATGTCTAAAATTTCGATATCGCTTAAAGATTCAGGAGATTGATCAGTCATGAACTGTCCTTGGACAAAAATAATAAAGGTCTATTTTCGCATAATTCATCATTTAATACAGGTAATACAGGAATAAAATCTGCTTCAGCACATTCTTCATTAACTACTGATCGAAAAACAATACTTATAAATAGCGCTATTGATATAGCAACACTGAAATATCTTTAGCGACTAAAAAATTTATAATTTTGTGAGTACACAGCAATAGATCTATCTAAAAAGCTGAACTCGACTTAAATAACTAAAAGATGACCTTACTTTTCCTCTGTCATATTCTGTTAAATCATTTATATTACATTTACTTTTTATGCCCCCTTTAATTCTTATGATCAGCAATAAACAAACCGCCCTTTTTTTAAAACAAATGCGGGAGCAACACCCGTCAGCGTTTAAAAGAAATTATTTGTTTTATAGCATGATTAAAACCAAGGGCATTTTAGATGAACTTAAAGAACTGATTCCGTGGGTTCTTGCAGCGATGATTTTTGTATCACTTTCGATGAGTTTGGGTCATTTTATTTCGATTCAATTCCCCCAATTTGATACTTTTCGCTCGCATGGCATTGCTGTTTTAGCCATCATGTTGCTGTTTATGCTCTACACTCCACTCGTCATCAAGCAAATCAAACATAGTTCAACCTCCCTGTATCAACACCTGCGTCACACCCCGATTAAACTCGCTGTGCTGATTGTGCTTCAAACCATTAATATTGCTTATATTGAAAGTACTTTTTTAGAAGTCATTCTGTTTTTCTTTGCCTTAAGTTTTGGTTTTGTACGCTTTTATAAGGAAAATATGTTCCGTGAAGGCACTCAAAATGAGCAATATTTTTATCTGCAAGAAACACGTCGCATTTGCTTTTGGTCATATAAACAAATTTTAAAAATTAAATTTAAAATTTTATTGAGTGCAAAAAATTCAAAGGCACGTCATGCCCTTCAACAACAAGAAAAAAAGTTTATCGAGCTCCATATTCAGCTTATTCGTTATGAAAATGAATTGTGTAAAACTCATAAACATGTTGATGTTGAAACCTATTTAGATAGCTTGATGTAAATATCAAAAGCTGTGTTCCCTCCTCTAGATTTCATTTAGAAAATGATTATTTTTACATCCCCTCAATCAATAGAAAAAATAATAATGATCTCGAAAACTTGTAAAAATGAATTATTTTATAGTCATAAATACATGAATTGATTGAAAAGAAAGCAAACACACCGAAAGATACTTGCCAAGTTTTATTTCGTCCTCTATTATTGCGCACATGCCCGAGTGGTGAAATCGGTAGACACAGGGGATTTAAAATCCCCCGCCCACAAAGCGTGCCAGTTCGAGTCTGGCCTCGGGCACCATTTTAATACTTCTTAAAATGGTGCAATAAAAGACCCAGCGATAAGCTGGTTTTTTTATGCCTAAATTATTAAAATACAATCAAACCAATAAAAAGAAATAATAAAAATGAACACAAATAACTTACAACACATGCTGTATTGCAGCCTGTTTATATTGCTCATCTCATCCTTTTCTTATGCAGCAGAGCCAGAAGTTAAAGCACCAACTCAGGTCATTTATTCTTTATTTTCTGGAACGATTATCCTAGATAAAGATCAGCTGATTTTACATCACTGCACTTTAGGCAAAGATCCGTACCTACTTGAGTTTAATCATGCACAAGATGAAAAACGGATTCGTACACTCCTGCAACAAGAACCAAATTTTTGGCTTAACTTAAGAGCCAGCGCTTACTTTAAAAATGAACAACGCTACTTAAAAGTGGATGGAATCTCTGAGCTCCATCTCAAAGAAAGCTGCCATCTTTCCAAACTGTTGTCTGATTTAAATAAATCTTAGAATATCAAGCTAACCGATAGAGAGTAACTTACCACTCTCTATTGGATACCAATTCTTCCATTTCAATATCCATATAACCGTGATCTTGCACCACCATCATCATAGCTTCAGCAATATAATCCGCTGCAGTATCATCTAATGATGAATCAAGATCCTCAAACTGGGGTTTCATCTTATTAATTAAAACCACTGTTTCGGCAGCAAAACGATAAATTTCCACTTCAGACAAATCAGACTTTGCTATTTTCTTCGCAAACTGTTTAATGGTCTGCTTGACTTCAGCCACCAGAATATCGGGATAATATTCATCATCAAACATCGGGAGAAGTAAATCTTCAAACATACAAAACTCAAAAAAGATACACATTAAAGCGAGCCTGTATAACACAAAGCAACAAAATTACCAAACCAAACCACAAAAAAGCGAGGGGATTTTTACCCCCACTCTCTTTTATTTAGACTTCTTGCATACCATTAAGCTTGGCTCATTGCATACTACACTTCAATTGCATCACTCATCGCTTTTCTAAAATATTAACCTACCCTAGCTAAACCTAAAATGGATTATTTTCATACTCGCTCTTACTTTCTGTAGTTAGGGCATAGTAAAAGATAATAAGAATAATTAAATTCACCCTCACAAAACAAAATAAACCACTAATTTATTTAAACTTTTTAAATTAATGTAGGGGTTTGGTTGAATTTTCGATACATTCGATAGCATTACTATAATTTAAATAAAACTTACTTTATAAAATAAAAACATAATTTTTATAGGGAAATGTTATGAAAGCCATTTTAGTTACATTTCTTGGAATAACATTAACAGCATGCTCTACCACATCAACGCAAGATACTCAAAAACATACTATTTCTGAACCCGAAGTAATAGCGGCACAGCAAGCTTGGTGTAAATCATTACTTGATATCAGTTCAACCTACGATAAAACTGGAAAACAAGCAGCAAATGATCTCGCAAGCAAGGTGATTGATACTGCATATTTTTATCAGAATGGGCCTGTTTTATTTAAACCAACATTAACAACCAATCCACAAACATTCAGAACCACAAAAGAAGGCGCTTTATCTTATTTCGTGGGAGGAAATCCAAATTTTCCTAATGACAAAGGGTTTGCACTCGGTGGGTGGCAAAATTGCGAAATCGATAATGCAGCTATAAATATAACGGGTAACAGCGCGACTACTTTAGGCAAAGTTCATTTCACCAATAAAAATGGTGAAGTGACGACTGTAGATAAAAGCTGGAAATTTGTAAAAGATAACGCAGGTAAATTACGAATCGTTGTTCACCATTCTTCGCTTGAGAATAAAGGAAAATAATTACATCTTAAAGCAAAAAGCTCGATACCTTATCGAGCTTTTTCTTATTTATACACCTAGATTATTCATTGCATTGAAAACTTTAATTGCATCCGACATCGCTTTGACATCGTGTGCACGTACCATAGAAGCACCCTGCTGAATACTCATCAAATGCGCTGCTACCGAGCCTATAGCACGATTTTGTGCATCAGCTCCACCCAGTGCTTCGCCAATAAAACGCTTCCGGGAAAGTGCAGATAAAATGGGATAACCCATATCATTTAATTTATAAAATTCATTTAATAATTTTAAATTTTGCTGTGCATTTTTAGCAAAACCAAAACCGGGATCAATCATGATATTTTCAGGTTTCACCCCTGCTCTTAAAGCATCATCGACACGCTGCTGTAGCTCTTCAATCACATCCGTCGCTACATCATTATATTGATCTAAATTATTCATGGTCGTGGGTTCGCCACGCATATGCATAATAATCACGGGAATATTCAGTTCAACTGCAGTTTCAAGGGCCTGGGGACGTGTTAATGCACGGACATCATTCCAGATATGGGCTCCAGCTTTTACCGCAGCTTTCATTACTTCTGGTTGTGAAGTATCAATCGAGATAATGACATCATGCTTAGATAATTCTTCTACCACAGGCACTACACGACGTATCTCTTCATCCACTTCTACCGCAGATGCCCCTGGACGTGTGGATTCACCACCTACATCAATAACAGTCGCTCCATCAGCCATCATTTGCAGTGCATAGGCTATGGCTTGATCTTTTGCATTATGCTTTCCGCCATCACTAAAAGAGTCTGGAGTGACATTCAAGATCCCCATAACATGCGGTTGAGATAAATCCAGACTGAGTCGTCCACATTGTAATACTCGTTTTGGTAATGGCATCAACCGCATAACAACTCTCCTTAATATCTAACCCATAGTGTATCAAGAGTTGCTTTTACTCTTACTAAAATATTTTCAAACTCTAAACTTTTAAGCATAAAAAAGAGCCTCAATTGAGACTCTTTTTTATACCGAACCTAAACGATTAGTTTGCAGGTAATGGTGGTGGTGTTGCTGGACCATCAGTTGGTGTTACATCAATTACTGGATTATCAGCAATATACACCTTAGGTGGTTGAGGTTCACGACCTTCCATGATGTCACGGATTTGATCACGATCAATCGTTTCCCATTCCATCAATGCTTTAACCATCGCATGAGCAACATCTTTTTTACTTTCCAAAATATCACGTGCGATTTTATATTGCTCATCTAGAATTCGACGAATTTCACGATCCACTTCTAGTTGCGTAGTTTCAGAAATACTGCGACTACCAATACTGCCCATGAAAGATTGCTGTGCATCTTCTTCATAGACCATCACGCCCATTTTTTCAGACATACCATATTTGGTCACCATTGCACGTGCCATTTTCGTTGCACGTTCAAAGTCGTTTGATGCGCCTGTAGACATTTGATTAATGAATACTTCCTCAGCAATACGACCACCAAACAAAATTGAAAGTTCATTCAACATTTTGTCTTTGTAATGGCTGGTCTGATCAAATTCAGGTAACTGCCAAGTGACACCCAAAGCCCAACCACGCGGCATAATCGTTACTTTGTGCACAGGGTCTGTACCCGGCAAACTTTCAGCAACAATCGCATGACCGGCTTCATGGTAAGCCGTAGCTCGACGTTCTTCATCACGAAGCACCATCGATTTACGTTCAGGCCCCATGTACAATTTATCTTTTGCATCTTCAAAATCATGCATATCGACTGTGTTCTTGTTACGACGCGCTGCAAATAATGCCGCTTCATTTACAAGATTCGCCAATTGCGCACCTGAAAAGCCAGGCGTACCACGTGCAAGAACTTTTACGTCTACACCTGTGACTGAAGGCAATTTCTTCATGTGAACATTCAGAATTTGTTCACGACCTTTAATGTCTGGCAAGCCAACCATCACTTGACGGTCAAAACGACCCGGACGAAGTAAAGCTTTATCCAGTACATCTGCACGGTTGGTTGCAGCGATAACAATAATACCTTCGTTACCTTCAAAACCATCCATTTCTACAAGCATCTGGTTTAGTGTTTGTTCACGTTCATCATGACCACCACCAGTACCTGAACCACGATGACGACCAACAGCATCAATCTCATCAATAAAGATGATACATGGGGCGTGACGTTTTGCTTGTTCAAACATGTCACGGACACGAGACGCACCCACACCCACGAACATTTCAACAAAGTCAGAACCAGAAATACTGAAAAATGGAACTTTTGCTTCACCCGCAATGGCTTTTGCAAGTAAAGTTTTACCGGTACCTGGAGGACCAACCATTAGCACACCACGAGGAATACTTGCACCGAGACGTTTAAATTTGGTTGGATCTTTCAGGAAATCGACAATTTCCACAACTTCTTGTTTAGCTTCATCACAGCCCGCAACATCAGCAAAAGTAACTTTAATTTGGTCTTCAGAAAGCATTTTTGCTTTTGACTTACCAAAACTCATTGGGCCGCTTTTGCCACCTGCACCACCACCCATGTTTCGCATAAAGAACATGAATAACAAAATGATTAAAAGTACAGGGAAGCTGGCGATAAGAAGTTGCATCAACAAGCCTTGACGTTGAGGAGCAGTACCCTCTACGACAACACCATGTTTAATGAGACTTGGCATAAGTTCTGGGTCTTGAATCGCAGGACGAATACTCTCAAACTCTGAGCCGTTTGTTTTTTCACCACGAATTCTTTCACCATCAATTGTGACTTGCTTAATTTGACCAGCATTGACCGCTGAAACAAACTCTGAATAATTCATTGCAGTCGGTTGATTGCGGTCACTGATGTTGCTGAAAATCAGAATCAGCACACCAAGTATAACCAGCCACAATACGGCATTCTTGAAGAGATCGCTCAAAGCTTTATTCCCATATCAATCTAATTTGATCATGCCCAAAACGGGTGACCTTAATTTAAGCTGAAGATCAGCTTTGCAATATTTTAAAAATGTACAAAATGCACAATTTTTAACGTCTTGGCAAGTAAACTTTATTTAGAAGCCTTCTTGCGCCCTTGTCCGATCAAAAATACTTCTTTAGAACGGGCACGTGAAGCAGCAGGTTTTGCTGTCTTTAATACATCAAAGCTATCTACGACTTGTTTACGGAATTCATCAAATCCTGTGCCCTGGAAAACCTTGACCACAAACTGCCCTTTCGGTCCTAAAACTTTGTTGGCGAAATCTAAAGCAAGCTCACACAAGTAAATTTGACGCGGTTGATCTACAGCCTTATTACCTGATGTATTGGGGGCCATATCTGAAATTACAACGTCTACGGTCCGTCCGTTTAAAAGATTTAACAATTTTTCGAAAACTTCTTCTTCTCGAAAGTCACCTTGCAAAAAGGTGACATCAGGTAATGCATCCATCTCCAAGATATCTGAAGCAATCAGCAAACCTTTATCGCCGACCAATTTCCCGGCAATTTGCGACCAGCTTCCTGGGGCAGCACCCAGATCGACCACGGTCATGCCTGGCTTAATAATTTTATATTTTTCTTGCATTTCAAGAAGCTTATAAGCAGCACGCGCACGATAGCCTTCCTTCTGTGCTTTTTTCACAAACGGATCGTCTAGGTGCTCGCGCATCCAATCTCGACTGCTTTTCGATAACTTTTGGTTGGTAATGCGTGTCGCCATAACTCTCTAAATAATAAAAAACTTCTAATTCATGATTGTACGTGAAAAACACAGACCTTGCAGTATACATCTGTATCTAAATCCGATCTTTGGTATGTTTTTTTCAATAATCGAAATTGATTTTTTCAACAGAATATAAAGCGTTTAAACCCGACATTTGCTATACTAAGCCGTTTTTAAAATTAGGTTATCTTTATGGCGGCTTTATCAATTCAGGAACGCAAGCGTTTGCGTCAAATCGGACATGCACTTAACCCGGTGGTTATGCTTGGCGGTCAAGGTTTGACTGAAAATGTCATCGAAGAAACAAACCGTGCTTTAAATGATCATGAACTGATTAAAGTTAAAATTGCCGGTGAAGATCGCGAAGCACGTGTTGCGGCAATTAACGAAATTGCTCAAGTGACTGGCGCTGAAATTGTACAAACGATTGGTAAAATTGTGCTGCTTTATAAAAAAGCTGCAAAACAAAATCCAAAACTTTCGAACCTTGTACGCCACGCACATTTGTCTAACTAAGCTGTATGGCCAGTTACGAACTTAACGCTTTTGATCGTCGCTTTCAATCTATCTCCTTAGTAGGCGCGATTGAACAACAAGGCTCATATGGTTTAAATGTGGGCTATTGGTTACGTGATCCAAATCAACTCATGCAATGGCCTGACTTGATACAAGGTAATCCACGTCAAGATTTCTTATGGGAAAATACCTGTTATGAAATTTTTATTGGCGTTCACGGTGAAGATTTTTATCGAGAAATCAACCTCTCCCCTTCACAAGCTTGGCAAGTCTATCAATTTGAGGAATATCGTTATCCTGAAGATATGCCTCCGCAAGCTGCGAATGACATTGAACTCAATCAATTAAAACGCACACATTACGGTTTGAATGTGAGCCTGGATTTGACCGAGTTTATGTTAAAGCACAAATTACAATGGTCGAATATGTTCTTAGGTTTAAGTGCTGTACTTAAAACCTCGCAAGGTCATCAATACTATGCGATGCAACACAGCAGTCCTAATGCAGACTTTCACAACAAACGTGACTGGCTACATCAGTTCTAAAACGTAGCACTGATATTCGACAAATAAAAAAGTGAGGCATACGACCTCACTTTTTTATGCTCTCAATACTTAGATTGAGGAAATATGGCATATTTCCTACCCCCTAGTCTGGCAGTTACGCCTTGAATAATAAATCAGCTTTTTACTGTTGGTTTTTCCTCAGCTTTCTCTGACACTTTTTTCCAGACGTCTAAAGTATGTTCTTTTGAACGTTTGAAGGTTTCAGTTAAATGATCTTTATGCTTAACAGAAATTTGACTGACATCGTCTTTCAACTCTTTACCTAATTTTGATAAATCATCAATCACAGCATTGAATTCAGATTTCACAAACTCCTTCAATTCACTTAAGTCTTTTTGTGAAAAATTGAGTTGTTTTTTAATGATGTCAATGCGCTGAAGAATATCCTGTTTCAGATTTTGCACTTGATCTTGTACATTTGTCTGCAGTTCTTTCGCTTCAACCTTAACATTTTCAGCCGATTCAGTCACCGCTTCTGTTACTTTCTGCTGTGCCTCTTTAGATGCTTGTTCCAACTTTTCCACACCCTCAACAACCACCTCTTTTAAGGCAGGTTTAGCTTTCACTTGTTTTTGTTCTGTCGTCATGGCCTTGTTCCTAGAGTTATTACATGAGAGATACAGACTAGTCGATTCGATAAAATTTAAGTTTTGATTTGTCTGACAATTATCATTTGCTTACATTTTACATACACTGTCTCAAAAACAGACTTTCGTTCAAAACACAAGGTATTTATCTTACATATTCGGCATAAATAGAATGGACTTCAAACTACTTCCTCCGTATAATGCCGTGTTAAGTTCAAGCGAGCAGACATAGGGAGGGTAGGTTAAAAAAATAGCCTTCCTTTTTTTTCGTCTTCTCGCTTTTTTACAGCCTAAATTTCAGGAGCTTTGGTTTGAGCACTCCCGCCATTTTAGCCCTCGCAGATGGAACGATCTTTAAAGGTACGTCTATCGGTGCATCGGGTAGTACGACTGGTGAAGTCGTTTTTAATACAGCAATGACTGGCTATCAAGAAATTTTGACTGACCCAAGTTATGCACAGCAACTTGTGACTTTGACTTACCCGCATATTGGTAATACAGGTTGTAATGATGAAGACGCTGAGTCAGGTCGAATTCATAAAGTATGGGCCAACGGTTTAATTATCCGTGACCTTCCTTTATTGCATAGCAATTTCCGTGCGAATCAATCTTTGGGTGAATACCTTCAACAACATAATGTTGTTGCGATTGCCGATATCGATACACGTAAATTGACACGAATTTTACGTGCGAAAGGTGCGCAAAATGGTTGCGTCCTAGCGGGTGACAATATTACAGAAGAAGAAGCTTTAGAAAAAGCACGTGCCTTTGGCGGTCTGAACGGTTTAGACCTGGCGAAAGAATGCTGTGACCCAGAAGGTTTTGAATGGACTGAAGGTTCTTGGACACTTGGTCAAGGCTTCTCTCAACCTGAACTTAAATTCCATGTTGTTGCATATGATTACGGTGTCAAAACCAACATCTTACGTATGCTGACTGATCGCGGATGCAAACTAACTGTAGTTCCAGCTCAAACGCCTGCAGAAAAAGTTCTTGCATTAAATCCGGACGGTGTGTTCTTGTCGAACGGTCCTGGCGATCCAGCTGCATGTGATTATGCAATTGAAGCTGTAAAAACAATTGTTGAAACAACTGAAATTCCTGTATTTGGTATCTGCTTAGGTCACCAAATCCTTGCGCTTGCTTCTGGTGCTAAAACTGTGAAAATGCCTCACGGTCACCACGGTGCAAACCATCCTGTACAAAATCTTGAAGATGGTACAGTGATGATTACTTCTCAGAATCATGGCTTTGCAGTGGACATTGATACCTTACCTGCAAACCTGAAAGCGACGCACATCTCATTGTTCGATCAAACCCTTCAAGGTATGCATCGCACGGATAAACCAGCATTCAGCTTCCAGGGTCACCCTGAAGCGAGTCCTGGTCCACATGACTGTGCCCCTTTGTTCGATCATTTCATCGAACTTATCGAAGCGTCTAAGAAGTAATTAAGGAAGCGATCATGGCTAAACGTACAGACATTAAAAGCATCTTAATTATTGGTGCGGGTCCGATTGTGATCGGTCAAGCATGTGAGTTTGACTACTCAGGTGCGCAAGCATGTAAAGCCCTTCGTGAAGAAGGCTACCGTGTCATTTTGGTAAACTCTAACCCAGCAACCATCATGACCGACCCGGCAATGGCTGATGCAACGTATATCGAACCGATTACTTGGCAGACTGTTGCACAAATCATCGAGAAAGAGCGTCCAGATGCTGTCCTTCCGACTATGGGTGGTCAAACAGCATTGAACTGTGCGCTTGCACTTGATGAACACGGCATTTTAGAAAAATTCAATGTTGAATTGATCGGTGCGAGTAAAGATGCCATTGAAATGGCTGAAGACCGTAAATTGTTTGATGACGCAATGCGTCGTATTGGTCTTGAATGCCCACGTGCTGCTGTTGCAAGCACTATGGAAGAAGCATTCGAGATTCAGGCAAAACTAGGCTTCCCTTCTATTATTCGTCCATCATTCACCATGGGTGGTTCAGGCGGTGGTATTGCTTACAACCGTGATGAATTTATTGAAATCTGTGAACGTGGTTTCGACCTTTCGCCAACTCACCAACTGTTAATCGATGAATCATTGATTGGTTGGAAAGAGTACGAGATGGAAGTTGTTCGTGACAAAAACGACAACTGTATCATCGTATGTGCGATCGAAAACTTCGACCCTATGGGTGTTCACACAGGTGACTCAATCACTGTTGCTCCTGCGCAAACATTGACAGACAAAGAATACCAGTTGATGCGTAATGCTTCGATTGCAGTTCTACGTGAAATTGGTGTGGAAACAGGTGGTTCGAACGTTCAATTCGGTATTAACCCGAAAGACGGCCGTATGGTTGTAATCGAGATGAACCCGCGTGTATCACGTTCATCTGCACTTGCATCTAAAGCAACCGGTTTCCCGATTGCACGAATTGCAGCGAAATTGGCTGTGGGTTACACCCTTGATGAATTGAAAAATGACATCACTGGCGGTGCAACACCTGCGTCATTCGAACCTGCAATCGACTACGTAGTAACTAAGATTCCTCGTTTTAACTTCGAGAAATTCCCACAAGCTGAAGCAATTCTAACGACACAGATGAAATCTGTGGGTGAAGTCATGGCGATTGGTCGCAACTTCCAGGAATCGATGCAAAAAGCGCTTCGTGGTCTTGAAGTTGGTGCTTCTGGTTTTGATGAAAAAATCGAAGTCGGTGCTGATGGCGCGAAAGATAAAATCCTTCAAGAACTTAAAGTTCCAGGTCCAGAGCGTATCTGGTATGTGGCTGACGCATTCCGTCACGGCTTCACTTTAGATGAAGTTTTTGCTGCGACCAACATCGACAAATGGTTCCTGATCCAGATCGAAGACATCATCAAAACTGAAGAACAAATCAAAACGCTTGGTTTCGGTGATTTGAATGCGGACAACATCCGTTCGTTCAAACGCAAAGGTTTATCGGATCTTCGCATTGCACACTTGATGGGTATTTCACAAAAACAATTCCGTAAACACCGTTGGAACTTGGGTGTGACCCCTGTTTACAAACGTGTCGATACTTGTGCGGCAGAATTCGAATCGGATACTGCTTACATGTACTCAACTTACGATGAAGAATGTGAAGCGAACCCTTCAACTCGCGACAAGATCATGGTCATCGGTGGTGGTCCTAACCGTATTGGTCAAGGGATCGAGTTCGATTACTGCTGTGTACACGCGGCGCTTGCAATGCGTGAAGACGGTTATGAAACCATCATGGTGAACTGTAACCCTGAAACAGTTTCTACCGACTATGACACATCAGATCGTTTGTACTTCGAACCAATTACTTTGGAAGATGTACTTGAAATCGTGCGTATCGAGAAGCCTAAAGGCATTATCGTACAGTACGGTGGTCAAACTCCGCTTAAATTGGCTCGTGCTTTAGAAGAAGCAGGTGCTCCGATCATTGGTACATCACCTGATGCGATTGACCGTGCAGAAGACCGTGAACGTTTCCAGCAAATGATTCAACGCCTGCAACTTCGTCAACCAAGCAACAGCATTGTTAAATCTGCTGAAGAAGGCATGGCTGAAGCGTCTAAAGTAGGCTACCCACTTGTAGTACGTCCTTCATACGTGCTTGGTGGTCGTGCGATGGAAATCGTCTATAACGACGACGAATTGAAACGCTACTTACGTGATGCCGTTCAAGCCTCTAACGAAGCGCCTGTATTGCTTGACCACTTCCTTGATGATGCAACCGAAGTCGATGTTGACTGTGTATCTGACGGTAAAGATGTGGTGATTGGCGGTATCATGCAGCACATTGAGCAAGCCGGTATTCACTCTGGTGACTCAGCATGTTCAATTCCTCCTTATTCTCTATCTCAAGAGATTCAGGACGAAATGCGTCGTCAAACTGTTGCTATGGCGAAAGAGCTTGGCGTAATTGGTTTGATGAACGTACAGTTTGCGGTTAAAAGCAACGACGTTTACATTCTGGAAGTGAATCCACGTGCATCACGTACTGTGCCTTTCGTTTCTAAATGTATCGGTGAGTCTTTGGCGAAAGTGGCTGCACGTTGTATGGCGGGTCAATCTCTAGAATCTCAAGGATTTACTAAAGAAATTATTCCGACTCACTTCGCTGTTAAAGAAGCTGTGTTCCCATTTGCGAAATTCCCTGGTGTTGACCCGATCCTTGGCCCTGAGATGAAATCTACAGGTGAAGTGATGGGTGTGGGTACAACTTTTGGTGAAGCATTCTATAAAGCTGTGTTAGGCTCGAATGATCGCTTACCAGGTAAACCAACCGAAGGTGAAGTGAAACACGCATTCTTGTCTGTACGTGAGTCAGATAAACCGCATGTTGCACGCATTGCACAACAACTTGTTGATTACGGTTTCAAACTTGTAGCAACAAGTGGTACGCATAAAGTAATTACTGAAGCGGGTATTGCATGTGAACGTGTGAATAAGGTAACTGAAGGTCGCCCTCATATCGTAGATCGCTTGAAAAACGGCGAGATTCACCTCATTATCAATACATCTGAAGGTAAACAAGCTCAGCAGGATTCGTTCTCAATCCGTCGCTCTGCGCTTCAAGGTAAAGTGTATTACACCACAACCTTGAATGGTGCTGATGCTGTATGCCAAGCTTTAGCAATTAAATTGCCGATGGATGTATACCGCTTGCAAGATTTAACAGTAGGTTAATAAATTACCGATAAGTCCCGTCACCTTATTGGTGGCGGGATTTTTTTATTTATAAACCATTATTTTTTATACTCACTTAGAGGGACAACAATGAAACGTTATCCTATGACTCCCGAAGGCAAAGAAGCCCTAGAGAAAGAATTACATCAATTAAAAAGTGTTGATCGTCCACGTATTATTGCGGCAATTGCTGAAGCACGTGAACATGGGGATTTGAAAGAAAACGCGGAATACCATGCGGCTCGCGAGCAACAAGGTTTCTGTGAAGGTCGTATTCAAGACATCGAAGGTAAACTCGGTGCAATGCAAGTGATTGATGTTAAAACACTTGAGCAAAACGGTCGTGTCGTTTTTGGCGTAACAGTAACGATTGAAAACCTGGACACCGAAGAACAAAAGACTTATCAAATTGTAGGCGATGACGAAGCAGACTTTAAGATCAACAAGATCTCTGTGAACTCTCCTATTGCTCGTGGTCTTTTGGGCAAAAGCGAAGGTGACGAAGTGAAAATCGTAACGCCTCAAGGTGAAGTGGAATACGAAATTGTAAAAGTTGCCTATCTTTAATTTTAAAGATTGAATACTTTTTAAAGCCCCTCTCTTGAGGGGTTTTTTATTGCAAAATTTTCGATTTATCTTTAACTTATAAACCAATAATAAAATTGATAATGAAAAATGGATGATCGCATCATACAAGCTTTTTACTATGCAATAGGTGGTTTGGTACTTGGTATTGCCATCGCAATAAAGTGGTCATATTTCATAGACACGCATACCAACTCTGTACTTATTATCTTTATCACCACAATCAGCTCTGCAATTTTAGGTTTTCTTTTTCCTAATAGCATAAAAGGGTTATTTATGAGTTTGTGGAATTTTTTTAGATAAAATTTTTCATAATTTTAATCTTCTCCCTCACCCCAACCCTCTCCCAGAGGGAGTAATCATTACAAATCAAAATTCACAATGGAAGTTCCCTCTCCTTAAAGGAGAAGGCTAGGGAGAGGTTATGAAATTCAGCTATAATCCCCCAACCTCCCACGCTGCACATTTCTCTATGGATAATCTGATCAATTCCCCTGTTAAACACTGGTGTGAATTCGAATTCATCTCAAAAACTGTGAAAAATCTGAATATTCACATTAAGGGAAATTACAGTTATTACAGCGCTTATTGGGATCAAGGATTTGAGCGCTGTGTGGTGCGTTATCTGCATGACAAGCCTGCAACTGTAGAGAAACCGATTGATCAGCTGTATATCGGTAATTTTGTCTGTTTTGGCGCTGAATGCGTGATTATGATGGGTGGCAACCAATTACACCGTACTGACTGGATTTCAGCATTTCCCTTCGATACACGCAGTTTTGTTCCTGCCGGCGACACTGTCATTGGTGATGGTTGCTGGATTGGCTCACGTGCCATGATTATGCAAGGCGTGAAACTCGGTGAAGGGGCTGTGGTGGCAACAGGTGCAGTCGTCACTAAAGATGTGCCACCTTATGCGGTTGTGGGTGGTGTACCTGCAAAAATTATTAAATACCGTTTTTCTGAACAAGATATAGAAAAACTGCTTTCCCTTAAAATCTACGATTTAGATGAAAAACAGTTTTTAAAAATGCGCGAGCAGTTGCAGACGGATGATGTGGAAGCATTAATTTCTTTTTTTGAAAATTAAATTCCTCCAAATATGTAGTTTTTCCATCCACTATGAAAATCCGTATTATTTGTTGGTCTAAGATTTCTAACTGATATAGCGCTAAACTTTTTCTGTGAGTTAACTAACTGTTCATAATATTCAACTAATTGAATAAAAATCAAAATTCCAAGTTCTTCTTGAAAGAAATTTGCCTTTCTCATTAATACTGTAGTATGGGTATCAGCCCTATAATTTTCCCCATGGTATTTTTCAAAATCATCTTTATTCGACTGAATATAATTATCCATTTGATCTAATAAAGTTTTAAGTAACTCCAAAGAAGTATTACTTTTTAAAAGAAATGTAGGATTCAATAAAAACATTATCAATAATTGATTTTTATAACTATCAAAACTATCAGAATAGAGTAATGCAAACTGACTTGCTAATTTTGAAATTGCTCTCTTAGATAATTCTTTTTCTCCTACGTAAAAATCTATAAGTTCTATACAGCCATCAAGATTTTGATGGTTTAAATCTATCCCTAAATGCTCAAAAATATTAAATATATTTATCTTCAAATTATCAATGAGGTCAGGAGACAATGAATTTAATCTCACTGTAAAATCAACAAACTTATCTAGATATTCTTCACCGAGTGTTTCATCATAGCCATAATTATGGCAAACAATTTTAGAAAATTGAGATTTATCCATCACTAGAACAAACACAATTTTAGGAATATCAAAAAAATGTTTAATCCGCTCAATTAAACGAATCGCAAAATCTGGTCGGCAACGATCTAGCTCATCAATGATAAATACCAAAGGCTTATCTAAACTTTCTGCCAATTGTGCCAATGTTTGCTTAAAAGCATATACTGAATTTTTTTCTTCTTCATAGCTATCAATTTTGCTTTGAATCGCTTCAGTAACTTTTTCACCAATATTATCAGTCACCTTATCAATAGCATCGTCTAACTTATCTGCAATCTTTTCACTATCAATTTTTATCAGCGGAATTATTCCACCAGTTAAAGCACAGCTAATCACAGATGCAATGAGCGTTGGTGCAAGAGTTAAAAGACCCTGCTGCATAACTGCTGCAGCTTTCTTAAATTTATGAACTAGCGGCTTATTTTTAGCAGTTTTATCTAACTTTGCTGCTATTTCTGAGGCAATAACCAGAAAAGGATCGTCTAAATAATCATTCGCAAAAGCATCCAAATAAATCACGTTATGCTGAGTATCATCTAAATACTTTGCCCAATGCCGTACAAACCACGTTTTACCTTCACCCCAACGTGCATCCAATGCCAATACAGCACCACACTGCAAACGATCAACATAATTTGTAAGCTGAATTCCTAAACGCTGTCTCTCCCAAAGATCGCCTTCCCACGCTTCTTCAATATTTTCAAAATTATCGCGTTGCCAATTCAATTGCTTTATTTCAGTCATTTCTAATTCATTATTAATAAGTTACTACACATATGATATGACAATTCTCAAAGGCAGTTTGCCTATTTTTTTACATATAATTTCAAATTAAAAATCTGCTTACAATTTCATCATACTTTAGTTTTAAACCCTCTAATTTCCCACCCAATCCATGTTAGATTAAATTATAAAATCTTTTTGGGAAGTAAAATATCCCTATGAAATTACTAGGTTTTGTTTTACCGGAAATACAACTAGCATCAAGTTTTAACCTGTTTTAATACACAATAAATCATAATGCTAAAAGCATCTATTTAAGTAATGATTATAAGGAGAAATTCCCCATGGCTTATCACAATATCCTTGTTCCAGTTGACGGTTCAGAAACTGCATATGCAGCGGTAGCAAAAGCAGTTGAGTTTGCTAAAGCATTTGGCAGTAAAGTTACAGTGGTTCAAGTTTTATCACTCGACCCTTATATCGCAGCGGAATATATCTCGGCCAATCAAACAAATGATTTAATTGAACGCGCTCGTACAGCAATTGTAGAGTCGCTTGAGGCTGCAAAAGCAAAGTTTCATGAACAAGGAGTTGAAGTAGAAACAAAACTACTGGAAGGACAAGTGGTTCATCGTGAAATTGTCAAAGCTGCAGAAGACAGTCATGCAGACCTGATTATCATTGGTTCTCATGGTCGTACCGGCTTCAAAAAACTATTCCTCGGCAGTGTCGCACAAAGCCTATTGGGTGAATCACATATTCCTGTACTGATTGTTCGTGAATAATCATTAGCTTGCCTTTCCCATCTTTTTCTAAAGGTGGGAAATCACTAACTCCAGAGCATTTATTGCTGTTATCAATCATTCATCCATTGATATTGTTTTAAATTAATCTTATCTCCAATCACCATCACGCCTTCTTCCAATAATTTCAAGCGTTGAATATTGTCACCACGATCATCCAATTTACTTAGGCTAATTTTCCCTTGCGAATTTATCACTCGATGCCAAGGAATTTTTGCATCAGCATCCAGATGCTTCAAAACATAACCCACTAAATGCGCATGTTTCGGCAACCCTGCCATCTTTGCGATTTGTCCGTACGAAGCCACTTTTCCATAAGGAATGAGAGCAACCACCTGTAAGATTTGACGGGCTAATTCATCACTAGAACGACTGGAATGTTGCGGCATAGATTATCCTTAAATCATCCAATTTAAACTTTCGAGCATAAAAAAAAGCCCTTTAAAAGGCTTTTTTTATCAGGGCTTTACGATTAGAAATTATCTGGACTTTCTAAACGTTTTACGACCTGTACCTTTTCCGGATTATGCATAACAGCAACACCATCTTCAGCTTTCTCATCAATTAAGGCATCCGGGTTATAAACCGTAATGGTTTCATTACCATTGGCATCCTCACCGACAATATACTGAAAACCTTTCCGATTCATTTTATGACACATGCGTTGATACCAACCTTTAAAACCCGTCGTCTCTTCATTCGGGTTGTAATAGAACGCATTCATTACAGCAGGCAAACCCAGTCCACAGACTACACCGGAAAGTAATACCGCAATAAAGGTATAACCAATTAAGATACTGCTATATTCACTCAGTTCAGGAACGTTCGCAACCGCCAGGATCAGGGCAAGTGAGATCCCTCCACGTACCCCGCCCCACGATAAAATGGTCAAACTACCGTTATAACTTTTATTGCGAAAACTAGGGAAAAAGGCAAATGACAAATAGTTTGCAGCAAAGCGCGAGGCATGCAGAATAAAGAACGCGACGATCCCTCCCAGAATCAAACTGATGCTTAAATCTAGAATAAACAGTTCCAGACCAATCAGTGTAAACAGGAATGAATTGATAATGCCTTCAACGGTATGCCAAAAATGGTTTACTTCACGAATTTCACGTTCCTGTAAAATTTCTTTCCATTTGTTCCCAACCACCAAACCACCAATCACACAGGCAATCGGTGCAGAAGCATGCGCAAATAAAGCCACTAAATATGAACCACAGGCCAATAATGCTGTGGTTAAGATTAAAGATTCCATTTCGTGTTTACCACGAAGCAATCTTAAAATACCCAGACCAAAGCCCCAACCAATGATGATTGCAACCACAATCTCATAGAGTAAGGTTTCTAAAGTACCAATAATGGTAAAGTGTTCGCCCTGTAATACATTTAGTAAGGTCATGAACACGGCGATACACATGGCATCATTAAACAGTGATTCGCCTTCGAGTTTCACAATCAGATGATGAGGTGCGCGTACCGAACTTAAAACAGCTTTCACCCCAATCGGATCCGTTGCCCCAAGTGCAGCACCTAATAACAGCAAAACCAGTAAATCGACATGTTTGCCTATCAGGAATTGATATCCATATAAAGTGACGCCAAAAAAGACCGCACAAAGCACCAGTGCAATACTGGCCAAGATACTGATCGGCTTCCAGTGGCTTTTTAAATCGGACACTTTAAATTTTAAAGCGGAAGATGTCAGGATAAAACAAATCACCCCGTTAATTAAAAAGTCATAAAAATCAATATGACGAACCGCTTCTTCAATATTGTGAATGTTAATTGTTATAAACTGATTACCACTGAGTAAGCTCGCGCCCCATTGTAAAATAAAGACAAAGATCGCCGAGACAATCGGTACACCAATGGCTTGCGGGAACCCCAAAATCCGTTTATTAAAAATAGTCGTGGCAATAGAAAGTGCAAAAATGACAGTAAAGACCTGAAGAAAAAAGAAATTTCCCATTAAAGTTCCAATTTTAGCGATGCATTGGAATAAAGCGAATTCATCCAACTATTTCCAAGTAAAATATTTCATTAAATAGCATTTATTAACTTAATCAGTTTAACTATTTTTTGTAGGGCAAACAAAATAGTTAAGTTTTTTTACATATTTTTAGCAATGATTTAACATAGATAAACATCTAAGCATTTAGTGTAGCAACACTTTCTTTAATCTCCACATTAAGTTGAATTTATTCATGCATCAAACAGTTAAAACAATATTTCGACTTTTTTTTGCAGTTGTGATTTTTCTCATTACATTGGCTTTGTTTTTCAGTGCCTATTCAAAAAGCAAAGAAAT
The DNA here is from genome assembly GCF_013004295.1 of Acinetobacter sp. ANC 5414. NCBI lineage: Bacteria > Pseudomonadati > Pseudomonadota > Gammaproteobacteria > Moraxellales > Moraxellaceae > Acinetobacter > Acinetobacter sp. ANC 5414. The sequence continues at coordinate 124,032 of NZ_JABERM010000012.1, forward strand.
TTTACAAGCAGATCAGCAATTCCAGCAAGCAAAACACATCTCACTTAAATCGACCGATCAAGAACAACTGGTTTTAGTGTCCAATAATAAGCGACCGGATCAAGCGATTTTTATTTTGATTGCCCAGAATGGTTATATTGCTAAATTAAACTGCGAGCATTATCTGCAAGATATTTGTACCGATGAATATAACCAGCTGCATACCAGACAAATCCAGCAGCTCGATTTGTTAAAAGTAGGTCAGCAGGATTATATTGAAAATATCCGTTATCAAGATAGTCGCTCTCATAAGCAGCAACAATGGTCTTATTCTACCCAACAAATTCAGCAGTTTTATCAGGCAGATATTGCCAGTTTAAAATATATTGTTTTTAGTATTGTTCTGTTTGCCCTTGCGGCACTTTACGTTTCCATTCGAATTATCCGCAATTTCAAAAAGTTTTTAACGCGCTAAAAAGCAAAATAAAAAGAGGATTTTAAATCCTCTTTTTATTCTATTTAAATGGCTTGATTGAAGGTATCGCAATCATTGATCTGGCCTGACTTCAAACCTGTTTGAAACCATTTCATGCGCTGCTCACTACTGCCATGGGTAAAGCTGTCTGGAACCACCTGTCCTGTCGAACGTTTCTGTAAATAGTCATCACCAATTTTATGCGCTGCATCCATCGCTTCTTCAATATCGCCTTGTTCCAAGAATTGGGTACGTTGCTGATTATGATGCGCCCAAATTCCTGCAAAGCAGTCTGCTTGTAATTCCTGACGTACAGAGAGTTGATTGCCTTGTACTGCACTGGATTGAGCACGTGCTTTTTGCACTTGATCTGAAATACCTAACAAGGTTTGAAGATGATGTCCGACTTCGTGCGCAACCACATAGGCTTGAGCAAAATCGCCTGCCTGATCTTGGCGTGAGAGTTCGGTGCTGTTCTGCTCACCGGAAATACCCATTTGCTGACGCATATCTTTAAAGAAAGTCGTATCGATATATACTTTTTGATCTGCTGGACAATAAAAAGGCCCCATCGCAGATTGTGCCGTACCACAGCCGGAATTCACCACGCCACTAAACATCACCAGTTTAGGGGCGACATACTTCGCGTCCAATTGCTGCTGGAAGACTTGAGTCCAGGTATCTTCTGTATCAGCCAATACTGTCCCGACAAAATCCATCGCTTCTTGCTGTTCCGGAGTGGGATTATCTAGACCTCTGGTTTCAGCCGGCTGTGATTGGGAAGTCACCTGCTTGGTTGCCTGATAGGCTTGTTGAGGATCAACGCCAAAAAACTTCCAGGCCACAAATGCAACGATAAGGCCTAAAATACTAATACCACCTGCTTTAGCTCCGGCTCCACCGCGGCGGTCTTCCACATTTGAACTTACACGACGTCCTTTCCAGCGCATAGTGATATTCCTTATAGTTGGCTTTTAGCTTATTTTAACGAGCTTTTGTGATTATGCCTGTTTTGATTTCGGCCAAAACTTTTGAATGCTTGTAACCACCAATAAAACCAATAAGCCCGCAACAAAACCAATGCCAAGATTGATTAAAGTTGGCGTAAGTGCACCTATAATATTTCCAATGGCTGGAATATGTTGCACTTGATCAACAGAATTTTCAGTTAAATGATGAAACCACGGAATGGTATGGGTAATAATCCCCCCACCGACCAGGAACATCGCAATGGTTCCGACAATGGTCAGGGTTTTCATCAGTTTTGGTGCAAATGCCAGTAAACCACGTCCAATGCTTTGCTTGAAACTTGATGCCTGCTCAGTTAAGTACAATCCCAGATCATCAATTTTGACAATCATGGCCACAAAACCATACACACCTACCGTCATTACCACTGCAATGGCTGAAAGCACCATGACTTTAGTAGCAAAAGCAGCAGTCGCCACTGTGCCCAAGGAAATGACCACAATTTCAGCCGACAAAATAAAGTCGGTACGAATCGCACCTTTGACTTTTTCTTTCTCAAACTTGGCCAAATCGGTTTCAATCGCGGTTAATTCCGCTTCAGCAGCCTCTTCGGTCTTGGCTTTTTTATGCTGCAAACTGTGCAGCACTTTTTCCACGCCTTCATAACATAGAAACAAACCACCAATCATCAATAACGGATTGATCAGCCACGGCGCGACCACGCTAATCAGCAAGGCTAGAGGAACAAGAATCAGCTTATTAACGAAAGAACCTTTGGCAACACCCCAAACCACTGGAAGTTCACGTTCAGAACGAACACCACTGACTTGTTGAGCATTCAGTGCCAGATCATCTCCCAATACCCCTGCAGTTTTTTTGGCTGCCATTTTACTCATGACAGCAACGTCGTCTAAAACAGTCGCAATATCATCTAACAATATTAATAAGCTACTCGCCATTCTTGTTTTCCTTAAAGTTTCTATCTTGCATTTTAAAGATAAATATTTAAAAAAACTGTATCAACATCATTAAATTGTTCTTATTTTTTCTATGTTGTGTTTTCATTGTGCCTGACATTCAAAAACATTATGCCGTACAATAAGGCCATTCATCAGCATATACGTGTAGTGCTAACTACTTTGGAATAGAGAAACAATGAGTAATCAAGACAATCGTCCTGTTATTTTGACTGGCGACCGCCCAACCGGACAACTTCATTTAGGTCATTTTGTTGGTTCTTTACGTTCACGTGTAGGACTGCAAGATTCTCACCATCAACATCTCCTCCTTGCCGATGCTCAAGCTTTAACAGATAACGCAGACAACTTCGAGAAAGTACGTCGCAATATTATTGAAGTGGCAACTGACTATTTAGCCGTGGGTATTGACCCAACCAAAACAACCATCTGTGTTCAATCATGCTTGCCTGCATTGAATGAACTGACGATGTTGTATTTAAACTTTGTGACTGTGGCACGCTTGGAACGCAACCCGACCATTAAATCTGAAATTCAGATGCGTGGTTTTGAACGTGATATTCCAGCGGGTTTCCTTTGCTACCCTGTAGCACAAGCCGCTGACATCACCGCTTTTAAAGCAACGGTTGTCCCTGTGGGTGAAGACCAGATTCCAATGATTGAACAGACCAACGAAATTGTACGTCGTTTGAATCGCCAAATTGGTCATGACTTGCTTCCAGAATGCAAAGCACTGCTTTCAAATGTAGGTCGTTTACCTGGTTTTGATGGTAAGGCGAAAATGTCGAAATCTTTGGGCAATACCATTGTGCTAGATGCTTCTGATAAAGACATCAAGAAAGCAGTCAATGCGATGTATACCGACCCGAACCATCTTCGTATTGAAGATCCAGGCCAGGTTGAAGGTAACGTGGTATTTACTTATCTAGATGCGTTCGATACCAACAAAGAAGAACTTGAAGAGTTAAAAGCACATTATCGTCGTGGTGGTTTAGGTGATGGTACGGTGAAAAAACGTCTTGAAGGGATTTTAAAAGAATTGATTACACCTATTCGCGAACGTCGTATGGAACTTCAAAAAGATCCTGATTACATCATGGATATTTTAAAAACCGGCACCGATAAATGTCGCAATATTACCCAGCAAACTCTGGATGAAGTTAAAGCAGGACTAGGTGTTTTTCACTTCTAAAAGCACCTAAAACCGGAAAGGCCCTTTTTTGATAGAAGGGCTTTTTTATGCCAAAATAATGAGCAACAAATCACACTCAGCAATCGTTATTAACCTGAATTAACACAACTTTACTCAAAGCCCCATGAAATGACTCATCATTCATTTTATTATACTCTTAATGCTTAGACCTCTTAGAGTTCTAACATTCTCCTTAACCGAAACTGTGCAAACAGATTCGTTGTTATACGCAGTGATCACCCCAATCATTGCGTATTTTTTTATCTCAAATCTCTATAATTCCAGTGAATATCATCATACTGATTAAGATTGGCATTTATCCTGTCTTTAAAATAAAAAACCCGCTCTAAAGCGGGTTTTTTATTTCAACACAACTTAGTTTTTATGACGCATATGCGGGAATAAAATCACGTCACGAATACTTGCTGCATCAGCAAATAACATCACTAAGCGGTCAATACCAATACCTTCACCCGCTGTTGGAGGAAGACCATATTCAAGTGCTTCAATGAAGTCCGCATCGTAATGCATCGCTTCATCATCACCTGCATCTTTCTCGGCAACTTGCGCTTGGAAACGCTCAGCTTGGTCAATCGGGTCATTTAATTCCGAGAAACCATTCGCCAATTCACGACCACCAATAAAGAACTCAAAACGGTCTGTAATGTGTGAATTAGTGTCATTGCGACGTGCAAGCGGTGAAGTTTCCGCCGGGTATTCTGTAATGAAAGTAGGTTGACGAAGTTTAGTCTCAACCGTTTCCTCAAATACGATGGTTTGAAGTTTGCCTAGACCAAAACCAGGTTTTACTTTTTCTTTCAATTCTTCTTCAATAAATTTAGCCAAGAATTCACGATCAGCTACATTCTCTGCTGTGAATTGTGGGTTATGTTCAAGAATCGCATCAACCATTGAGATTTTTTTGAATGGGCCTTTAAAGCTAAATACTTCACCTTGATAAGGCACATCTGTCGTACCCAAAATGTCGATCGCCAATTTTTCAAGCATATTTTCAGTCAAAGCCATCAAGTCTTTGTAATCTGCATAGGCTTGGTAAAATTCGATCATGGTGAATTCTGGGTTATGACGAGTCGAAACACCTTCATTACGGAAGTTACGGTTAATTTCGAATACGCGTTCAAAACCACCCACAACCAAACGTTTTAAGTAAAGCTCAGGCGCAATACGTAAGAATAAAGGCATATCAAGCGCATTATGATGTGTTTCAAATGGACGCGCAGAAGCACCACCCGGAATCACATGCATCATTGGAGTTTCAACTTCCATGAAGCGCTCATTGGCTAAATACTCACGCATACCCGCAACCACTTTGGCACGAATTTCAAAAGTTTTACGTGTTTCATCGTTCACCATCAAATCAAGATAGCGTTTACGATACTTCATTTCTGTATCGCTTAAACCATGGAATTTATCTGGAAGTGGACGAAGTGATTTGGTTAAAAGCTCGAAATGTTCAATATGAACATACAGATCGCCTTTACCCGAACGACCAATATAACCTTCAACGGCAATAATATCGCCAAGGTCTAAACCTTTAATGGTCGCCAGAACTTCTGGATCTAATTCTTTACGTGCAACATACAGTTGAATACGGCCAGTCATGTCTTGAATCACGATGAATGAACCACGGTTCAACATCACACGACCTGCAACTTTTACATAAACCTTTTCACCAGCTTCAATTTCTTCTTTAGACTTATCAGCAAATTGTTCTTGTAAGTCTTGAGCGTAATGTTCACGCTTGAATGTGTTCGGCCAAGGGCTGGTTCCCTTTTCCTTAGCGTGTTTTTCAATATGCTTTAACTTGGCATGACGCTGTGCAATTAAATCGTTTTCGGAAATTTGTGGTTCAGAAGTCGATTGAGCGTTATGTTGCGTCATCTCTGCCTCGAATATGTGTAAAAAACGGAAGTTGCATAGCATAGCAGATTTAGCAAAAATTTCGTATGACTTATTGCCAAACAAAAGCATTGATTTGCTAAACAGCACTTGCTCTGATTTACATTTTAAGCATCGGCTAATTGTTTGACAATCTCAAAACCTCTTTTTAAGCCATTATTCATCAATTCCACATGTTGTTTAGAGGTTTCCAGTTCTACGCCCAGCTTGGTTGATCCATTTAAATCCTTAAGAACATACTTTTCTAAAACACCACTCCACTTTTTCACGTCTTCACTGTCTAAATCCTCAATTCCATCTTCCAGCATCCCCAAGTGTTTAAAGGTCACGCGTTTAAATTCTTCGAGTTCGGTAATGGTCGAAATCATGCCATCGCCATTGGCATCGAGAAAAACAGTTTGTCCATTCACTTGCCAATCGGAATGCATAGATGAGCCCGGAGCAAAATATTGTGTCCATTCGGTATAAGTGTCTGGATCCCACAAAATCTGCCAAACCTTTTGTGGGGAAGCGTTAATCAAAATTTCATAATTTAAAATTTCCATAGGCTCACCCCGCTCAGATTCATCTTATAAATACCAAGCTATCCAAATTTATTTTTGCATGATACGCAGCTTTTGTTATTGCTTGTGAGATCAACAATCTTATTCTTCTATCCATCTATTTTTAAACCATAATTTATTTTGTAAGTGGGTTTATTGGGTTTGCTTGAATTCATGCCTTAGACCAAAAGCTAACTTCCTTATTCCTCATAGTCACCTACAATAATTTGAGCAAAATGGTTGAAAAGGAAACTATTCAACTTTTTCCATCTTTGTGAAAAAAACAGTGTGAACTATAAAACAATGAATACATGCACTTCGAAAATCTTATTTTTACATGGATTAGATTCCTCTCGTGAATCCACTAACTTCCATGCCATTGATGCCAATCAAAAATATTGCATCGATATAGATTATCGCAATCTAAATTTTCAAACTGTCGCTGATTTTTATCGCGATATTATTGCCAAAATTAAACCTGAAATTCTAGTCGGACACAGCTTAGGCGCGTATTGGGCATTAAAAATGTCGGCCTTATGTAAAATTCCAACGGTGATTGCCAATCCAAGCTTAAGTCCAAATTTTCGTGAAGACTACCCTCCAATTAATGAAGAAGATCTGGAACATGACATTGCGCAAATTGCCTATCTAGAATTAGGCGATGAAATACTGGATATGTATGCAGTTCAAGAACAGCTCGAACCCTATATGATCGTTCAAGCCTTAGAAGGTGGACATCACCGTTTAGCCAGTCCAGAAAACATCAATGGTTTAATTCAACATATGCAAATCCATTTTCTCAAAAAATAAAAAAGCCTTGGTTTAACCAAGGCTTTTTTATGACATACAATTGATTAAGCGACGTCTTGTTCTGGCTGAGATTTATCATCCAACACAGACCAAATATCTAAACCTAAGTCACTGTGCAAATCAGGTAAATCAAGGAAAATGCTCGCTCCCAAAATTTCATGGTTGCATTTGTCTACCAGCTGTTTCACCGCTTTTAAAGTGCCGCCAGTTGCCAAGACATCATCCACAATAATAATTTTTTGCGCTTCGATATTCGCTGACATTTCCAAACGATCCATACCATATTCCAGGCTATACCCTACACCAACAACCGGTGGTGGTAATTTCCCTGCTTTACGAACAAGTAACAAGCCTTTGCCCAAACGCTGAGCCAACAAACTTGCAAGTACAAAACCACGTGCTTCTACCGCAACAAAACTGTCTACTTGTTCCAGTTTTTCAGCAGGAATACTGGCAATTAAAGCATCGGTTAACGGCCCAATATTACTCATGAATAATGGGGTTAAATCGAAGAAGCAAATACCCGGTTTAGGGAAATCTTGGACAGTACGAATGTGAGACCACAAAGTTGTAGACAAATTGCTCATGGGGAGAAAAGTAATTTAAAGGAGAATAAGTGAATTTTAACGCTTTATGTCGTTCATGACCAGTAAATGAGCACACTTACCGGGTAGAAAAACAAGCTAACAAACCATAAGTGATTGATTTAATTGTGTTCATTTTTTAAATAAATATTAGCTATAGATTTATCTGATCATAAACTAACAAACTCTGCTTGTTTTTTCTCCCCGACCTTAGTCTAAACCAGACTTTTCAACTGGCTAAAGTCATTTCTTGTGCTTCTCAACCCAACACTCATTTATGGATATTTTAAAATTCAGATTCAATTTAAATTGTGAGACAAAAACCATATTTATCTATTTTTATGCCAAGTTTTGTCCTGCTATGCAATTCTGGTTTCAAATTCACCAATTAAACTCGGATATTCGCTTTACATTAACGCTAGAACTGCGTAAAAATTTGACTGAATATGTACCTTGAAAGTCATATCACTAGAGTCATGCTGTATATGGGATTTTACTGACTTCACTTTTTAAAAAGTCAGTGTTTTGGAGAGTCAAATGAAAAAGTATCAATGCATCGTTTGTGGATGGATTTATGACGAAGCTGAAGGTTGGCCACAAGATGGTATTGTCGCAGGTACAAAATGGGAAGATATCCCAGATGATTGGACCTGCCCGGACTGTGGTGTATCAAAAGTTGATTTTGAAATGGTTGAATTCTAACAATTGATACCAAAGACCATAATGAATGGTCTTTTTTTAGGTCTTATAGAAAACAGTTTGGAGAAAACTATGCATCCTATCGTCATCATTGGTTCGGGTATGGCAGGATATACCGCAGCGCGTGAGTTTCGTAAGCTAAATCCCGAGCATGAACTGGTCATGATTTGTGCAGATGATGCGGTAAACTATGCTAAACCCACGCTGTCTAATGCTTTAGCCGGAAAAAAAGCACCTGAGCAAATTGCTTTAGGTGATGCCAGCAAAATGAGTGATCAACTGAAGATGCGTATTGAAGCGCATACTTGGGTGAAAGAAATTCAAGCTGAACAGCATCAACTCGTTTTAGAGAAAGATGGACAACAAACGACTCAACCCTATTCAAAGCTGGTTTTAGCGGTGGGTGCAAATCCGGTTCGCTTAGCGATTGCCGGTGATGGCAGCGATGACATTCACGTGGTCAACAATTTAGATGACTACAAAGCCTTCCGTAAAAATCTTGATCAACATCACGATAAACGTGTGGTGATTCTGGGAGCAGGTCTGATTGGTTGTGAATTTGCCAATGACTTACAAAACACAGAACACCAAGTGACGGTGATTGATTTGGCTGCGCAACCTTTAGGACGTCTTATTCCTGATTATGTTGCGGCGTCTTTCCAGGAAAAACTTGAAGACATTGGCATCCACTTTGTACTGGGTACAACCGTTGAAAAAGTGATTAAAGTTGAAAAGGGTGACTATCAAATTACTTTAGCCAATGGTCAATCTGTTATAGCGGATGTTGTACTTTCTGCGATTGGCTTACAGCCAAATTTAGAGTTGGCAAAAGCTGCTGATATTCACTGTAGTCGCGGTATTTTGACCAATGGTCATTTAGAAACCAATCAAGCCGATATCTATGCGATTGGTGACTGTGCAGAAGTGAACGGTTTGCTCTTGCCGTATGTCATGCCGATCATGCAGCAAGCACGTGCTTTAGCGAAAACTTTAAATGGTGAACAAACGCATGTTCATTATCCAGCGATGCCTGTTGCCGTTAAAACTCCTGCTGCCCCCCTGACCGTACTTCCTGCACCAATGGGTGTGGATGTGACCTGGGATAGAGAAGAACTTGAAGATGGCATGATTGCCAAAGCTTTAGATAGTCAAAATACCTTGCGTGGTTTTGTTCTATTAGGTGCTACTGCGGCAAAACAACGTTTAGCTCTAACTAAACTTGTACCTGACTTGATTCCTGCAGCAGTTTAAGGTTTTAATACAAAGGACATTTTTTCAACAGAATGTCCTTTTTTAGGAAAACAATAATGAATAGCGCACTCAATTTTACAGGCTCTCCCTATACTTCTTTTATGCATGAAACCAAAGTCAATTTAGGCAATGGCGTTGAACTGCATGTTGAAATGGGTGGAAATCCTGAACATCCTGCAATCATGCTGATTATGGGTTTAGGTGCGCAGATGTTGTTTTGGCCCGATTTTTTCTGTAAATCACTGATTGACCAAGGTTATCGTGTCATTCGTTTTGATAACCGTGACATTGGATTATCTTCAAAAATCCGTCATTCAGGTCCACGCCTTAATACCTTAAAACTGATGGGTCGCTTTGCTTTAGGCTTAGATAATCAAGGTGCGCCTTATGATTTATATGATATGGCTGAAGATGCAGCATTACTGATTGATCATCTAGGATTAGAGCAAGTTTCTGTGATTGGTGCTTCAATGGGCGGCATGATTGCGCAAATTCTTGCCGCTCAGCATCCTCAAAAAGTCAGCAATCTGGGGTTAATGTTTACCAGTAACAATCAGCCATTATTACCACCGCCTTTTCCAAGACAGCTTTTAAGCCTGATTGGTCGACCTGAATCGACTGATGAAGAAGGTATTGTCAATCATAGCGTGAAAGTTTTTAACATTATTGGTTCACCTGGATATATCAACCAAATTGAGATTATTCAGACCGCACGTAAACTATATCAGCGAAGTTATTATCCAGCAGGTGTACTTCAACAATTTTTAGCAATATTATGTACCGGTTCTTTGCTACAATTGAGTAAGCAAATTCAGCAACCTACCCTTGTGGTACATGGCTCTCGTGATCGTTTACTGCCACCGAGTCATGGCAAAGCAGTTGCAAAGGCAATTACAGATGCTAAGTTTGAATTAATTGATGGAATGGGGCATGATATGCCTCCGCATTTTATTCCATATCTTAGCGGATTATTTGCTGATCACTTTAAATCAAAACATTAGGACACTATGGCTGCATTACCCTCTTTAAGACAGCTGTCATACCTCGTTACACTGTCTGAAACGCTACATTTTACTGAAGCTGCGCGCCGTTCATTTGTGACCCAATCGACTTTGTCAGGCGGGATCATGGAGTTAGAGCGTTTGTTAGGTGGAGTCCTCGTTGAACGCGACCGCCAAAATGTACGTTTAACTCCGCTAGGAGAACAGGTTGTTGCTCGAGCCCGTGTTTTATTGGCTGACGCTCAAGACTTGATGCGATTAAGTCGTGAGATGAGCGAGCCTTTAACTGGTGATTTACATTTAGGGATCATCCCCACCATTGCACCTTTCATTTTGTCGCAACTTTTAGATGAAGTGCATAAACAACTTCCTAAAATTCAATTGCATTTGTATGAAGCGCAAAGCGAAAAAATTGTCGAAAAACTAGAACACGGCAATCTGGACATGATTGTTTTGGCACTGCCTTTTGACACTCGTGGTTTAAAAGTAGCTGAAATCGCTAAAGAAAATCTTTATTTGGTTCACCATAAAGCCGATCAAAATGCGCACAATGCCAAAGTTCTAGATGATTTGGATTTATCACGTTTAGTGTTACTTGAAGAAGGTCACTGTTTACGTAATCATGTTTTAAGTGCATGCCCAATTGGCGAACGTAAAAATGATCATCGTTTGAAAGCAAGTTCATTGCCGACATTGGTTGAAATGGTCTCTGCTGATTTAGGCTTTACCCTGCTTCCTGAAATTGCAATTCATACCAATATGATTAAAGCGAATCCAGATTTAGCGGTTAAATCCATTGAAGCTGCACCAAGTCGCACGCTCGCTTTGGTCACGCGTAAGAGTACGCCATTGCAAAGTGAATTTGATGTGTTATTGCAAATCTTGCAAAAAATCATGCAAAACCTTCATTAAAAACAAGCCATATATCCAAAGGAGCAATTGCTCCTTTTTTTATTGCCCAATTCTCTTACTGACCACTTTTTTTTGCTGAATAGTTAAAATATTTTTATAAATAGTGCTTTTTCTTAATGGATAAAAATTAATACGCTTTGAACAAAAAGACTCAATAACCACCAGATCATCATAAGACCAAGTTTTTCAATTCTTTATTATTCTTTAGATACTTAAATTTACTTTAATTCGATAAATTCCCTAGTTCTTGGGATAGTACTTTGAGGGGTTGTATAGCAAAGTTACTCAATAAAATCTAAACCAGTGTGAGAATAGCCTAGTGGCTGAACTGATGTTGCCTGTTCCTATCTTGTTGATAGAGGATCTACCCGCCTTTAATCATCTATTAAAGAGCATTCTTGTTGGAATAGGCTATCCTGCTGAATTAATTATGAGTACCGATCATCTTGCTGAAGCTGAACAACTCTTACAACAACATTTACCCAACCTAATTTTAATCGATTTATCTATTAATCAAACAGCCACTATTACATTGATCAAGCAACTCAAAAAAAATCATCCCGATGCAAATGTTATTGCAGTCTTAACACAACAACAGACATCTTTACTGTTTGATGCTATTCAAGCAGGTGCACAGGGTTATATTTTTCAAGACAATACTGAAGCAGAAATTTTAAATAACATTAAAAGCATTCTGCGCGGTGGAGCACCGATCCATCATGTTTTAGCGCAATATATTTTGTCGCATCAAGTAGAATCTAAGCAAATAATATCCACTGCTCAACTCAATACGCCAATACATTTAAGCGCAATTGAATATAAAATTTTAACTTTAGTATCAGCGGGTCTTAACCTGCAGCAAGTCGCAGAGCAGACTTTCACCTCTCTTTATAAAATTGAAGGCAATATTAAAAGCACTTATCGGAAAATCGCCTGCTTAAAAAATTAGATCTTTTTATTTTCAATCTTTCTATCGCATAAAAATAAGGGAGTCCAAAGACTCCCTTATCTCTTCATCGACACTTGAAGGAATTATTTGATGATATCCAATAATATTCTTTGTGCATTATGCGGCTCTTGACCTTCTGCGACTGTCGCACGCAACCAGGTTCCATCACCTTGTAACAACCACGCTTGCTGATTGTCTTTCAAATACGTCAGTAAACCCTGCTGATAAATACGTTTTTTCAGTGCAGGGTCTTCAATTGGAAAACAGGCTTCAACACGGTTAAATAAATTACGATCCATCCAGTCAGCACTGGAACAGTAAATTCGGGCATTGCCATTATTGCCAAAGTAATACACACGGGTATGTTCTAAAAAACGACCTACAATGGAACGTACACGAATATTTTCGGAAAGCCCCGGTAAACCAGGACGTAAACAGCAAATTGAACGAATAATCAAATCAATTTTCACACCGGCTTGCGAGGCTTCATATAACTTGTTAATCAGCTGCATTTCAGTGAGTGCATTCACCTTGACAATGATTTGTGCCGGCTTGCCTGCTTTGGCATTGGCAATTTCTTCATCAATAAAATTAATCAGTTGAGCATGCAGGGTAAATGGTGCATGCAGCAGTTTTTTCAACTTCGCCATTTTGCCCATACCGGTCAATTCTTGGAAAATGCGATGCACATCTTCACACAGTTCTTTATCGGTGGTCAGCAAGCCATAGTCGGTATAAATACGGGCATTGCCTGCATGATAGTTACCGGTACCTAAATGCACATAACGCACCAGTTTGTTATTTTCGCGGCGCACCACCAATATCATTTTGGCATGGGTTTTATAACCCACAATACCGTATACCACCACGGCACCGGCTTCTTGCAGCACATTTGCGACTTCAATATTGGATTCTTCATCGAAACGCGCACGCAGCTCAATGACCGCTGTGACTTCTTTGCCATTTCGTGCCGCTTCTGCAAGCACCTGAACAATTTCAGAATCTGCTCCACTACGATACAAAGTTTGCTTAATCGCGAGCACTTGCGGATCACGTGCTGCTTCACGCAACAAATTGATGACCGGTGCAAAAGATTCAAACGGATGATGTAAAAGAATGTCTTGTTTCTGCATGGCAGAGAAAATATTTTCAGACTTCCTCAATACTGTCGGAATAATCGGGGTATGGGAATCATAACGTAAATGTGGACGTTTAAAATTCGACAATAAACGCGCCAGGTTGACCGGACCCGCTACTTTGTAAAGCTGTTCTTTATCGAGATCAAATTCATCGAGCAAATATTCATAGATATGTTCAGGACAGTTTTGAGTCACTTCCAGGCGTACTGCACGGCCAAAACGACGCGAATTCAGCTCCCCTTTTAAAGCTTTGGCTAAATCTTCGACATCTTCATTTAAAGCCAAGTCGGCATTACGTGTGACACGAAATTGATAGCAACCTGTGGCAGTCATGCCTGGGAATAAATCAGACACGTGCTCATGAATAATCGCGGATAGCATGACATGATGCTCTTTGCCATCGGTGAGTTCATCCGGCAAACGGACCACTCGCGGTAATGAACGCGGTGCGGGCACAACCGCCAAATCAATTTGACGACCAAAAGCATCTTTCCCTTCCAAAGTCACAATAAAGTTTAAGCTTTTGTTGACTAAACGTGGAAATGGATGGGCTGGATCTAAACTAATCGGGGTCAGCACTGGAGCCACTTGCTCTTGGAAATACTTTTTAATCCAGACCGATTGAGCAGGTGTGAGTTCTCCACGACGCAAGAAGCAAATATCTTCTTCACGCAGTTTTGGCAGAATTTCTTCATTTAAAATACGGTACTGGCGTTCGATGGCAGCATGGGCGGTTTTAGAAATAATCTCTAGGACTTGCTTTGGGGTTAAACCGTCCGGACTGTGACTTTCATTGCCTAAATCGAGCTGTTCCATCAATCCCGCAAAACGAATTTCAAAAAACTCGTCCAGATTACGCGAGAAAATAAGCAAGAAATTCATGCGTTCAAGTAAAGGATGTAGTGGATCAACCGCCTGTTCCAATACACGTAGATGAAAATCTAAAATAGAAAGTTCACGATTAATATAGCGATCGTTATATGCATATTCTGTTTGTGTAGGAGATGTGCCAGCTGCAGTATTCATACCTAACCTATGATTATTCGAAAGTGATCCTTATCTTCATAAGTATGCTTCAAAATCATGACAATTTCATAAAAAAACCCAAAAATTTGGGCTTTTTATTACCGTCTTGAATTAGGGAATATTGCTATAACGCATATATTTTTGAATCATACGTTTACGGTATTGTAGTTTTCGGTCATCACGATGGTCTTGGTAATATTTTGGATTAGGTAAAATGGCCGCTAAAAAGGCGGCTTGTTCACGACTTAAACTTCTCGCACTTTTGCCAAAATAATGCTGGGTTGCCGCCTCCACACCGTAAATATTGTCGCCAAATTCAACCGAATTTAAATACACTTCTAAAATACGTTGTTTCGTCCAGACGCGCTCCATCATCCATGTTGCAACAGCTTCTTGACCTTTACGCAGAAATGAACGCTTATTATATAAGAATAGATTTTTCGCCAATTGCTGTGAAATAGTCGAACCACCGGCCACAACCTTGCCTTTGTCTTTATTCCGCTCCAAGGCAAATTGCATGCCCGCCCAATCAAAACCATGATGTTGTAAAAACTTACCGTCTTCTGCTGCAACCACGGCATGTTTGAGATAGTCACTGATTTGATCGTAATCACGCCATTGATGTTTGATCGGCTTAGACGGTTCAGACCAATAATCCAGACGCATCATCATGGTCGTATCAACCGGATGGGTTCGCCACCACACCAGACTTGAAAATATCCAAAGTTGTACTAAAAGCACCAAACTGACAAGTATTAACAAACTACGAACAATAAAAGCTTTCATGTCAGTGAGTTACTCCAAAATATCTGTTTTTTCGTGCTAAGCTTGAAGCTGAATATAGCAAAGATTATAAAAGAATAGCATGGCTGAACTTTCACCTCCCCCCATTCAAAGTAAACCCGAGGTTCACCTTTGGTGGCTGACTGCACTTTTTATTGCCATCAATATCGGTTTGTTTCTCTGGCAAGTGCTCACAGGGGTCAATATTACCAGCCCAAGTCTGGTAGACGCTATTCATTGGGGAGCTGATTATGCACCTTTAACCTTTTTAGAGGAACCCACCCGCCTGTTTACAAGCATGTTTTTTCATTTTGGCTTGATCCATTTAATGCTCAATATGTGGGCCTTGTATATTTTCGGCAGTGTGGCGGAACAACTTTTTGGTCGATTCTATTATTTAGGGTTGTATGTCCTTGCAGGCCTGATGGGAAGTTTGCTCAGCGGTTTTATCGATATTCAAAATACCTTTGAACTGCTGCAAACTAATGATCCTAAACTTTTCCCGACTGTCAGTGCTGGTGCATCTGGGGCGGTGATGGGTCTTGGTGGCGCTTTGACCGTTTTGTCTTTATTACCCATATTACCGAAACAACGCTTTATTTTAGATAAAAAAACCTTGGTCATGGTGATGGGGATTAACCTGTTCATTGGCTTCACCATGCCGGGAATTAATAATGCAGCCCATATTGGTGGTATGCTGATGGGCGCAGTATTAGCGGCTATTTGGTACGTGGGACAACGCATCCATAAACCCCGTTTAGGCTTTATTCTAGGTTTGGGTGTCGGTGTAGTGACCTGCTCTGTATTTTATGATTACTGCATGCAACAAGTGCAAATCCTTGAACCAGTTTGGCGTCAAATTCTTGCAACCATGCGCGCACAACTGCAGTTTTAATGTTAATGAATCCTGTTGGAGAGATGAATCTATGATTGATTCATCTCTCGCAAACTTTGTAAAGGCGGAATATCGCAAAGATAACTTAAGCGATAACGTCCAATCACAGCACACACCACGGTCATTAAAATCGGCAATATGAGCCAAATTTCCCAATGCGCCTGAATGGTCAAATTCATTTTATAACTGGCAATCGCACTGATCACTTCTGCAAATAAGCATGAAACCACGCCTGCCATGAATCCAATAAAACCGATCTCCACACTCATCATTTGTTTTAGCTTTTGTTTGGAACTGCCAAATGAGCGCAGCAAAGCCACTTCCCGTTTGCGTTCATCCATCAACAGGTTTAAACAGGCCACTAAAACCAAAATCCCTGAGACACTCACCAATAGCGCGAGTATGGTAATAATTTGCACCAGCACATTTACCACGCGTTTCACTTCATCCAGAATCAAACTGACATCAATAAAAACCGTATTGGAAAATTGCTGAATCACGGAAACCAGTTGTTTTTTATCCTGTTCAGGCACATAAAAACTGCCCAAATAACTGCCCGCATTTTCATCCATGGTCTTGGGTGCAAAAATAAAGAAAAAATTCGGACTAAAACTTTCCCATTCGACACTACGCAAATTAATGACTTTGGCTTGGATTAAACCTTCAGGCAAACTAAAGGTGAGTCGATCACCTATTTTAATGCCCAGTTCTTCAGCTGTTTTCACTTCAACTGACACATCACCTGCCTGTTGCAATGCTGCGGTGCCCTGCACAATTTTATTGTCGGTAGGATATTCAGCGGTTTGGGTTAAATTAAGTTCACGGCGTAAAGACTCATTGCTTTTAAGCAAGTTTTCCGAAAAAGGCTGATCATTTTTTGCCACCAGTCGCCCACGGATATTGGGATAAAGTGGCGTACTGTGCCAACCCCGTTGCTCAAGTTGGGCTTTAAATAAAGGCATATCAAACGGTGGTAAACCGTAAACAAACTGATTCGGTGTACCTTCTGGCAATTGCTGTTGCCAACGCTCAAGCAAATCCGTTCTCAATACCGCCAAGACGGTAATCAAACTTAGACCGAGTGCCAAAGCAGTAATTTGAAAGGCAGTTTGATAAGGTGCACGGATATAAGCTGAAATGGACCACTTCAAACTTTTAATCAGTTTTAAGCAGCCCCAAATCAGCATATACAGCACCGTACACAAGATGATAATTGCCCCGATCACCCAAGCAGTCAGCACAATATTTTCAGTCAGTACTACACTAAACAGCACCAGACTGGCTGTTCCCATCAGCAACATCCATAGCATGGATTGCACTGATTTTTCTTGTTGGCGAATCACCCGAATAGGCGGTGTATTCAGTAACTGCCATAAACTTGGCACGATAAAACCCAGTAACACCACTGCACTGGTCAGCATCGCAATCGGCAATGGACCCAGCAGCATATCCCATGCAGAAAATTCAATTTGCAGATGTGGAATCAGTTGTAGCATCAGTTGCAACAAACCATATCCAAGTGCTACCCCCGCCAGACTGCCAATCGCCATTGCGACAATTAGAACCACGCTCAATAAAGCCAGGTACGCGCTAAGAATTTGTCTTTTTGTTGCCCCGATACAACGCATCAATGCAATGCTATCCTGATTTTGTTGCACATAACGCTGACTGGTTAAAGCAATCGCAATACCACACAGCAAAATGGTCAAAATATTGGTGAGTTGCAGGAAGGTATCTAGATTGGCAATCGGCTTCATTAAACGAGTATTGCCTTCACTGGCATTACGCAGCTTCAGGCTGGGTTGTTCATTCTGTATTTTGCTTTGCGCAGATTTATGCAGTCGATTGAAATCCTGTTCAAACTGTTTGGTCTGTTGTGCAGCCCCTGCCATCAATAAACGATATTCCACTCGACTGCCAATTTGAATGGCGTTGGTTCGGGCAATGTCGGCTTGAGAAATAATCACCGTTGGCGAAAAACCGGAAAAACCCAGTTCCTGATTGGAGTCATGTTCAATTTTAGCTGTGACTTTAAAGGTTCCATCGGCAATATTGACGCTATCCCCGACTTTGACATGCAACAAATCCATGGCACGTGAACTGAGCCAGACTTCTCCTGACTGAATTTTCTGTGCCTTTGGGGCAACCCGAATTTCACCACGTAAAGGGAAAGCATCATCAATGGCTTTCACATTGACCATCACAAATTGATCATGGGTATGCGCCATCGAACTGAATGTGGTGACTTCAGATTGTTGTAGCGCTAATTGATCAGCTTTATGTTGCCACTTTTTTTCAAGCGGCTGATTGTCGCTCAGGACTAAATCCCCTGCCAGCATTTCAGCCGCTTGTAATGCCACGGCATTTTGGATTTGTTCATTACTGAATTTTAGTGCTGTGGTCGCACTGATCGCCAAAGTCAAAGCAATAATCAGTAAGTAAACGCCGGTACTTTTAAAACTTTGCGTCAGCAAGGGTCGAAACAGTGGATTCATTTCAGCCCTCACCGTTACGATGTTCAATCAAGCGACCATCCAGCAGCTCAAAATGGCGCTGACATTGCTCGGCCAATGTTGGATCATGGGTGACCAAAACCAAAGTCGTGCCAAATTCACGATTCAGCTGAAATAACAGTTGCTCAATTTCTTTAGCGGTTTGGGTGTCCAAGTTACCTGTAGGCTCATCGGCAAAAATAATTTTCGGGTCGCTAATTAACGCACGCGCAATGGCAACACGTTGCTGTTCTCCGCCAGAAAGCACTTTGGGCGTTTGTGTCGCCTGGCGTTCTAAACCGACTTTTTTAAGTAAAGCGAATGCCTTTTTTTCAGCTGCTGCAAAATTAAAATTCTTCTGTAAGCGCAACGGTAACATCACATTTTCCACCGCGGTTAAATGCGGTAACAGCTGGAAAGACTGGAACACGAAGCCGATATATTTTAAGCGTACCAAAGCACGCTGTTCTTCATTCAGTTCTGCAATTGATTCGCCACAAACCACCAATTTCCCTGAACTGGCCTGATCTAAGGTCGCCAGTATTCCGAGCAAGGTCGATTTTCCTGAACCTGAACGTCCGGTAATGGCAATCTGTTCACCCGCCAAAATATCCAGACTGAAATTTTCGAAAATAATAAATTCCTTTTGAGGAAGTTTTATCTTTTGTGTCAGTTGTTGTGCATAAATTATTGCTTGTGGCATGATGGAATTGTCGCTCGTCACTTGGATCATAAAATCCCTATATGCAAAATCGCAATCTAAAAACTCGTGTATTTGCTTGCCTGGCGATGCTCAGCCTGTGTCTTGCTCCAGTGGTGGTGTCTGCTAAAACCATTATGATTCTGGGTGACAGTATTAGCGCAGGCTATGGCATACAAGCACAGCAAGGTTGGGTGCATTTATTACAAAAACGTCTAGAGCAACAGTATCCGAAACAACATAAAGTGGTCAATGCCAGTGTCAGCGGTGAAACCACCAGCGGTGCCTTGGCGCGCTTGCCTAAATTATTGCAAATCCATAAACCGCATATTGTGGTAATTGAGTTAGGGGGAAATGATGGTTTGCGCGGTCAATCACCGCTATTGATTCAAAAAAACCTGGCTAATTTAATTCAACAAAGTCAGAAAGCTAAAGCCACTGTACTGGTTTTTGGAATGAAAATTCCACCGAATTACGGTACCGCCTATAGCAAAGCTTTTGAAAAAAATTACAAGATTGTGAGTCAACAGTACAAAGTCAAATTGATGCCATTCTTTTTAGAAGGAATTGCAGGCAGGAAAAACTTGATGCAACAGGATTTAGTTCATCCCAATGCAAACGCACAAAGCATTTTACTGAACAATGCTTATCCCTATATAAAAGGCGCTTTATAAAGCGCCTTTTATTCAGTTTGAAGCTTAATTTAATTTTAAAAATCAAAAAACAAAACTTCACCCGTTTCTAGAGAATATTCTGCACCGACAATTTTCAACTGGCCTTTGGCAATCAGGCATTCTAAAACCGCAGAACCATGACGCAGCTGATTCACAGAGGCAAAGACATTAGAACGAACCGCATGTTTCGACAGTTTAGCCAAATCATTTTTCAATTCAGTTTGCATCAATGTTTCAACCGATGGGCGAACACGGTTGACAATAGACATCAGGTTTAATGAAGGCGGATGATCGGGATTCATTAAGGTATCAATGGTCGCCTGAATAGCGCCACAATGACTATGTCCTAATACCACCACTACAGCGCAATCATAACGTTCTGCAGCAAATTCCACACTGCCGACCTGTGAAGGTGCAACCACATTACCTGCCACACGGATGACAAATAAATCACCTAAACCCTGATCAAACACCATTTCAGCAGGAACACGAGAGTCTGAACAACCCAAGACGATGGCAAAAGGATTTTGATTTCCTGCCATTTCTGCCCGTTGCTGATGTGAAAGTTGTTTGGGGTGTGTCGTTTCCCCCGATACAAAACGCTGGTTCCCTTTTTTTAAACGATCTAAAGCTTCTTCTGCTGTTAGCATGCTGGTCTTCCAATGTTTTAAGTTACAATATTTTAATGCGATGAAATTGGAAAGTCACTTGCAAAAAGAATAGCTGATTAATTAATAACAAAGTTACAAAATATTTTATTTAGCTCATAAATTTGATCTAGTGCACACTTTTCAAGATTCACGCAACGGAATTCAAAAAACTATTCAGTGACAATTATTTAATAATAATTACAATAAACTACAGACATTTTTAAAAAAATAAAATGCAGTAAAAATCAGATGATTTTTATATGATTGCGTATAAAGAATTATCGTCATTAACATATTAGGATGATGATCAATGACACCGCTTCACTCGATTTTATCCCGCTTTTTGCAAATGACGTGCTTAGCACTTTCTATCAGCACGCCTCTTTATTCTTATGCAGCAATAAATAAAACACCCCGTGATGCTCAACTCTCATTAGAAAATTATTTAGTTAAAGAACGTAATGCAGCCGGCTTACGCAGTAAAACCATTAAAATTGATGATATTAGCTGGAGCTATAGTGAAGGTGGCTCCAGCAATAAACCTGCCGTATTACTCATTCATGGCTTGGCGGGAAATCGGGATAACTGGAATGGGGTGGCACATTTTTTAACACCTTATTACCATGTGATTATTCCAGACCTTCCTGGTAATGGTGAAAGCAAAGTTGCAGATAATTTTGATTTGTCTGTTCCCAATGTTACGCAACGCTTACGCCGTTTTGTTGAAGCCATTAAAGTTGAAGACAAACTGAACATTGCCGGACACTCGCTGGGCGGCTCCATTGCAACTGTTTATGCATCACAATATCCATTTGATACGCAAAGTCTGTTTTTACTCAACAGCGTAGGCATCTATAAACAGGCCAATACCGCCTATACCAAAGACCCTTATTTTTTAAAGCATCTCATTGTGTCTAAACCCGGCGATCTAGACGATGTGATGGGTCAAGTAATGCAAACCCCACCGGACTTACCGCTTTATTTTAAAAAAGCACAAGAAAAAAGACTGATTTCACAGTCCTTGCAAACCCGTAAAATGATTGAACAATTGATCACCCTGAGTCGTATTTATACGCCTGAATCATTTGCCCGGCTGACACGAACCATTGAAGCACCCGCGCTAATCCTTTGGGGCAAGCAAGACAAGATCATTAATGTTGAAGCAGCAAATGAATTACAATCTTTATTAAAGCGGGCCGAAACGCCTATTATTTTAAATAATGTCGGGCACATGCCTATTTTAGAAGCAGAACAACAAGTGGCGAACCACTATTTACCTTTTCTAGCAAAAACCCAAAAGTTAAAAAACCCACTTGCTGATAAACTTATCCCATTAAATTAGCTTGCAGAGACAGTATGCAAAAACATCCGATGATTGAGCAATTGATTGAAGCTCATCTTGACTTTTTAGAGCAGGAGTTTTCACATACTGCCACGATTGAAAATGAGTTTTTGAATTTTTATCACTGGTTTAGAAAACAAACCTTGCAGGATCTCTGGTCATTTGAACAAATCAACGCGCTATTGCAAAAGCAGATTTTAGCCACACCTGCGAGTACTTTTTTAATTGAGCAAATTACCGAACATCTTCGTTTTGCTTTAATTCATCCAGCCAATGAAAACACGCAAATTGCGGATGTGATTCCGGTATTAACCGTCGATAAAATTGCCCAATATGTCGCGAGTAAAAGTGGACATCGTCAACGCCTGATTAAAACCGTGGTCAACAGCCCTGCTTTTTCAGCCATGATCACGCAATTGATTCAACATTCAATTCAGGATTATTTAGATAATTCGGTGATGGCAAAACGTGTTCCGGGTGTTTCACGTTTTATGAAAATGGGTAAATCGGTTTTAGAAACCGTGACCGACTCCAATCTGGATGAGACCATTGGCCATTATCTGCAAAAGAATATTTTAAAGCTCAGCCAAATGAGTGAGCATGTTTTAAATCAACATTTTGATGATGAAAAGCTCTATCACTTTCAGGCCAATCTGTGGCATAAAATTAAAGATATGCCTTTAGCTGTTTTGAAAAATTATATTGAAGTTCAAGACCTGCCTAACACTGTGGGCTTAGGACATGAAATTTGGGATCATCTGCGTCAAACAGAATATTTAAAACAACAAGTTCATGATGGTGTCTATGCCTGGTACACCCGGAATCAGCAGCGTAGTTTTGACCTGTTACTCCGCGACTTGAATATTGATGAAGCCTTAATTCAACATGAATTACAGCAATTGTTAGCGCCTGTTGTTCAAAAGCTCGTTTCATCTGAATATTTACGAGAACGTGCAAGAGCCTATTTAGAAAAGTTTTATTATGCTGAAACAGCACAGAAGATTTTAAAGATTGAACAATAAAAAAAATAACCTCCGTATAGGAGGTTATTTTTAAAGTACTTTCAGAACTTACTTGAAGTAAGCACCTTCAGTATTGCTGTGGTCAGTTTGGTCAACCACACGTGCCAACTCAGGAACATGTTGTTTTAAGGTTGTTTCAACGCCTTGTTTCAAGGTCAAATCAATCGATGAACAACCTTGGCAACCACCACCGAATTTTAATACAGCAGTTAGGCCATGTTCTTCATCTTCAACAATTTCAACCAAGGCACAGTTACCACCATGACCTGCAAGACCCGGGTTAATTTCGGCTTGCAATACATAGGTAATACGCTCTTCAATCGAAGCATCCGCACCTACGCGTGGCACTTTTGAGTTGGGTGCGCGGAATGTCAATTGACCACCAAAACGGTCTTTATTGTAATCAATCACCGCATCTAACAAATATGGGATAGATGGAGCATCAATATAAGCCGCAAAATTCGGGTAATCTTGTTTATAGTCTGTAGGAATCACTTCTTCAGGTGCACTATATGCCATACAACATTCAGCACGTGGCGTACCAGGATTTTCCACAAAAATACGTACAGCAATCCCTGGAGTATTTTGTTTTTCAAGCAAATCAAACAAATACTCTTGTGCCGTTGGCGTAATCAATAAATTTGGAATTTCTTCTGCAACTGCAGCGCTGATGTTCTCAGTCGACATAATCATATTTCCTCAAGCTGAAGTGATCATTTTAACTGAAGATGCGGGGTAATAAAAAAAAATCAACTAAAATTGTCGGAATTATTATAAAAGTTCATCTTAACACTTCATTTAATGGCATTATTAGGTATAAATATTTAAAAATTGAACTGTCACTTTATGCTAGATTTACCTTTTAACCATACTGTTAGCCTGATCCTGATTACAGTGGCTGTTTCACTGATTGCATTTTCAAATCAGAAGGTCATGAGCCGTCTTATTTTTTGGCCCCCTGCAATGCAACGTGGGCAATATGACCGCTTTATTACCCATGGTTTTGTCCATGCCGATGGTGCCCATCTGATTTTTAATATGATTACGCTGTTCTTTTTTGGCAGTGTGATTGAAAGTTTTTACCGACAGTATTTTTTTGATCTTGGCTTTGTATTGTTCTACTTAGGCGGCTTGATTGTTGCCATTATTCCAAGTTATCTCAAACATAAAAATGATCATCGATGGGCAAGTTTAGGCGCTTCCGGTGCAGTTTCGGCAGTTTTGTTTGCTTATATTTTATTTGAACCGTGGAAACTAATTTTTGTTTTCTTTATTCCTGTACCGGCGATTATTTTTGCAATTTTATATGTTGCTTACAGTATCTGGTCAGGCAAACGCGGCAATTCCAACATCAACCATAGTGCACATCTTTGGGGAGCTGCATACGGGGTGATCATGACGATCATTCTTGAACCGCGTGTTATTCCACACTTTTTGAACAAGTTGGTACAATTGCCTTTCTAGAGTTTATGGTTCACCTATCAATATTCCAAGACGCGGAAGGCGTTTCTAAATAATACTGAAATGATAATATTTACACCTTAAGGAGCTTCGGCTCCTTTTTTGCCGTTTTTTGAAAAAGATTTACACAATTTTGTCATTAAATGCTACCCATCAAATCAATTTGGCATAGATAATGTAGACATCTGTATATTAATGATCAAAAAAACGAGATTTTTTGCATGTCCACTTCATTAGATGGTCTTCAATTCCCTATCAATCCCACCAGCAACAAACCCAGCAGCTCCCAGACAGGCAAAGAAATTATTGCTGAAGCTTTATCGATTGTTGACAACAAGTCATCAATGAATGCCCTTGCGGAAAAAAACTGGCGTAAGCGTTATCCTATCTATTTTAAAGCCTTGGTTGAACAAGGTATTCGTAACCTCAACAATCCAATTACCATTGCAAAACAAGGCTTACACAAGGCTCATCATAGCTTTGACTTTTACAGAAATGGTCAACGCTATTTACTTAAAGACATCATGAAGGATATCGATACAGCAAACTTGTATACAGTTCAGCTGAAAGGTGAAAGTGAGACTGCCCCTGAATGGTATGTGCCTTATAAAGGGCAAAAATTACAAGGTCAGGCTTTACTCGATCAAATTCAAACCTGGCAAAATGCAGGCATTATAGAACCAAGCCATGCGGATGCTTTACGTGCTGCACATGCACATCCTGAATGGTTTGATCTTTCTGATCGCACCATGGTCTTATTTGGTGCAGGTTCTGAAGCCGGTCCACTGACCTGGCTGTCTAAATGGAAAGCCAATATTGTGGCCGTGGATTTACCCAACAGCCGAGTTTGGGACAGAATTTTAACGACCATCCAACAAGGCAATGCAACCCTATATGCACCCTGTGCGGAAAATTTGGCAGATGATACGCCAACGGCCACACTCAAAGAAAAATTGGGGGTCGACTTACTCACTCAAACACCTGAAATTGCCCATTGGCTGATCCAAAGTGAACGTCAGCTAGACCTTGCAGCCATTGCCTATTTAGATGGGGAAAAACACGTCCGGGTATCTATGGCAATGGACAGCATTATGCAGTACGTCAGTGAGCAAAAGGCTGACACCAGTCTAATGTTCATGTGTACCCCAACCGATGTCTATGCCATTCCTAAAGAAATTGTAGAGGCTTCAAACCTGAAGTTACTCCAGCGCTCAAAATCGCAACGTATCATCAGTGAAAGCATTTCGATGATTTCTGCTCAGCACTTTTTCAAGAAAAACCTGGATGCATTAATCAGCTGTGATAATGGCCATGAATATGGAATTGCAGACTGTCTGGTGGTGGAGCAAGGTCCAAACTATGCTTTGGCAAAACGCATTCAACAATGGCGCGCAATTTTGGCTCGTCATTATGGACAACGTGTCAGCATCAATATTGCCCCCTCTACCACTACGCATTCAGTGACTAAAAACCCATTATTGAAAGCCGCATTTAATGGTGCAAGTCTGTTTGATGTTGAATCTTTTCATCCGGAAACCACCAATGCGCTGATGGCCGCATTATGGATTTATGATTTGCGTCATCCTGAATCGGTAGCGAATCCGGAAACGCCTTTGGATCACCCATTAGAGTTAATGATGAAAGGTGCCAACCATGGGGGTTTATGGCGTGTGGCTTATTTGGCCCGTACCGCACTGCCTTTTGCTGCACTGTATGGCCTTGCCAATGAAAAATTGCCAATTAAGAAGATGTTAAAAGTGTTTAAGAAGTAGTTTTTACTATTACTTTTTATGAGCATAAAAAAAGCTGCAATTGCAGCTTTTTTTATTTCAAATAGATATCTTAAACAAACTGTAAGAACAACCAGAACAGACCACCGGATAAACAAATCGTAGCCGGTAGCGTGAAAATCCATGCTGAAAGAATGGTGCGTACCATCTGGAAGTTTAAGCCAGATTTATTGGCCACCATGGTACCAGCAACAGCACTGTTTAATACGTGTGTTGTCGATACTGGCATACCCAAACCATCTGCTGCGGCAATAGTCGTCATGGCAACAAGTTCGGCTGACATGCCTTGGCCATAAGTCATATGACTTTTACCAATACGCTCACCCACTGTTACCACAATACGTTTCCAGCCCACCATGGTTCCAAGACCAAGCGCAAGCGCTACCGCCACTTTTACCCAGGTCGGAATATATTGCAGGAATGAATCGAGGTTTTTACGGTATTCCTTGACTGTCTTGGCTTGACTTTCCGACATTGCAGGAAGCTGTTCAGCTTTATCTAAACGCTTGAATGCCGTCGTGCTTAAGTACATATCATTACGAATAGTAGAAACTTCTTTTTCTGGAATATCTTTTAGATCACCATATTCGGCAACGTGATTACCCAAGTGATCGGTCAAACTTGCCAAAGCAGGCACCACTTCAGGTGACATCTCTTTAGTTTGAATATACTTGGTCAACACTTCACGAGCTTGTGTATCAGGAATATCCTGATGATTTGGATAAATAACTGCCGCAGTTTGCTCAGATA
Organism: Acinetobacter sp. ANC 5414; assembly: GCF_013004295.1. Taxonomy (NCBI): domain Bacteria; kingdom Pseudomonadati; phylum Pseudomonadota; class Gammaproteobacteria; order Moraxellales; family Moraxellaceae; genus Acinetobacter; species Acinetobacter sp. ANC 5414. The sequence goes on from NZ_JABERM010000012.1 coordinate 151,016, forward strand.
ACTGTTCAAATGATTGGATATGCTTCGCGTCCAGGTTTTTATTCAATGAGTAAGCCAAAGGTACACAACCGATCAAGATCAGCATGATTAAGCCCATACCTTTTTGACCATCATTTGAACCATGCGCAAAACTTACCCCGGTACAGGTAAAAATCAAGATGGCACGAATTAAAGGTGGTGGTGGTTGATTACCTTTTGGAGGTTGGAACAATTCCATTTGTTTTTTAAAGACTTTCTTCACCAACAGAAATAAAATCGCAGCAAAAGCGAAACCAATCAAAGGCGAAAACAACAGTGCTTTACCGACTTTAAGCACTTGGTCCATGTCGACACCACTGGCACCATTACCCGAATTCAGCAGGTAGTTCATGATGCCCACACCTAAAATCGAACCGATTAAAGTATGTGAACTAGACGCTGGAATACCCAGGAACCAGGTACCCAAGTTCCATAAAATAGCCGCTATCAGCATGGCAAAAACCATGGCAAAACCTGCACCTGAACCGACATTCATGATCAGTTCAACAGGCAATAAAGCAATGATGCCGTAGGCTACCGCGCCACTTGCCACCATCACCCCAAGGAAATTACAAAAACCTGCCCACATCACAGCAACAGGTGCAGACAAGGCATTGGTATAAATGACTGTCGCTACCGCATTGGCAGTGTCATGAAAACCATTAACAAATTCAAAGCCTAAAGCGATTAACAAGGCGGTCGCTAACAGAATAACGGAATATAAACTTAATGCAGGAACATGTGTCAAATCGGCAGAAACTTGAAAGCCGATGTACACCAAAGTAGAAATAATAACCGTAAGAAACACCGGCATAAAAAATTTAGGTGTAGGAACATGCACATTCGTCGATTTCGCGGGTGCTGAATGCGCCTGATCTTGGACGGGAGGAATATTAGAATTCATGCAGACGGTTCAAGGGGATAATAAAATCCCCTTATTGTTCAATTTAATTGTGACAATTATATGACAAAAAGCTGTCATATAAAGCCAATTTTTAATAATTGACTTAATTTAATTCACTCGGCCTGCTCTTGGGGAGTGGAACTGTTTTAAATCCATAATTTAAAAATATTTAAAGCCCAAAATAGTTTGTGCCTCAATATTTCAAAGTACCTGGATACATGTATAAAAAATCTTTCCGATCAACCAACCACTCAACTTTTTCTTTTCCATGCTGAATGTTAAGGGGGTCATATTTCAATTCGATGAAAAATTCGGCACAAATGGGCTTATTTTAAGCAGTGCTTAACGAAGTCGGCTGAATATTCCTCAAATGCAGTCTAATTCTGTTAAAATAATGCCCATTTTGTATTCCATCGGATTGGGGTTATTTATGTCCACGCTTGCCACCCTGAAAGAGCTTCTCGCCAAACGCATCCTGATTATTGACGGTGCTATGGGTACCATGATTCAACGCCATAAACTGGAAGAAGCGGATTATCGTGGTGAGCGTTTTGCTGACTGGGCATCTGACCTAAAAGGCAACAATGACCTTTTAGTCCTTACTCAACCGCAGATTATTCAAGGCATTCATGAAGCTTACCTCGATGCCGGTGCCGATATTATTGAAACCAACAGCTTCAATGGCACACGTGTTTCCATGTCTGACTACCACATGGAAGACTTGGTTCACGAAATTAACGTTGAAGCTGCGCGTATTGCCAAAGAAGCATGTAAAAAATATTCAACACCAGACAAACCACGTTTTGTTGCGGGTGTTCTTGGACCGACATCTCGTACTTGTTCGATCTCACCGAATGTAAATGACCCGGCATTTCGTAACATTACTTTTGATGAATTAAAAGAAAACTATATTGAAGCTGCACATGCCTTAATTGAAGGCGGTGCCGATATTCTGCTGATTGAAACGGTATTCGATACACTGAACTGTAAAGCAGCGATTTTTGCAGTGAAAGAAGTCTTTAACCAGTTAGGCTATGAGTTGCCGTTGATGATTTCCGGCACCATTACCGATGCTTCAGGTCGTACCTTAACCGGTCAAACTGCTGAAGCGTTCTGGAACTCGGTTCGTCATGGTGATTTGCTTTCAGTTGGTTTTAACTGTGCCTTGGGTGCAGATGCGATGCGTCCACACGTCAAAACTGTGGGTGATGTCGCTGATGTGTTTATTTCCGCGCATCCCAATGCAGGTTTACCAAATGCGTTTGGTGGTTATGATGAAACCCCTGAACAAACTGCAGCATTCCTTAAAGAATTTGCAGAAAGCGGCTTAATCAATATCACCGGTGGTTGCTGTGGTACCACTCCAGATCATATCCGTGCCATTTATAATGCAGTCAAAGACATTAAACCGCGTCAGATTCCTGAGATTGAACCGGCTTGCCGTCTTTCAGGTTTAGAACCATTTAACATCACCAAAGATTCCTTGTTTGTAAACGTCGGTGAACGTACCAACGTGACCGGTTCAAAAAAATTCGCCCGTTTGATTCGTGAAGAAAACTATACCGAAGCTTTGGAAGTGGCTTTGGATCAAGTGCAAGGTGGCGCACAGATTGTCGACATCAACATGGATGAAGGCATGCTGGACTCGCAAGCAGCAATGGTGAAATTCCTGAATCTGATTGCCTCTGAACCGGATATTTCTCGCGTACCGCTTATGATTGACTCATCAAAATGGGAAATTATTGAAGCCGGCTTGAAATGCGTACAAGGTAAAGCCGTGGTCAACTCTATTTCCTTAAAAGAAGGTTATGACGAGTTTGTCGGAAAAGCGCGCCTTTGCCGCCAGTATGGTGCTGCAGTCATTGTCATGGCGTTTGACGAAGATGGTCAGGCCGATACAGCGGCACGTAAGCGTGAAATCTGCAAACGTTCGTATGATATTTTGGTCAATGAAGTCGGCTTCCCTGCTGAAGACATCATTTTCGATCCAAACGTGTTTGCCATTGCTACAGGTATTGAAGAACACAACAACTACGCAGTCGATTTCATTGAAGCGACGGGCTGGATTAAACAGAACCTTCCGCACGCCATGATTTCTGGTGGTGTATCCAACGTATCGTTCTCTTTCCGTGGTAACGAACCAGTTCGTGAAGCCATTCATGCAGTCTTCCTTTATCATGCCATTCAACAAGGCATGACCATGGGGATTGTGAATGCAGGTCAGTTGGCGATTTATGATGATATTCCTGCTGAATTAAAAGCTGCGGTTGAAGACGTTGTTCTGAACCAAAACCAAGGTGAAAGTGGTCAGGATGCCACTGAGAAATTGCTTGAAGTTGCGGAACAATACCGTGGCAAAGGCGGTGCACAGCGCGAAGCTGAAAACCTGGAATGGCGTGAAGAGTCAGTTGAAAAGCGTCTTGAGTATGCATTGGTTAAAGGCATCACTGCTTATATTGATATCGACACTGAAGAAGCACGCTTAAAAGCTGCCCGTCCTTTAGATGTGATTGAAGGTCCGCTCATGTCTGGCATGAACGTGGTCGGTGATTTGTTCGGTGCAGGTAAAATGTTCCTGCCGCAAGTGGTGAAATCGGCCCGTGTAATGAAACAAGCCGTAGCTTGGTTGAACCCGTACATTGAAGCGGAAAAAACCGAAGGTCAGACCAAAGGAAAAATTCTGATGGCGACGGTTAAAGGCGACGTACACGATATTGGTAAAAATATTGTCGGCGTGGTACTTGGCTGTAACGGTTATGACATCGTTGACCTTGGCGTGATGGTACCTGCGGAAAAAATCCTGCAAACCGCGATTGATGAAAAAGTCGATATTATTGGTTTGTCTGGTTTGATTACACCGTCACTCGATGAAATGGTCTTTGTTGCCAAAGAAATGCAGCGTAAAGGTTTCCATGTTCCATTGATGATTGGTGGTGCAACCACTTCTAAAGCGCATACCGCAGTGAAGATTGATCCGCAATATTCAAATGATGCGGTGATTTATGTTGCCGATGCTTCACGTGCAGTCGGGGTTGCAACTTCCCTGCTTTCACCTGAAATGAAACCTGAGTTCATTAAAGGCTACCGCGAAGAATATGCCAAAGTGCGTGAACGTATTGCCAACAAGCAACCTAAAGCGGCAAAACTGTCTTATGCAGATTCAATTGCCAATGGCGTGAAAATTGACTGGGCGAACTATGTTCCACCTAAGCCAAATGTGTTAGGTCAGCAGGTTCTGAAGAATTACCCGCTTGAAACTTTAGTGCCTTATTTTGATTGGACACCATTCTTTATCTCTTGGAGTTTGGCGGGCAAGTTCCCTGCAATTTTGACGGATGAAGTGGTCGGTGAAGCAGCAACTGATTTGTATGAACAAGCGCAAATCATGTTGAAAGATATTGTAGAGAACAAGCGTTTTGATGCACGTGCCGTATTCAGTCTTGCTCCTGCAAAACGTACCGGTGCAGATACCGTTTCGATTTATGATGAAAATCAAACTGCAACGCACAAGTTTGAGCATACTCGTCAGCAGTCTGACAAAGTTTCAGGTAAACCGAACTTCTCATTGGCAGATTTTATTGCGCCAGAAGATACCAATCTTGAAGATTACTTGGGTGGTTTCACCGTATCAATCTTTGGTGCGGAAGAATTGGCGCATGAATACAAAGCCAAAGGCGATGACTACTCTGCAATTTTGGCACAGTCTTTAGGTGACCGTTTTGCAGAAGCCTTTGCTGAGCATTTGCATGAGCGTATTCGTAAAGAGTTCTGGGGCTATCAAGCGTCTGAACAGTTGTCGAATGATGACCTGATTAAAGAGAAGTATGTCGGGATTCGTCCTGCACCGGGTTACCCTGCTTGTCCTGAACATTCTGAAAAAGCGACCTTGTTTAACTGGTTAGATTCAACCAATGCCATTGGTACCGAACTGACTTCTAGTTTTGCAATGTGGCCACCTTCAAGTGTTAGCGGCTTCTATTACAGTAACCCGCAATCTGAATACTTTAATGTCGGCAAGATTGCACTGGATCAGTTAGACAGTTATGCAGAACGTAAAGGCTGGTCAATGGATGAAGCGAAGCGTTGGTTGATGCCAAACTTAGATGATTCGATTGAGATTTAAGACTTTTAAGATGTAAAAAATCCCCTCAAGTGAGGGGATTTGCTCTTATTATAATCTCTGAGTATTCAAATGGAATTAGAAGATTTTGAAATTCTATGTGACACCTTATTAGTTAATAACTCTGAATTAAAACGAATTTCAATTTTAGAATTATTGGCAAACGAACAATTATTAAGCCTTATTAAAAATGAGAAAATACTTCATAAAATTAGCCGAAAATCATACATACACAACAATGGATTTATAAAAATTGTTTTAATAGATAAACGTCCACATTATGCAATTCGACTACATATTTGGCCAAATACAGAAATTAATAATGCTTCAGCACACAATCATCCGTGGGATATAACAGTGAAAATTATATCTGGTGAATATGAATGGATAAATTGTTCAATCTATAATTTAGGCAATAAAAATGCTTTACTTTATAATTGTATTTATTATAACAATTACAACTCTCACAAAATAATTTTTTTAAAAAATGTGAAACTCAATCAAGATGAAATCATAAGCTATAAAAAAGGTGATATTTTCGACTATTCAAAAAATATTTACCATACTATCAAAAAGATCAACAAAATTACGTAGACTCGTTAGTTATCTGTGGAGAGACAGAACAACCTACTGCAAATATTGTAAGCTACAACGATATTACTTCACTTTCTGGCAATAACAAATATATAGATTCAAATCATCTTAAATATATTTTAATAGAGCTTATAGAGAGAAATTCATATGTTAATCAGCAATAACAGCGAAAGCTCTAGCTTTAAAAAGTTATTTTTCTTTACATTGATATTAATCAGTATTTTTCTAATTTTGATTAATTATTTTGTTATACCCCACCTAGAAATTAAAAGCGAAAAAACAATAGAAATATTAACAAGTATAATTAACAATTTAATAAGTCTAAGTATTACAAGTATAGGGGCTTCAATAGCATATTTAATCTTTATCCCAAGAAAACTTAAGGAAAGCGAATTACGTGTATTAAATCCTAATGATTTAAAAAATAAGTTCAAATCATTGATTAATAACACATTTTATTTAAACTATGCTGGTCATACGGCTAGGTGGAATCGCTCAAAATCTTTGGATTCATTGATACAAGAAGCTGAGAATGAAAAAATCAGCAAAGAAGTTCAGTTTTTAATATTAGATCCTAGCAATGATAAGGTATGTGAATACTATTGTTCTTTTGGTCATTCCAATAGAAATAAAGGTAACTCAATAAACACACTAAAAGATATTAAAATTGAACTTATTAGTACTATTCTAATATGTTTAATTAAGAATTCTTCCCCTTTTGTTAATATAAAAATATATTTAAGCAATTCTGTTTCTCTTTTTAGATTTGATATAATTGAGCATGGCTGTATTTTAACCAAACCATATTCTGATGAGCCCGCTCTTTATTTTTCTTATGGTTCTTTTTTTTACAAATCATATTCTGACGAATTTAGAATTATGAAAGATCAATCCAAGGAACTAAAATTGAGTAAAAATTATAAAAAAATAGGTTTATCTGATATAAAAACCATTTTAAATTCTCTTGGGATTGAAAATTTTGATTTAGATGAAAGTGATCTAAAGAAAATTACCTCAACTATAAAAAAGGATATATCACCATACTAAACAGTTTCTTACTTCCACAATGAGACTCCTCCTGAGTAAGCTTTAAGGCACCTCCTTGAAGCTTAGTACAAGTGAGATTCAGGGGAAATCTTTTATAACAAAAACAGTCAACCAAACTGCCCTTTTTCTAACCCATCAACCCACAAAAAACCATTTTTACAGTTTTAAGTCTGCAAACTTTCTGACTTTCTATAATAATAGATCCATAAATTTATCTCCCAAATTCATAACTATTGGTGTTTCAATGAAAAAACTCATGAACGGTGCTGAAAACATCGTTGTCGAAATGTGCAAAGGCTTTGTTCTGGCACACCCAGAACTCGCATTCAATGAATCATCTAAAATTATTTCACGTAAAGCAAAACACCAAAACGTGGCTTTAATCAGTGGCGGTGGCAGCGGTCATGAGCCTGCACATGCAGGATTTGTGGGACAAGGCATGCTGGATGCCGCGGTTTGCGGTGATGTCTTTGCATCCCCTTCTCAAATTCAGGTCTATAAAGCCTTGCAGCAAGTTGCGACTGAAAAAGGCGTACTAATGATCATCAAAAACTATTCTGGCGATATGATGAATTTCCAGAATGGTGCTGTACTTGCTGTCGATGATGGCATTAAAGTCGATTACGTCAAAGTTGCCGATGATATTGCAGTCAAAGACAGCTTATACACTGTAGGCCGTCGTGGCGTTGCCGGTACGATATTCGTGCATAAAATCGCTGGCGCAGCTGCATCAAAAGGCTATGACCTAGTACGTGTCAAAGAAATCGCGCAAAAAGCAGCGGACAATGTCACCAGCTTAGGTTTTGCCTTTAACTCATGTACCGTACCTGCCAAAGGAACACCGACCTTTACATTGGCGGATGATGAAATGGAATATGGTGTGGGTATTCACGGTGAACCGGGCATCCGTCGTGAAAAAATCTTGCCTTCAAATGAATTGGCGCAACGAATTGTCGATGATCTATTCCTTGACCGTCCAGATCTGACAGAAGTTGCAGTGCTCATTAACGGTTTTGGTGCAACACCAACACAAGAACTGTATCTGTTCAACCAAGACGTGTGCCAACAGTTAGCGAAAAAAGGGATTAAGATTTACCGTACCTTTGTCGGTAACTACATGACTAGTATCGATATGGCAGGCGCATCCGTTTCGTTATTGGCATTAGATGATGAACTCAAAACCTATTTAGATGCAGAAGCAAATACGCCAGCATTTAAAATGGATGGTTCCGCTGCCTTAGCCATTGAGTTTGCGACCAACGATTCAACAGCTGAACGTGCATTAAATGTTGATGTTGAAACACATGCAGAACACGCTGAAATTGTGAATGAACAATTTACCATTCACAATATGCGCTATGTGGTTGATGTAATGAGTGCCTGCATTATTAAAAATGAAGTGCCATTTTGTGAGCTGGATGCCCATGCGGGTGATGGTGACTTCGGTATGAGTGTTGCCAAAGGCTTTAAACAGCTTAAACGTCAATGGAATGAGCTTTTGCAAGCTGAACATATGGATGACTTTTTGCTGAACTGTTCAATGATTATTATGGAACATTGTGGTGGGGCTTCAGGTCCAATTTGGGGCTCAGCATTCCGTGCAGCAAGTAAGTCGATTAAAGGCAAAAAAACACTATCCGTTGCCGACTTTGCGACGATGCTGCAAGATGCGGTAAAAGGCATTCAAACCACAGGTGAACGCTCATTTGGTCGTGGTGCTGTCGTTGGTGACAAAACCTTAATCGATGCATTGGTTCCTTGTGCCGATTCGTGGTCTGCAAATACAGATAAAACCTTTAAAGAAAACTTTATCTTAGGTGCGCAAGCTGCCGTGCAAGGTGCCGAATCCACCAAAGACATCGTCGCGCGTATGGGGCGTGCAGGTACAGTTGGTGATCGTAGCCTAGGTTATCCAGATGCTGGTGCGCATGGTTTAGGTGTGATCTTTACCGATATTGCAGAACATATTAAATAACTTTTGAAAAGCATCCATTGAAAAGCCTCTATCAAAAAGCACCGGATTGATTTCGGTGCTTTTTTTATTCCTGCTCTAATTCAATGTACACCTAACTTTAATCATGGGATTACCTTTCCATCAAAAAGATGAAGAATATTACACCGCAAGGAAGAGGTTATTTTTAATGAAATGCTGTTGCTAATTTACCCACTCTTATTTCCACCACATTCCAATGGTGCATCATTTCTCGTATAAAAACGAAATACACAAATAGATAAAAATGCTCGCTACTGAGCTGCTGTACATAATATTCGGTATGGTCGACAAATTCATTAAAGGCATGTTCAAGCTGTATTCGGTCTATGACTGTTTCATTGTTAAAGAACAGTTCTGATAACTGTTGCATAAATTCATCAGAAGTGTCCGCTACCCGCTGAATTTTATAATCAAATTTAAGCTGTTCCAGTATTTCCTCAACCCTATAAATCATATTTTCTAAAGCCAAAGCATCTAGCTTTTTATATCGGATACTTTCTGACTCAATATCATGTAAACCTTTAGCAACTTTAAACGGCTGTCCGTTAACGTCAAACTGGACAGCATCTCGACCCAAAGAAAATTGGATTTGTTCCATGACAGCAATCCCAAGAAATATATCTTTAAATAGCAGGATCTAAGTTTAACTCCAGATAGTTTCTTACCTGATTTCTGCCCTGCCGTTTAGCCAAATATAAGGCCCGATCTGCCATACGAATGGTCTGTTCTTTATTTAAATGGGTTTCAGATAAGGCGACACCAAAACTGGCACTCATATTTAAAATATCTCCCGTTTCTAACGGAATTTTTTCCTGCTCAATTATTTTACGACAACGTTCTGCAATCTCAATCGCTTGCTGTAAATTTTGTTCTTTTAAAATCAGAATAAATTCTTCACCACCAAAACGCCCAACGATATCCTGTTCCCGTGTAGTGGCAGATAAAATGGCAGCAACCCGTTGCAAAACCATATCTCCAACTTCATGGCCATATTGGTCATTAATGAGTTTGAAATGATCCAAATCCAGTAAAATTACCACATAAGCCGTTTTTTTCTTGCGTTCTAAAGCTGTGAGTTGTTCGCCAATATAACGACGATTAAACACATTCGTCAGCACATCAGTTTGGCTCATTCTTTTAATATTTCTTTCACGCCGACGCCATTGTGAAAGTAAAATTTCAAAAAACAAAATCGAAACCAGCAAGATCGGCAAATAAACTTCCGCCATACTTCCGATCCAGAATTCATTATGATAAAACGCGCCATTCGTAAGTGCATCACTAAACACAGGCGCGTAACGAATCACCCCATTAAAAGTTAAGTAACTAATAATGACGATAAAAATAAGAGCAGGAATCGCAATACTATAAATAATTTTTCGTGAATAAAATACCAAGCCAATCAGGACAATATTGACAAATCCTGCAATGGTGGCGGGGCTATAAATACCGACGGTATAGCCCGCATAAATCATGGTGGCACCAAAAAACATGGGGGAAAAATAAGAAATAAATCTCCGGAATTTTCTATTTCTTTTATATCTGAAGCTAAACCCAACTATAATTATAAAAATGATTAAAGTAATAAACACACTGATAATACGGATGAAAAAAAAGTCCGCATTAATCCAGACAGCATTTTCAGCAGAGAAATAGCTGACCAAATACCATTTAATTGCACTGACCTGGCAAAATGCGCCAAAAATCAGGAGCAATACCCCTTTATCAAAATTAGGCCAGTTAATAATTAAATTATCAGATTCGAGTATATGAAACCTAAATCTGCCCCAATAATGAAAAATCAGTGTATGTATTTTTCTAAACAAGTTCATAGACTTAATTACTATATTTATAATTTCTAAAATTTTTATTGCTTTATATTTATAGCACAAAAATTAAACAATTTAGACTTATATCCGCTGAATAAACAACACTCCATCCAAATGATCCACTTCATGCTGCACAATCCTTGCAGGAAAACCCATATAGCTCGTTTCTATTCGTTCACCTTGCAGCGTTAAATAACGCACTTTAACCGTTTCGGCACGTGCCACTTGCCCACGCTCATCCGGAACACTTAAACACCCCTCTTCTCCCAGAACAGTTGCTTCAGAGCTTTCTAAAATTTCAGGATTCACCATCACCACAGGATCCATCTCAGGTGCATCGGGATAACGTAGGTTAGGACGTGAAGCGACAATAATCACCCGTTTAGAGACATAAACCTGAGGGGCGGCAATACCTACACCATTTCGTTCCGTCATGGTGTCATGCATAGCCAAAGCGAGTTGATTTAACCATTCACTATTCAGTTCAGACTTTGCCACCTCAGCCGCTGTTAAGGTCAAAATGGCTTCACCACGCTGTGCTACAGGTAAAATGGTACTCATAAATTCATTCCCGGCTTAAGTATAAAGCTAAACTCAATACTGTTTTAAATCATAAATTCTGTATAAATCTTAACGCTAAAAACATATCGATCATATGCAATTTTAATCCTTGTATTTCACCTTTCCTGCAGATCAAGGTTTGCGATCCTTAAGTAAAATCTTTTAAGCCTATTTTAATTTTACTTGGTTATAATCAGCTCAAATCCTTTATAAATATAAAATAATGACCACAGCCCAACTTCTTCTTGGTGTTCTTTTTAGCTCTATAGGCTTAGGCTATTTTCTATATGGGAAAAAGCAGAAAGTCACTATGCCCCTGATTTGTGGCTTAGTACTGATGATATTCCCCTATTTTGTAGAAAATACCGCAATGCTAACAACCACCGGCATCATCCTCTCTCTTTTGCCTTACTTTGTAAGACTCTAATATCCATACAAATCACCAGTCATTATTAATAAATTTAAGTTGTCGCACTCAGAAGAAAGAATGATTTTTCATATAGATAGCAATTGATTAAAATCAAAACTTTAGCACTATTTGTACACGCGCTATTGGCGCAATGTATTACATTTGGGTTGTGTGCCTGGTCTCGTTCTTTACTGCAATGCTTTATAGAGCCAAATTTGAAAAACAGAATTTAGCAACATCTGCAATTTCTAGACCGCACAATCCAGTGCAAGATTAATCATTAATGAAAGAACAATAAAAGAAAAAGCGCTTCATTAAAATACAGTTGCGAATGACGTTTCAGCGTATTAAATAACAGGATGAATTCAAAATAAAAAATGCCAGTCAATTTCTTAAATGACTGGCATTACTTCATTAAAGGGCTTTTTATTATTAAGCAGAGCGGTTTTTCTTTAATTCATCTTCAACAATCTGGATCTCAAGATCACTGAATTTACGAATTTCCCCTTCAGCATGTTTTTCTAGCATGCCTGCAATCAAAGGGACTTTAATCTTAACCTGCCAATTTAAGGTAATATGAATCTGCAGATCGTCCCCTGTTACTGAACGTTCACAGTTTGCATGTAAAGGCAGATTCGCACCCAATTCTATAGTCGAAGTTAAAGCTTCTAAATTGGTGATATCGGTACGCTTCAAACGGAAAGCATCTTTAATTAATTTTTTTGCGATATCCGGAATCTTCACATCTAAATTATATGCACGGCGTAAAGTATAGGTATCGCCCTGAATCTTAGATTCAATAATTTCTAATTTTTCACCTGGAATACGTCTGCATACTGCTTCGTGCAAAGCTGTATCTGATGCAAGCCGTTTAAATTCATCAATTGAAACTCCCTGAATTGTAGAATTTACAGTAAAACGATGTGCCATTTTTCTATCCTTTGTTTTTTTATTGGTCGTTTTGAATACTTATAAACCATTTGATCATCACTGATCTAGGGCATTTTGTCGCTTTTTATTTAATTGAATTTTAGTAATGCTGTCATTGACCATCTATACCGAACTATTGACCATGTACGCCATAACGTACTTCAATTTGCTCGAAACAGGAAATACTGAGGAAATTGCTTCTGTATTCAATGATCGCATAGAATTGTTCAGCACCATCATCCAGCCCTGTCGCTGCCCATGTAGTGCCTTTGGGAAAATCATTCAACCATTCAGCCTTATAAAAATCAGAGACTGAATCGAAGTTAATATAATCTTCAGGCACAGCTTGAATCCGTGCTGCCATTTCATCAAATTGCTTCAATTGATATTGAATGAAATCAATCAGCATAGAGGTCAATCCAAGTGCGCTATAAAAAGATATTTATACACCCTTAAAATGCGTGATTGCCTGTTTCTTTTTCACTTGTTCCCACTGCCACCAACCAAAAGCGGCCAAACCGACAAAGGCTGCATATAAACCCGCAGTCAGGAATAAATCTTTATAAATAAACATGCCGACATAAATGATATCGACGAAAACCCACAATACCCAGGTGGCAATATGTTTACGGCTGGTCCAATAGGTGGCCAGTAAACTAAAAGCCGCTAATTGTGAATCCAGCATTGGCACAGCAGCATCGGTAAAATTTTTTAAAGTTAAACCGAAAATTAAACCGCCCACTGCTGCAAGTAACATTTGGAAAATCACGATTTTTTTGGCAATCGGTTCAATCCGAATTTCATGGTCTTGCTGTTTGCCCTTCAACCAGTGATAGAAACCATAAAAGTTCACCACCATAAAGAAGAACTGCAAGATGGTTTCACCGTACAGCTTAAATTCATAAAATAAATAAGCATATAAAACAAAGGCTGCGAAATTAAACCACCAACACCACATATTGCGTTTAATGGTCAATGTCACCCCAATAAGACTGATAATGACCGCAACAATTTCTAAAGGTGACATAGCAATAAACAGGCAGGAAAAGAGTGCTGCTATTATGGAAAAAATAGCGCTGAACGCAAGATAAATTGTACCAATCCAGCTACACAATCTGACGGACACCATAGTTGTTTACAACTACGATCTGTAAAGTCAATGTAAATTGAAAAATAGACTGCCCAGATTTGACTGTTTTCTAACGACCGTTTAAGAATATAAAAAATGATCACCTTGGAAGAATAAAAATGTCCCAACAACAAGGAAAAGTCAGCCGAGAAATTCGCGGGTCTCTGTGCCTGATTGGACTCGACCGTACGACAAAACGAAATGCCTTTGATAGCCATCTAATTCATGACTTATCACTGGCCTTAACCGAATATGAAGATCATCCCGAGTTACGCTGTGCCGTGATCTTCGCGCATGGAGATCACTTTACCGCGGGCCTAGATTTGGTGGAGTTACAACCCAAGCTGAGTAGTGGCATATTTAGCTACGATGAACAACAGATCAATCCATGGGGAACCAGTGGACGTCAGCGAAAAAAACCGGTGATTGTGGCAGTACAAGGCTATTGCTATACCGCAGGGATCGAGCTGATGCTCAATGCCGATATCATCATTGCTCAGGACAATAGCCAATTTGCACAAATGGAAGTGCAACGTGGAATTTTACCTTTTGGTGGTGCAACAGTGCGTTTTGTACAGGCGGCAGGCTGGGCTAAAGCCATGCGCTACTTGCTCACGGGTGATGCATTCAATGCCCAAACCGCGCTAGAGTTAAACCTGATCAATGAAATTACCACTGAAGCTCCCCTCAAGCGAGCCATTGAACTGGCTGAACGGATTGCTCAAGCTGCCCCACTTGCAGTACAGGCGACACTTGCTTCAGCCAAAGAAGCTGCTGAACATGGTGCAGAAACAGCATTTTCCAATTTACAGCAACACCTTACTCCGCTGCTAAAAACTCAAGATGTACAAGAAGGTATCATGGCGATGCTGCAACGACGTGCGCCCGAATTTAAAGGTCAATAATTTAAAAGTGAATCATCTAAATCCAATAAAAACGAGTTTGCTATGCCGTATTTAAATCATAAGCCACAAAATAATCACTTTAGCGTCCGTACCCAATCATTCATGGCAACCGATGGTTATCCCCTTATTGGAACACTTTACACACCTAGACATGACCTAAAAGCCAATATTGTATTGTCCAGTGCCACTGGTGTTCCACAAGCCTTCTATCGCCGCTTTGCAGAATATGTGACTCAGTTTGGCTATCAGGTTTTAAGCTTTGATTATCGTGGCGTAGGACAGTCTGCACCGCAAAATTTAAAAGGTTTTAAGATGTCTTATTTAGATTGGGGTGCTTTGGATCTTGCTGGAGCGATTGACTATCTGGCACAAGATCAAATTCCGCTGTTTATGGTCGGACATTCTTATGGTGGACAAGCGCTTGGGCTAGCTCCCAATCATGCCAAAGTGACTGCCATGTACTGTTTTGGCACAGGTGCAGGCTGGCATGGCTATATGCCGTTGAAAGAAAAGATCAAAGTTCAGGTGATCTGGAATATTATCTTCCCGCCGATGGTTGCTCTAAAAGGCTATTTGCCTTGGAGCAAACTGAATATGGGCTCAGATTTACCGATTGACGTTTATAAACAGTGGCGAAAATGGTGTAAAAATCCGACCTATTTCTTTGCCGACCCTGAACAGCACGCGTTGATTGAGCAATATGCACAGGTCAAAACGCCAATTTATGCAGTATCTGCAATGGATGACAACTGGGCTTTACCCAATTCACGGCATGCTTTTATGCAATATTACAGCCAAGCTCCGATGCAATTTATTGATATTGCAGCGCAAGATTATGCTCTTAAACAAATTGGGCATATGGGCTATTTCCGTAAAGGTGCGGAAAAAATCTGGGATGAGCTTCTACACAGCTTTGATGATTTACTTGCTCAAAAAACGGATAGAGATTAAAACAAATGCGTCCACAGAAACTCAGCCGAGAGTAAATTCTTCACTTATGTGCCTTACAATTTAAGACACAGGGTTATGCAGGCACCAGTATGGAAATGCTAGCCAAAGCCTGTGGACTCAGCAAAGCCTCTTTTTACTATTACTATCCGAGTAAAGAAGCTTTACTCATGGATGTGCTGGAACTGATCCAAAAACATTTAAAGCAGCATTTATTTAAACTGAGTGAAAATCCTGAAATGTCAGCCGCGCAACAGTTTGAGCATCTACATCAACGGGCAATACAGTTTTTTAGTTAGGGAGTCAAAGGTTGTCTAATCGGTATTATTTCTATTGAAGCACTGTATCAATCGAACGATATTTTAGAAAAAATTCGCACTATTTTTCAGGATTGGGAAATGGCGTTCTATCAATTATTTAAAATACATCTTGATGAAAATGACGCCAAAATTTTAGCCAAACAAAGTCTGGCCGATTATGAAGGGGCGATTTTAATGTATCGCCTGAATGATGATCCGTTCTATCTTGATCAAGTGAAGCAACGCATTTTAAAACAGCTGCAAACTATATAAAGATGTATAGCTTTTCATCCTTTAGCTAAAAATATGTGGCACTCAAGAGAATCACTTT
Source organism: Acinetobacter sp. ANC 5414 (assembly GCF_013004295.1). Taxonomy (NCBI): domain Bacteria; kingdom Pseudomonadati; phylum Pseudomonadota; class Gammaproteobacteria; order Moraxellales; family Moraxellaceae; genus Acinetobacter; species Acinetobacter sp. ANC 5414. The sequence continues at coordinate 167,033 of NZ_JABERM010000012.1, forward strand.
CATCAAACGTGGCTATGCACATCTTTCATTTCAAATTTATGCTCATCCCCAAAACGGTCAACATGAGTATAAAACACTCCATAACGTCCGACATAATATTCCAAAGACTGATCATAGAAAGTCCAGTAAATAGACCATTCTGCCAAATCCAGCTTGCGAATTTGGGTTTGGGTTTTGGCTGGCATTTTTCTTAATACATCTTCTTGAACTACAATCGCCTGACTCAAATTTCGTTCAGCCAATTCGCGCTCAAAAAATATTTGGCAAATATCATCAAATAATTGTTGTTCGTATTCCTCCACTTCATCGATACGTGCTTCATGGGCAGATAATGGCTTTGTTGATATAGCGGCTTGTTTATCTAAATCTGCTAACTGCTTGATTTTGAATTGCTGAAAATGTTGATTGATCTGAAATTTAAAAATGACTTTCCAAAGTCCAATAAATACAATGAAAAGACACAACCACAAGAGTATTTTTATCATAGCGACACTCTCACGAGTAAATAATTGTTATCTTTATATTTATAAAACAATTTGAATAAAAATCATACAATTTTTAAATTTATATGCTATAAAAAATGTTCATTCGGAGACTTTTTCTTTCATGTTACCTATTCCATATCCTCAATATCCGCTTGTGATCTGGCTCGCTTTGGACATTCAAGTCAACAAAGCCGCTTCACGACGTGTGAACTTTTTGCATGAGGTGTCTTGGAATATGTACCGTGATCATTTCTTTGAATAATCACTAAAATAAATATCTAAAGGTCGCCTCAACAGCGACCTTTTTTAATGCCTAAAAATAAGGAAATAAATAATGAACCTTCCATCGAATAAAAATGACTTCCCCTCGCCACTGTCTGAGCCGGTTGTAGCTTCTTTTACACGATCCTCACGCTTCGCTACAGCCGGTCAATTTGTTACTGTGGTGCTGATTTGGTCCCTGACACCCTTGGCAGCCGTTTGGACAGTGCATGAAATTCATTGGGCGTGGGGCTTATTTATCCGATTTAGCTTGGCTATCCCAGTTGCTTTAGTCTGTCAGGCTTATTTTAAAGTCAAAGTACCCTTGCACCCGCAGGCTTTACTCAGCTATGCGGCAGGCGCACTAGGCTTGTTTGCGTCTATGACCTTTTGCTATATGGGCGCATCAAAAGTTCCATCCGCCATAATTTCAATCATCTACGGCATTGCCCCATTTGTATCCGGCTTGCTGGCAACCTGTATTTTTAAAAGTGAAAAGTTGAGTGTTTATCAATGCACAGGGTTAATGATGGGTATGCTCGGGCTGTATTTTGCTCTGGGCTTAAGTTCGCAAAACATACGCCTGAATTATCTCGGGATAGCTTTAGAAGTCATCGCCATGATGCTTTATGTACTGTCTGCATTTACAGTTCGTGGTGTGGCTGCCAACATCCATCCAATCAGTCAAATGACCGGTGCGACACTGGTATCATGGCTAGGCTATTGTGCTCTACTGCCTTTTTTCTGGTCAGATCTGCCATCGCAGCTCCCTTCATTACAAACCGGTGTTGCGCTGATTTATAGCGCTTTATTTTCCTCGGTACTGGCGATGATTTTTTATTATCAATTACTCAACACAATTCATCCAACCACACTGATGCTGATCACCATCATGACACCCGTACTCGCCACGCTGTGGGGCACATGGCTTAATCATGAAACTTTAGGCACACATTTAATTCTTGGACTGTTTTTAATATGTGTGGGATTGTCTTTATATTCATATTCCATCCGTATAAATGCATCAATCAAATAAAAAATCCCGGGTGTAATATTCACTCGGGATTTTTAAAATCTTTAACTCGAACAACGTTTCATTATTCGATCCGAATGATTTTACCGTGATCATCATGATGGACCACACTGACTTTTTGTTGACGTCCCTGCTCAATGTCCTGAACAGGCAAATCAAAATGCTGTTCATAATCGAAGATATTTTTGGCAGAGCTTGGCTTTACTGTTTTTGCAGGAACAAAATTCGTCCACAATAATAATGCGACCACACATGCCAATAATGCACTCACACCATGTTCAATCCCCAAACCAAAAGCTGAAAACAGTTGATGAATGACATGCTGTTTTTGCAGACTGACTACACCAATTACAATTAACAATGGACGCCATAAAAATAACCATACTGCCCACATCATCGCGGTAGAAGTATTAGATGCATAGCGTTTATGCCAAGGCAATAAACGGCGTAAATCAATAATTAAAGTATTACTTTTCATGGCTGATGCTCTCATTATGGACAGTTGAATTGCGCATCCCGCGGTCTGGACTCACCCAGCGTGCGCGCTTACCGTCACGACGCAACAACACTTTTGGAAATGCCACAATACTGGCAGACAGCGTAATTAACCAAAATACAAATGGATACCAGATCATCCAGAAGTAATTTTTACCGAGTCCAGGCTCATAACGACTGTCCATCCATTTACTGATTGCAAACTGAAGTAAACAGGTTGCCCCTAATAGCATGCCTGTTCCATAAGGCAAAAATGGTGAACTCGTGCCACTAATTCCAAGCGGAACGATAAAGTGAATGATCCAAATCATGGCCATAAACAGCATTAAATAAGACCAGACCAGCGTCAGGATCAGTTCAAATAGTAATGGCCATAAAAAATTCAGTTTCGGTTTAAACAGCACGTCCATATTTTTAATCAGCACTTGTGCCCCACCCATCGCCCAACGCAGCCGCTGTTTCCACAAACCATTAAAAGTTTCTGGCATTAGAATCCAGACCAAGGCATTCGGTTCAAAGTGAATATTCCAGCCTGCACGTTGCAGCTTCCAGGTAATATCAATATCTTCAGTCAGCATATCAGGTGACCAATAACCGACTTCATGCACCGCACTTTTACGAAATGCAGTGATCACACCCGATACGGTAAACAATCGACCAAAACTGCGTTGCGCACGTTTGATCATCCCCACGATAGAGGAAAACTCTCCGACCTGAATCCGTCCAATCAAGGTGGAACGGGTACGAATCCGTGGATTACCGGTGACGGCAGCGACAGTTTCATCTTGCAGAAAATGGCGTAGCATCCAGGTGGCTGCATGCGGATCGAGCAAGGCATCACCGTCGATGCCAAGCAAATATTCCGCATCCGTCAACAAGCTTCCGGCTTGCAATGCCATGGCTTTACCCTGATTTTGCGCCAAATGCACCACACGTAATTTTTCATGCTGTGCAGCCAAACAGTCTAACACTGCTGCAGTGTTGTCTGAACTGCCATCATTAATCGCAATCACTTCAAAGTTTGGATAATCCAGTGCCAGGGCATGCGTTAAGGTTTCTTCAGCGTTATCCCCTTCATTAAAACAAGGCACCAGCACTGCCACCTTAGGATAATAAGGCAGTGCTTCAGGCTGTTGATATGGTGGATCCTGTCGCTCTTTCCAATAGAAAATCAGTGCACCCATCATCCATAAATACGACATAAACAATGGATAATAAAAGACAAAGTGCAAAGCAGAATGCCAAAAATGCTGCAGCGTTGACATATAAAATTCCTTTAAGGAACAAGTTTGCTTGATTTCAAATCAAAGGCCTGGCGTAACACTTGCGTATTGGGATGATCTTGAATCGGATCATCGGGATAGTAAGCCACGTGCATTGCACCTTGTTGATATAAAGATTGAATGGTGCTTGCCATTTCATCTGAGGGAACCTTTTGATTGCTTCGCCAGTTCACTGCCTGCAATTCAAAGACCGTTTTTTTGATTCCCTGTGGAAACTGCTTCACGCGATTGACAATATCCCGATAAAAAACATCACTATTCGAGGCTTGTTCCATATAGGGCATCGCCATGATGGCAGTGAAATCATAACGATTGATGGACTGTTCTAAAGACTGTGAATACCAGTTTTCCGCATACGGTTTCAGCGCAACTTGCGCATATAAATTTCGTGCGGTGAGTAAAAAAGGATGATACTGACGGACTTGTTGTGCCAGTTGCATGGCAAAGTCATCAATATACTTGGTCTTATAAGCCGTCCATTTTTGCAGCTCGGCATCATTGCTGCGAATTTCGGCTAAATCGGTCGGCAAACCAATCGCCGCATAAGCTTTCAAAGCTTCGGGACTGGCATCTTCATAGTCAGATAAGGTGGTATCGTCATGGAATAAAATACCGTTAAAAGGCACGGACTTGGCCAGATCTTGATAAATCCCGCTAATAGTTTTTCGCGCATCGGGTGAAAATGGACTTAAACGGCGATAGCCCATATTCAGATGTTCTGAGTCTTGGCTTTGCTGGGTTTCAACAAGATGTTGTGCAACTGGATTATTTTTAGGTAATTCCCAAGCCAGTAATGGCATCCACGCGTAGACACGCCCCACTTGGGTTCGGGTCTGAATTTGCCAGGCCACACGGTTAAACAAGTCTGCGCGCATCGGTAAATAATGATTGGGGAAATACACCATATCCGCTGAACCGTTGGCATCAGGATCGGAAAAAGCCTGTAAATATACGGTATTCACTTTCATCGCCACAATCCGGTCCAGCAGATGATCGAGGTTACGTTCTTGTTGAATCGGATCTTTGTCGTAAATGTAATCTAGATCGATATGCATGATTTTTTGAGGACGATTATTGTCGCCCAAATGTTGCTGACGATTTTGAATTTCTCGCGCTAAATCCGTTGTAGTCATATTACCTTCAATCAGAATACGATTGAGCTGGCCCAGTGAACTTTTCGCTGAATCCGCACCATCATCCAGACTGATGGCAACCGGCATACCCAGTTGTTTGGCAATTTTCACGGTTTGCATATTATAGTGACCATAAGGCCAAACCATCACACGAGGTGATTTCAAACCATGTGCAGTCAATAACTGGTTATTCTGCTTTAAGTCACCTGTAATCCGTTGCTGATAATGACGTTCGGTTTCATAACTGGCAGATTTAGGATCGTATAACCGTGTCACTGCCGCCGGTTCCATATTGCCCTGCGGATTGCCCAAGATGCCACGATGCAGGTTATAGCTATGACTGGCAATTTCGACCAGACCACTGTCCTGCATCTCTTTCAATTCAGCCCAGGACAACATTTGACTACGCTGAATTTTCTCACCTGAAAAGTCAACGCTTTGACCTGCTTTAGGCTCTAGCCATGAACCCACGACCGCCAGCACCACCGGAATTTTATTGGCTTTGGTCACCGGATAGGCATTTTTATAAAATGATGCATAGCCATCATCCACCGTCAATAACACCGGTTTGCTCGGCAAGCGATATTTCCCTTCGTGCGCTTTAATCAGCTGATCGACATTAATAAAATGAAAGCCATTATTTTTAAGCCAGCTGATATGTTGCTGAAACTGCTGGGTCGTTACCGAATAGTCAGGAATCAGGGCCGATTGACGATCGGTAATTTCATGGTAGCCAATCACGGTAAGGGTTGGATTGCTGACTGGCAGCGTTTTACTCCAGGCTAAATGAGGCATCTGACATAAAACGGCGGAAAGAGAAGCAGAAAGCAAGGTGGACAGCAAGCGAGTCTTCATTGAATGGTGCTCAAAAAACATTTTATGCTCTGAACACGTAACATCATTGATCAATAGAAAACTACCCTTTTCATGATTTACGACGTTCAGAACTCTGAATCTGTCTTTTTATCCAATCAAGCTGAAATGAAGCTTAAAAAATAATAATTTTTTGAAAATGAAACGTTTAAAAATAGAGGAACTGTGATCAAGATCATCATACTTTAACTGGCATACCTACTTTTTATTTTAGTCAAAAGAGCTAAAAAAAGGTTAAATATCCACAAAACTTAAACTAAGTTCTAGAGGGCTGATATTGATCCCGTCCGGCATCCTTGGCTGCATAAAGCTGAATATCGGCAGCTTTCATCAGTTCATGAATATCGCTATAGGGATGATTTCGATCCATCCATGCGACACCCATACTTAAAGTCACATACTGTTTTTGATCCGGCCGGTTTAAATGTTCAAATTGAGAATCTCTGACTGCATTTAAAACCTGCTGCAACACATTCAAGACCACTTGACTCGGAATATTATGCAAAATAATGGCAAACTCTTCCCCACCGTAGCGGGCAACATAAGCAGATTCAGGCAAAGCCTGCTGGATCAGCTTGACCAGGTCTTGCAAAATTACATCCCCCTTCAAATGCCCATAGTAATCATTATAGTTTTTAAAATAATCCACATCTAACATGGCAAATGCCAGACTATAATGGGTATGATTTTGTGTCAGGGTAAATAATCGCTGAATTTCAGCATTTAAAGCCCGCCGGTTAAAAGCCCCGGTTAATGCATCTATTTGAATTTGTCGCTCTAGCTTCTGGTTCAGTTGATGTAATTGTGAAGTGCGCTCCTGTACTTTATGATCCAGAGAACTATTCAGCTCAAGTAAGTTATTATTCAATTGCTCAATATGCGAGGTATGCTGTGCATAGTTTTTTGACTGCTGAAACATAATCAGCAAGGCATAGAAACTGGTTGAAATAAATGAAAGATTAAATGAATCGAGTAAATTTAAGGTCAACAAGAAATCATGAAAAAAGGTCACACATAATAAAATTATCGCCCATACATTGACACTGGAATATTGCTCTTTTGATTTCAGGGTCAGATAAAAACCGTAGCCAAAATTTACAATGACAATCGGGCTGATGACCCAACTATAAAAGGCAAAACGCTGAAACACTTCAGGCACAGTAAACAAGGTCACCATCATATCCATGATCAGTACGCACATTGCCACACTGTAAACAATCGGATGTATATAACGCCGACTGAGTAAAAACATATAACTGATAAAAAAAGTGACTGCCAGATAAGTAAACAGATATTCTAAACGCTCTCCCCATAACCAGCTGATATTGGTAAAGGTGGTATAGGCATAAGGGGCTGAAAATAAATTATGCAAGGCCAGAAACAGGATAAAAACACCAAACACAAAAACCCGGATACTGCTGCGATTAATCACTCCTTGGAATACTGAAAACATTAAGGTAAACATTCCAATACCCAAGACTGCTCCACATACCAGGCCAATACTCATCATCATCTGCTGGAACTGGCGACCAATGGTTGTGCCTATGCCTATCCGCATCGGATTTTCAAGACCACCATGCTGAGGATCAAAATTGGATGCCTGAATGGTGATGGTGAAATACTCTTTTTCCACCACAAAAAAGGCAATTTTAGGTGCATTTTCCGTTTGATGATGGCTTGGGTCTTTTCCAACTTCTCCTAAACGCAGTATAAAATCACCATTCAAGAACATTTTATAAGCCCCATATTGATTGGGAATAAAAATGGCTATACGGCGCCCTACAAATTGCTTAGGTATTTTAAAATGGCCAATAAATGTGCCATAAGTTTGGTTAGTTCCAGTGATTTCTTTAAAAGAGACTGGCAAAGTTACGCTAGTCGATTTTAAAACTGAACTGGGTTGCGTGATGAATTGCTCAGGATAATACTGCCATGTCCCCTTAAAAGGCGTAGAACTATCTTCAGTAAACTGAACATCATTCAAGAATTTTTGATGTAAATAATAAGATTCAGGCGCGGCTTCATAAAGTGCCCAGACCTGCTTCTGCCCCAGACCTATGCATAGACATATTGCTAGAAAAAGTTTAAAAAAATGAATTAATTTCTGAATTTTATACAAAAAGCGAATCATCCTTAAATACGCTTAGCTATTTCTTAATGTAGCGGTAAAAAAATAAAATTCAAACTATTTTTCACCTATCTGCAAGATTCATCCTTGCCTCTTGCAGAATATTTTTCAACCTATAATCAAGGCGCACTTAATCACGTGTTTTTACATCAAACAACTCTATTTCAAAAATAAGATTGGAGTTTGCAGGAATGATTTTACCCATTTTACGTTCACCATAAGCCAGGTGTGCAGGCACCATTAATTTACGTTTACCACCGACTTTCATGCCCATAATGCCTTGATCCCAGCCTTTAATCACACGACCAGTACCAATCACGGTTTCAAAGTAGTTGCCACGGTCAATGGATGAATCAAATTTGGTTCCATCTTCCAGCCAGCCGATGTAATGAGTCGTAATCAGCGCACCTTTCACCGCTTCTTTACCTTCACCTACTTTTAAATCGATAATTTCTAATTCATTTATCATGGTCATTTACCTAAACTGAGCAGCAATTTTTCAATGCCTAGTATAACCGGATTTGGCTGCATGCTTTAGAATTTAAGAGGTATCCGTTCTTAGCTGTATTTAAAAGCTGAGCTCCTGGATATTTGAATCATTCAATAAATAAGCCATCAATTTTTTATGATTTTTATCTTTAAAAATCACCCCTGCCCGGACAAATCCAGCCCGGTCAGAATATTGGCAGGAACTCAAACTGACCATAATCATAGTTCAAAGGCCGGCCGATTTGCTGCGATATTCTCGCTCTGCATCAATAATTACCCCAATACCGAGTGCAATCAGCAAACGATAGAGATCCAGATACATATATTTTCCCTTTATTCATTTTTATTGTTTTCAGGTATAGGTAATTTTGTGATCAGGATGCAAGCCTAAGCCTGCAACCTGTATCTATTTATTGTAAGCGTTCCCATTCCACCACGACTTGAGCATGATCCCCAATCAAGGTCCATTCGCCATCCATAACATTTAGCTGTAACTGCATGGTACGCTCGCACAATTGTGGCAATGCCTCTGTGGTTGCAGTAGAGAGTTTCCAAACTTCTACATTGCCTAAGGTTTTGAGTTTGCTGTTGCGCTTATACCATTCATCTACTGATGAACCATAAGTAACCACAGCCACCTGTTTGCAACGCGCACTGGCCTTTTTCACCTTGTCTTCATCCGGACTGCCCACTTCAATCCATTTAATCAGTTGGCCGGTCAGGTCTTTTTGCCATAACGCCGGCTCATTAGTTTCAAACAGATCTTTGGTAAATTCCAGAGCTTCATCAGCAAAACGCGCATAAGCCAAAATACGCACCATCAAACGTTCAATGGTTTCTGAAGGATGCAAAGCCATAGTGAGTTGATAATCACCATATTGATGGTCATCCATATTGGCAATATTCAAATCTGCCTTATAAATTGTTGCTTTTAGCGCCATAAAAGAGTCCTCAAATTTGGCGCCTAGCATATAAGATTTGCGGCTATTTTGCTGAAATGTTTTAATCCTGATCTGAATGGATCTGACACTGGAATAGTTGCTGTTCAAATAACTGCCAGTCACGCGGATGCTGCACAATAATTTCAATACGGTTATCCACGCCTTCTTCTGCAGACTGATAGTTAAACTGCTCGGGATTAAAATTGAAGGTTTTCCAGCCCTGGTTGGTATTAAAAATCCCTTTAATCCGCAGCCACTGTTGCTGTTCACACAGCAGATCCAGCAAGGCATAAAAGTCGAATTGCCAGCGCTTGGGCAACTTCCACCCCGCTACACTATAGCCTTGTGCAGTTTCAACATAGTGATAAGGCAACTGTTTAATTTCTGGTAGAGGCTGTCCAGCTGAAAATGTTTTTTGGATTTTCAATAAAGGCTGAATTTTACGTCTGGTTCCCACATAAGGCAGGTCAATTTGTTGCAGAAGAATTTTATCTTGCCCGCTCATCAGCCAGGTTTGCTGATAAGCCTGATATTCACGCTTTAACGCCTGCAAAGCCTGATCATCTGCAAAACTCATAGTATCCGCATGGGACACCACAATGATTTGTGCTGCTTTTAACTGATCGGCATATAAATTCTGCTTGCTCCAATCACCATCATGCAAACGGGAACCATCAACTACAGTTACCAGCGCACGCATGGCAATACTCGGCTGCCAGTGCGGTTCGGTCAGCTGTTCCAGCAATTGTGCAGGATGCCCCAAACCTGTGGGCTCGATAAACAACCGGTCCGGTTTGCTTTCTGACAATAAACGCGATAAGGCAATCTGCATCGGTAACTGGCTGCTACAGCAAAGACAACCGCCCAACAGCTCTTTCACTTCATAGCCTTGAGTTTGCGGTAACAGCTGCTGATCGACCCCAATTTGCCCAAACTCGTTCATCAACACCGCCCAGACCTCATTTTCTGGCTTCTGACTGAGCAAATGTTGAAGCAAGGTGGTTTTTCCAGCCCCTAAAAAACCAGAAATAATATGAGTCGGTACCGCTTGAGTAGGAGAAATCAGTTTCAAAATCAACTCGCTTTCAGATAGATATAATCAGTTCACCAGTAAGCACAACTCACCAACCCATACGGATCATGAGGATGCTCACTTTCATTTTTTCCGTACTGCATAGTAAAGCATCCAGTTTATTTTGAATCCTTCATCATTCAATTTTATTTTTTGACGTTTTTAAAATCTAACTGCAAATCATTCACTCCATGCTGTTGTATCCAAAGCAGGATTAAGTCAAAAAGCGGAATGAGGTAAACCCTTGCGCTTTTTATGTTTAGCAAATATTTATATATGATAGAAAAAAATGATCATTAAGCCCAAAAACCATATAGTAGACAATTTAAATAAATATTTATTTTCAATATCTTAGATAATCATATGTATTTCCGCTGTTTTGTTTTCATTCAACATATCTACTATGGCATAGCTTGTTTAGACCCTCAAATTCACCGTTAATACGCTTAAATGTGAATTGATTGAATGGGCATTCGCTATGAGCAACAAAACAAATTACACCACTGAAGTGGCAATCTTGGGCGCAGGCCCTGTGGGTTTGACTATTGCGAACTATCTAAGTAAACAAGGCATTCAGGTCACTGTAATCGAACAACTGGACAGTTTGATTGACTACCCGCGTGCTATTGGTATTGATGATGAATCTTTACGTACCATTCAATCACTCGGTTTAGTCGATCAGGTCTTGCCGCATACCACTCCGAACCATGCGATGCGTTTCTTGACCCATAAAGGTCGCTGTTTCGCAGATATTCAGCCACTTACCCGTGAATTTGGTTTCTCGCGTCGTAATGCCTTTATTCAGCCTCAAGTGGACAATGTGTTACTGCAAGGTTTAAAACAATACGATAAAACTGAAGTGCTTTTTTCACGTCAGCTCAATGAGTTTAGCCAAGATGCCAATGGCGTAACGCTTAAGATTCAAGATAAAAACCAGAAAGAAGAAACTGTTCAAGCAAAATATTTAATTGCCTGTGATGGTGGTAACTCAATTGTACGTCGTACTTTGAATATTGGTTTTGAGGGTAAAACTGCACCGAACCAATGGATCGTGATCGACATTGAAAATGATCCTTTAGCGACTCCACACATTTACTTGTGCTGTGACCCAGTTCGTCCATATGTATCTGCTGCACTTCCGCATGGTATCCGTCGTTTCGAATTCATGGTGATGCCAGGTGAAACTCAGGAAGAGTTAAGCAAACCAGAAAACATCGCAAAATTGCTGTCTAAAGTTTTACCGAATGCTGAAAATATTGAAGTAATCCGTCAACGTGTCTATACGCATAATGCACGTATTGCCGATAAATTCCGTGTCGACCGTATTTTACTTGCCGGTGATGCAGCGCATATTATGCCAGTATGGCAAGGTCAAGGTTATAACAGCGGTATGCGTGATGCCTTTAACCTGGCTTGGAAAGTTGCACTCGTGGTACAAGGTAAAGCAACTGCAGATTTATTGGACTCTTACCAGATTGAACGTAAAGACCATGCCAAGGCGATGATTGATCTTTCTGTGATGGCAGGTCACGTACTTGCACCACCTAAAAAATGGCAAGGTTTTGTCCGTGACGGTATTGCCTACGCATTGAATTACATCAAGCCGATTAAACAGTATTTGCTGGAAATGCGTTTCAAACCGATGCCAAAATATAACGATGGTGCCTTGCTTGCAGATGGTAAAAAAGAATCTCCAGTCGGTAAAATGTTCATTCAGCCGCATGTGAAACTTGAGTCTGGTGAAAAGGTTTTACTGGATGATGTGATTGGCAACAACTTCGCAATTATTGCCTGGGGTGTGGATCCACAATGGGGACTCAGTGACAGCACCATGCAAGTCTGGAAAAAATTAGGCGTTAAATTTATTCAGATCATTCCTGAAGTTCAGTTTGGCAATGAAAACCGCAAGAAATTTGACGGTGCGATTACCCTTGGAGATATTGGTACCGATATCCGTACCTGGTTTGGTAAAACGTCTGAATCGGTTGTTATTTTACGTCCTGACCGTTTTGTGGCAGCGCTTGCAATTCCACAAACTCTGGATCATGTCAGTCAGCAACTATTCAAAAAGCTGCATGTAAAATAATGCAGATATAAAAATATATTCACTGAATCATATTCAGAGGCCTGACCACGTGAAAGCGTGGTCTTTTTTATTTCAACTTCTATTAAGTATTTAAATTAGATCCTGTTTATAGATCAAATAATTTCAATATTAGATTTTTTTCATAAATCATTTTCAATGACTACAAGTTATTCATCATGCCAAAATAAAAATAGATTTTAGTAGGTATTGGATTCATGAGTGTGGCATGGATGCCACACGTTTCCCATCACGACAAGGAAATCGTGTATGGGAAACAAAAGGTTTTTGTCTACTTTTGACCTTTCAAAAGTAGAAAGATTGCCTACGCGAAGGCAAAAAAATTAAATCAATCAAATGAGGCCGTGCTGATTTTAAAAAATCTAATATTGAATATTTTTGATTTATGAAAGAAGTCAATTAATCATTGATTTTATGCAACCATGGTACACCTTTCATGGAATCACGCTGGGCCAGAAGCTGAATAAACGGCTTGAACTCATCCAGATACGGCAATATTTTCAGATAGATAGCAAAAATCACCCAATAACCCAGAAATAAATCTGCTGCTGAAATTTTCTCACCCAGCAAATACGGATTTGCTTCTTGCATACCCTTTTTTAGAAATGCCAATACGCTCTCTTCATGACCAAAAGTCAGGCTCCGTTTTCTTTGTTCAATTTGCTCGTCCGGCACGTTAAGCCCTTTTAAATCCATAAACTCAGTCAAAGGACCATGAGTAAAGAACATCCATTTCAGATAGGCACCACGCTTGGGGTCATCTAGAGGGGGTGCTAAACCTTTTTCTATACATTTGTCGGCCAGATAGGTAAATATGGCCGCGACTTCGGAAATCATGACCCCTTGATCGATCAGGCAAGGTACTTTCCCCATGGGATTAATCTTTAAATATTCAGCTTGATGCATATTTTCATAGGGCACGTTTATTTCTTCAATCTGGTCTTCTATACCCAACTCTTTTACTAAAAGCATCACGGTCATACCACGGGACTGGGTATTGTTATACAGCTTCATCATTTTTATTCGACCTATCTTGTTGTTTTAGATTTTAAGTATAAATCGTTTTAGATGATGTGTTGATTATTGTGATGTGAAGCATGACATTAACTCCGATGCTTCTACTTTATAAAAAGCATCGGTTCATCATGACAATTCTTTAAAAGAAGCCCATATAAAACTGTTCTTTCAAGATTTTTAAAATCAGTTCAATCACTTCATTTTTTTGACCTTTACGGTAACTTACGTACAGGTCAATCATCGGTAAAGGCTCAATGGTATTTTTCACCACAATTTTATCGCCCAACAATGGAATGACATAGGTAGGCACCAAACTCCAGCCCACGCCCATTCCGACTAAATTGACATTCAACAAAATATTGGTCGATTGCTGCACCACATTGACATTCAATTTAGATTGCTTAAAGAAGTCGGTAATAATTTTATGTAATTGAGGTGAAGCAATTTCATCACTGATAATAAAATCCTGGTTGTTAAAACTCTTAATACTGACGTGACGCTGCTCGGCAATCGCGGAATCTTTAGGCACAATTAAAGCCAAAGGCTCGCTAAAAATTTGTACATGCTCAAGTTCACTGGACTCATCAATATAGCGGGTAAAGGCGATATCAATATCGCCTTTTTTTAAGGCCTTGAACTGATTTGCATCGGTCATACTATGAAAGTTAATTTTAATTTCTGGAAAATGCACCCGGATATTCGGCATGATATAAGGGAAAATTTTCATTTCAGCCACAGGCACAAATCCAATATTCAACTGGTCTTTGTTTAGGTTGGCAATCTGACGTGCGTCCTGAATGGCTTTTTCAGCATGTTCCAAACTTAATAGTGCTTCTTTTAAAAATGCTTTACCTTCTTCCGTCAGTTCAACTTTTCGGTTCGATCGAACCAATAGCTGAACTCCAACTTCCTGTTCAAGGTCTTTAATCTGCTGGCTTAAAGAGGGCTGTACCGTGCACATCCGTTGTGCAGCCTTGGTAAAATTCAGCTCTTCTGCCACTGCAACAAAATAGCGTAAATGACGTAATTCCACAGCCGTACCTCTTTATTTGGGTTGTTTAAGTGATGCTGAAACGGTGTATTTATAAACACATAAAGTTGCCACAGTAATGACCGCACAGAATAGATAAGTCATTTGATAACCATAATAGGCAATGATCAGACCCAGAATCACTGAACCAAGGGCCATACCTAAATCAAATAATGTAAAGAAAGTCGAAATTGCATGTCCCATTCGCTGCTTAGACACAGACTGAATCGCCAAAGTTTGAAAACATGGAAAGAGTGAACCATAGCCAATCCCAATAAATATAGCAGATAGCCAGAGAATCCATTGGTTTGAGATAAAACTCACCACCACCAAGCCTAAAGCAAAGAAAATAAACGAAGGATAAATGACGGCACTGGCACCTTTACGATCATAAATTTTCCCGACCCAGGGCCGTACCACAATCATGGAAATTGCAAATACAATAAAAAATAAACTGGTATAGGCCAGTAAATCCTTGGATTCACTATATGCGGTAATGAAGCTCATAATGCTGGAATAGGCAAATGCAGTCAGTAAGGCCACAAAGCCAATCGGAACGGCACGCATTTCAATAATGTCATGAAAACCTAAAGGTTTTTCTTCTACTTTATTGGTTAACTTATCGAGTTTATTTTCTTGTACAGGAACCATTAAACAGAAAATAAAGCCCAGACAAATCACGGCAGTCAATATTGCAAACAAGCTGATAAAGTCAGTAAATTGCAGCACGGTTAATGCAATCAATGGTCCAAATACCACGGCAAGGTTAGTCGACATCACGAAATAGCCCATCCCCTCGCCCTTACGATGATCAGGAATGAAATCATTGGCAATCGGCACGGTTACCGTGGTCAATATGCTAAACCAAATACCGTGGATAAAACGAATCACCAATAAAGCCCACATGCTATCGGCAAACAAATAGCTAAAAGCAAAAAGAACAAATAAAAATTCGGAACCGCGAAAGGATATTTTTTTCCCGAGTTTTTCAACAATCAATCCGGAAAATGGGCGAACTGCAATTGAAGACAGCAGAAATAAAGTCAGTGCCAAACCTGCTTCTTTGACCGTTCCACCTAAATTTTTCATGATATAGATGGGTAAAACGGTCAGTAGCGCATAATAATAAGTAAATAAAAACAGGTTATTGAACAGACACAATATGAAAGAACGGTTCCATAAGCGCTCGGTATTCGTGGTAGTCATAACGATCAACTTTCTGTGTAGCCATGGCTACTTTTGAACAAGTGCGGGTTGCATGAGTAGATGTACCAAATTTTGAATGTAGGTTGCATCGGGCATGCGATTGAAGAAAATAATTTGATAATGAATCGGCCCATAAAGCGCATCCAGCATCAGTTCAAAAGGATAGTCAGCAATAATTTCATGACGCTCAATTGCAATTTGAATCAGCTTACGGGTTTGCTCACGGCGCGGTAATAAATACTGTTCAAAGAATTCACCCGCAGCTTCACGATGCTCAGCCATCACCACCAGTAAGGCGCGCCCAACCGGATGATTCAATGCATGCGATAACTTTAAAAGTTGCTGATTCAAATTAAATTGCAGACTTTGCTGAAAATCCAATTCAAATACTGAAGCGGTCTGTTCTTTGAAGGCATCAAAGACCAAATCAGACTTATGCTTCCACCAGCGATAAATCGTGGATTTCCCGACCCCTGCCCGTGCCGCAATATCTTCTACAGTTAAATGACTGTAGTCATATTCTTCTAATGCTGCGATCACAGCTTTCAAAATACATTGCTTACGGCGTGAAGTTTTCTCAACCTCGACTTCAGTCATAGCACCACCCAAAAACGAAACGATACGTATCGTTTTTTATATTATGCCGATTTAGGGCTGCTGTATAGACCAGAATCACATTTTCATATTAAAAAAAAAGACCGCTTCAAAGCGGTCTTTTTCATTCAATGCTGATTAGCATTGTGAAGTTTTTTTATAAATACTGCATGATGGATGATGACTTTCTTGTAGACGTGCCACTTTGCGATGTTCAGCCGCTTCAAAACGGCAGCGTTTCCAATCATTGTCTAAATTTAGAGCTGGAATTTGTTGTGGCTTGCCATTTTCATCCACAGCAACCATGGTGAAATAACAACTATTGGTATGACGTACTGTACGCTTTTGAATGTTCTGCGCTTCTACACGAATCCCGATTTCCATAGAAGTACGCCCAACATGGTTCACGCTGGCAAGGAAAGTGACTAATTCACCAACATGAATCGGTTCTTTAAAATTGACTTTATCGACCGACAAAGTGACCACATAGCTACCTGAATAACGGCTGGCACATGCGTATGCGACCTGATCCAACAATTTTAAAATTGTTCCACCGTGAACATTACCTGAAAAATTTGCCATATCTGGAGTCATTAAAACCGACATAGTTAATTCAGACTGGTCATCTAATGCTGGAGCAATTTGATCTAATGGGGACATCGCGTTCTCTAGTCTCTTGGATAGACAATAGTATTTAGTCATTATTATATCGTTTTTCGACGAAATAGAATGTCCAAATCGGCAATAAAATCATCATTATTATTTATAGTGATTTCACCATCATTCAAAAAAATATATATCAATCTATTTAACACACTGTATTTTCTATCTTTTTAATTTATCGTAGTTTTTATAGAATAAATACTCAAAAACCTGATTACAAAAAACACATCAACATTCATTTAAAAACATTCCATCTTAAAATAAAAATGTTGTCAGTTTGATGAAAACTCAATGCAAATCCATTTGCAGATATTCTTTTAAGTATTTAATTGCTTAAAAATAAAATACAGCTTATTAAATAAAATTAAGAAGCTATTTTACGTAACATCTCTTTGGAAATATTACCGTAACTGAGTACATTTTGCTGATCAAGCTGTGTTTCAATACTTAATGTACCGTCCGCATTTTCTGCAATCACAGTAAAAACAAGATGTTCCATAGTGGCCATTTTGACTTTATGCCCGATGCTAATTTTTTCTATATTCATACTGCTGCTATTCATTTAACGATCCTTACAGAAATATGTTTTCATATCGATTTTAATGAAATGAAGTTTATTGACTTTTCACCCAGCGGTAAACTTAAATCATTGAACAAAAACATATTAATATAAAAATAATATAATATAAAACTTTTAACCACTTAATTAATTTTATTTAGCAATATCAATTAATTAATTTATCTTTACAATAGAATGAGTCTTCATTGGATTGTTTTTCAATCAAAATCCAACTCCATATGACACTATTGCAAGCAGGAACAAGACTTAATTAGATAAAAACATGGATGCCTTGTTCTTGGCTCACTCATTATTTCAGTTTATTTACAACTTCAATCATGCGCACTCAATTGCTGAATTTTATTCACGGGTGAATAATAATGCTTTTGATTGAATACTGTTGAAATGGAATTTAATTGATTTCGTGCTGCTTCAGCACCTGCTCGCATGGTCATTTCACGACCTTTAACATCAAAAATATGTGCTTTTTCTCTTAAATCGGGCTGAATCACAATATCTGCATGTTTAAGTTCCTCTCTGGCCAAATGGTTCTGCATAATATTAATATTTTGGTTGAACAAGCCCCAAACATTGCTGGTTTCCGTATATATCGGTTGAGCCAGAATATCTACAGCAATAATAATATCTGCACCTAGCTCGCGCGCGACATTCACAGGTACAGGACTGACCAAACCACCATCTACATATTCATCTTGACCAATCTTAGTGGGCACAAACATACTTGGAATGGATACGGAAGCACGTACTGCTTGCCCAGTGTTGCCATAATTAAAGACCACTTTTTTGCCTTCTTTTAATTCTGTCGCCACTACATACATGGGCGTTTTAAGCAATTCCAACGGTGTATTATTCACTTGCTGATTAACGTAGTTTTCAACTTTTTTACCGTCAAAAAAACCTTTCATATCCAGTTTTACATCACGGACATCATTGGCTTTCATATTTAAAGCAATATCACGCAATTCATCCGCAGTTTTGCCGCTGGCATAAATTGAACCCACAATACTTCCTGCACTGGTACCCACAATAAAATCAGGATGAATGCCTTGTTGTTCCAATACTTGAATGACACCAATATGTGCATAGCCCCGCGCACCACCACTACCCAGTACCAAGGCTACAACCGGACGATTTTGCTGTTTTTTTAATTTTTTAAAATCAATGCGATCAGCATGTACTTGTGCATCTACACTTGGGGACTCAGATAAGCCTGTAGAGCCAACAGTAAGCTTAGCGTGTGGAACACTTTGGCATCCCACTACACTCACTACCGCTAAAGCAATATAACCAAATTTGATATTTATCATGAGCCACCCAAAGATTAATAAGCTTATCTTTTAAAAGTCGTACAGTTTAAGAACTATATGTTTTTCACATTGTAGTATTTCGTTAAACTGCCATCGAAAAATATTAGACTTTAAAAAATTAACCCTAGTGAAATTGCCAATGCCATCTCTTCATTATCGCACTATTTTCCTGACTTTTCTAAAATTAGGTTGCCTCGCATTTGGTGGTCCGGCGGCGCATCTGGTGTTTTTCCATCACACCTTTGTGAAGCAGTTAAATTGGTTAGATGACCAGCAATACGCCCAACTGGTGGCTTTGGCACAAATTTTACCTGGCCCGACCAGCAGTCAAGTAGGCTTGGCGATTGGCTATGTAAAAAAAGGCTATTGGGGTGCCATACTCGCATGGCTGGGTTTCACTTTACCTTCTGCACTACTGATGACCATAGTGGCACTATTGGGCAAACAATTTTTCCCCCTGCTTTCTTCAGCATTTTTTCATAGTATTCAATTGATTGTTTTGGCTGTGGTCGCCTGGGCATTCTGGCAAATGCTACGCAGCTTTTGTACCCAACTTTGGCAATACATTTTAATGCTCTGTTCCACCCTCTTTATTTATACGGTTTCGCTGCCGATGAATCAAATCATTGTGATTTTTATCGCGGCATTATTAGGGATATTCTTCGCACAAAAAATTGCTCCCACAAAAGTAAATAAAGTGGAAACCTCTTCTTTAACAGATGCTATTTCTTCTACAAAAAAATCATATGCTTATCTTTGGTTAATACTTTTTATTCTGCCTTTTTTTATCTTTCCCGTTATGAACTGGCTACACAGCAGTATGTTCACTCAAAGTGTTGAAAGTTTTTATCGTACAGCTTCGCTGGTGTTTGGTGGTGGCCATATCATTCTGCCTTTTTTACATCAGGATTTCGTTGCCACAGGTTTACTTTCAGCAGAAAAATTCGATTTAGGTTATGCCTTTGCCCAGCTGATGCCAGGTCCTTTATTTAGTTTTGCCAGCTATATTGGTGCGTTAATACCTTTAACTCCATTTCCCGCACTCAATGCATGTATCGCTACCTTGGCTATATTTATTCCTTCCTTTTTGCTGATTTTTGGAACCCTGCCTTATTGGTCGTGGCTGATGAATCAAACTTATATTCGGCATGCGGTTGTGGGAATCAATGCGGCTGTGGTGGGATTGCTGCTGTGTATGGTCATACAAATGGCGCAGCATTATATTGTACAACTGACTGATCTTTTATTTGTTATAGTGGTCATTGGATTACTTAAAACCAAACTTCCCGTCTGGTTGTGCCTAATTGGCAGCTGTATAGGCTACCAACTTATTCTGACTTTTTTATAATATTGAGGGATAAAAAAGCCCTAGTCAGCTAGGGCTTTTTAGACATATATTCAGACTTATACAAAAAACTTAAGAATCAGCTGAATGACGGTCGCATTAATTAAATCGACAAAGAATGCCCCACATAATGGAACAATCAAGAAAGCTTTATGCGAAGGACCATACATATTGGTAATGGCCTGCATATTAGCTACGGCAGTAGGTGTTGCGCCCATACCAAAACCACAGTGCCCTGCAGAAAGTACGGCAGCATCATAGTTTTTACCCATAACGCGGAAAGTCACAAATGCCGCATAAAGTGCCATGGTTAAGGTTTGCGCACCCAGAATGACCACCAATGGGCCAGCCAAATCTGACAATTGCCATAACTTCAAAGAAAGTAAGGCCATAGCGAGATAAAGCGATAACGAGGCATTTCCGAACACATCAATGGCACGATCGAAAATTCCAACTTTAAATACCCCTTCCAGAACATTTCGCAGAATTACACCACCGGCCAAAGTCCATACAAAGGTCGGAAGCTCAAACCAGGTATCCTTACTAAAGCCGGTCATAAATTCAGCAAAGGCCAAACATGCTGCGAACATGCCCAAAGTGGTAATCGCATTATCAGCCGTAATTAAACGCACCTGATGCGGATATTCAAATTGAGTAAATTCAGTTGAATCGGTATCAGCATTGAGTGTTGAGTCCCGGGCTTCAATTTGCTGATTACTACGCGGCTGAGCAAGTTGATAACGGTTAATCAACATTTTGGCTAAAGGACCGCCAATGATGCCACCAATGATCAAACCAAAAGTTGCGCTGGCCATACCCAAGGCTAAAGCACCCTGAATACCGTGTTCAACTTCTAGAATTTCACCCCAGGCACCCGCTGTACCATGCCCACCAGTCAGGGTAATTGAACCAGCAATTAAGCCAATTAAAGGATCAATTCCCAATAAAGTTGCTAAACTAATCCCGACAAAGTCTTGTACGACAATAAATGAAGCCACACAAACCAGGAAAATTACCAGCCCCAAACCACCTTGTCTTAACTTGGCAAAGTTTGCACTTAAACCAATAGAGGCAAAGAAAATCAGCATAAAGCTAGTCTGTAGTTCACTACTTGTAGAGATGCTGAGACCCCAAATATTGTGCACAAATAGTGAAGCAATCGCCGCGACTAAGCCACCTGCCACGGGCTCGGGAATATTGTAGCGTCTTAAAAAATCAATTTTATTGACAAGAAACCGTCCTAATAAAAGAACGATTACCGCTGCAATGAGCGTATAAAAGGCATTAAAAGTAAATTCCATCATCATTGTCCATAAAATGGTTGGATTCTTTTTGTTCTATAGCCTTGTTATTTTCTTGAAACAAAGAAGCTCAAGAACCATTTGATAAAGATCAAATAAAATAAAAGCTGTACAACAAAAAGGAATAAAGAAAATTCATTTTTGATAAAACTACGGACAAGGAGATCATTTTTTCATATAGATGAAAAATATTAAAAAAGACGATGCAAGTTATTATATTCTTGGAATTCAATGAAAGAACATTTCCTTAAATCCCTACTAACCCGCTTACTCATGAGAGATCGTCTCAATTAAAGCTTCTAGTCCATATCATGTTTATTTCTGCAGGATATGCAGAAATAAACATACATTTTTAGCAATGATAATACTATCACGCCAGGCAATGTTCAAAAGAGCATATATTATCCAGATTTGGGGATTAATGTCTCTATTTATTTACAATTTTGCCTATTACTAAAAATTAGGTTTTCACGTTTTAATTTTTTAAATAAATAACTATTCATATTGTCAAACTTTAAATAAGAAAAGAGGCGATTTATTCGCCTCTTTTCTTATTCTGTATTTCTAAACTTCTAGATTAGAAATTGTATTTTGCCATCAAGCCTACACGGTTATCTTTAAATGTTTTACCTGTAAATGCTTCACGCTTACCATTCACGTATTCCAAACCTAAATCAACAGGCTTAACTGGTGAATAAATAACGTTTAACCAAGCCTGCTGAACTTCTTTGTTTGCTGTTGTATTTCCAGCAGCTATAAAAGTTTTTGCATAATTAGTATCATCATCAGCAAATAATGCACCGTACGCTAAAGTAGAACGTAATTTTTCATTAAACTTATAGGTCGCACCCACTTGAACTGCAGTAAATTTATTCTGTTCAATGTTGCCATTTGCATCTACAACATATGCGGTATTAGCACCGTATAAATAATTGCTGTTTCCTTCCACGTACGAAACATCGCCAGTGAATTTAAGCTGATTAGTTACATCAAAAGTAGTGCCTGCGGCTAAACCCCAACCTGTTTTATCATCATTTCCATCCTGAACCTTATGATGCTCAACTAAAGCACGTCCAGTTGCATTGCCTTTTCCTTCAGCATAGCCTTGAGTAATTTTTGCAGTTAATGCAGGAAGGCTATATTTTACTGTTGAATCTGTCACATTATCTGTTGGAGGATTTGCAATGATATTTTTAGAGGCTTTACTATCACCTTTTTCGGCAGAAATAAGTAACTGAGTAGCTGGAGCCAGTTTTAGACCATAGCGTACTTGTGGAACACGTGTTGTACCACCACCAATGTTCGTCGCAAAGTCAATCATTTCTGGCGCATGATTCGACAAGAAGTTAGATGTAGTTTGACCAAACAGCCAATCATTATAGGTTAAATAAGCATGACGAATACGCAATGCCTCATTGGTCCCTGCAAAATCAACTTCAACTTTACCACCGACTTTAGCATCACCAACAGGTGTATTGAAATCAAGGCCTAAACGTGTCGTTTTACCCGTTGCACGTAATTTATCTTTTACAGTAGATGAACCTGTACCCACAGTACCGGCTTTAGAAGCATTACCGAAGTCATCATCAGCACCTTCAATGATGTAGTTCGCATCACCACGAACAAAACCATATAAGTTTACACTTGAACCCGCTTTAGTTTTAAAGCCGGTTAATGCTGATTCAGGTTTAGCTGCTGGTGCTGGAACAGGTTGTGCTTTGACTTGCTCAATTTGAGTTTGCTGCTGTTGTTGAACTTGATGTTGCTGTTGAATTAAAGATTTTAATGCTTCAACTTCTTGACGTAGTTCTTGAATTTGTTGTTGCTCAGCTTTACCTGCATGCGCTGTGCTTACCATTACAGCTGTGACTGCCAATGCTAAACTTTTAGCCATAAATTTACCGTTGAGTAAACGACTCATTCTAATCTCCTATTTAAATATTTCGCATCCGTGCATAAATGACCCTTAAAAACTCAACAAATCAATAAAAAATCATGATTTAAAATTTTAAAAAGCTTCAAAAATCATTGCATTTTCTGCTTATCAGTAAAGTGAAAAAAGTTTAAAATTTTATAAAAGTACAACATATGTAACCCATATGTAGCCATCAATCTACCAAGTTCTCTACTTGATTAAAATCAGTTTTATTGAACAATGATTAAAAAATAATCTTATTTTTAGATTTATATTACAAAATTATGAATATATTCTTTAACTTAGCAAAAATTTACACAAAGTCTTACGTACAAATATTCGACTAATGTATATAGTCATAAGCGCTAAAAAACTCATTTCAAAAGGATTTTTTATGAATTTTGAACAAGTTCGTTATGTTGATGATGCCATTACTTCACGCCATTCAGTACGGGCTTTTTTGAATAAACCGGTTAATCCGCAAATCATTAAAGACATTTTAACTGTCGCAAGTCGAGCACCTTCAGGAACCAATACACAACCCTGGAAAGTGTATGTGGTGACTGGGAAAAAACGTGATGAAATGGTTCAGCGAGTGTGTAAAGCACAAATTGAACTGTTTACCCAGCCAGAACTTGCTAATCAATACCAGGAAACATTTGCCTATTATCCAGAAACGTGGATTTCACCCTTTATTGAGCGTCGCCGTGAAAATGGCTGGGGTTTATACGGATTGTTAAATATCCAGAAAGGCGAAAAAGAAAAAATGGCGCACCAACAACTGCGTAATTTCCAGTTATTTGATGCACCTGTTGCCCTGTATTTCACCGTGAATAAGGTCATGGGCATTGGTGCTAAAATGGATATTTCCATGATGATTCAAAATGTCATGATCACGGCCAAAGCGCGTGGTCTAGATACTTGCCCTCAAGCAGCCTGGAATCATTTCCACCCGATCGTGCTGGATGTACTCAATGCTCCTGAAGATGAAGAACTGGCCTGTACAGTTGCGCTCGGTTATGCTGATACGGACGATATGATAAATACCTTTATTACCCCGCGTATTGCAGTTGAAGAATTTACCGTGTTTTTAGATGAATAAATTGGACGAATAAACTGGATGAATGAATTAATTCACTTCATCTAAAAAAAGACCTGCATTCAGGTCTCTTTTTAATTCGATTTTTGCTTTTCTTTCCAATATTAGGTGCTTGATTCCTCATAATGTTTGGGCGGGCTTAATTTCATAATCGCCACTAAAGTTACAGCTACAAACATGATCATCACCAAGCCCATGTTTACGAGTGCACTCCAAATCAGGAAATTCAAGATCACGCCACCGAGCAAGCCACAGGCAAACTGCATGCTGCCCATAATGGCACTGGCTGTTCCTGCGCGCGAACCTTGTTCCGACATCGCCAAAGCCATGGCATTTGGTCCAGTAAAGCCAATACCGGACACCGCCAAAAACATGCCTGCAAGTACAATCCACAACGGGATCTGTCCCATTAAACCGGCAACGAATAAAATAGATGAGCCTATCAGCTGAAGCACAGCGCCTATTTTCAAACGGCTGAGTACTGAAAATTGATGCGCGAGTCGTTTATTTACAGTCGACAACAACACAATACCAAAAGCATTAATAGCAAAGGCATAAGCAAATTGTTGTTGGTCTAAGCCATAGTTATCCATCAATACCGAAGCTGAGGAACTGATATAGCAAAACAACACCCCGCCCGAAAAACAGCCGGCCAGCATCGGCCATCTAAAACTGCGGTCAGTAAAAATGGCAGCATATAAATTGCCGATCTGGTTGAGATTCAATTTTAAACGGCGTTCAGGCGTTAGACTTTCCTTAAAGAAGAAGTGTACGCACAGCAAGCAGATCAAGCCTATCAGCGTTAAAAACACAAAC
The DNA here is from genome assembly GCF_013004295.1 of Acinetobacter sp. ANC 5414. NCBI lineage: Bacteria > Pseudomonadati > Pseudomonadota > Gammaproteobacteria > Moraxellales > Moraxellaceae > Acinetobacter > Acinetobacter sp. ANC 5414. Next base: position 192,203 of record NZ_JABERM010000012.1, read on the forward strand.
ACGGCATGCCACGAAAAGAACTTTAATACCATTGCACCCAAGCTTGGTGCAATAATCGGTGCAATCCCCATCACAATCATCATACTGGCAAAGGCCTGTGCCGAAGCTTGCATGTCTAAACGGTCACGAATGGTCGCCCGAGCAATCACTACCCCGACGCAGCCGCCAACAGCCTGTAAAATACGTGCCGCAATTAAGCTCCATTCATTGGTCGCAAAAACGCATAGCATGCTTGCCACGATATAAAGCACCAAACCAAAATAAAGTGGCTTTTTGCGGCCAATTCGATCGCTCAAAGGCCCATAAATCAACTGTCCCAATGCCAAACCTAAAAAATAGGCAGGTAAAGTATTGGCCACCATTTGTGTGCTGACCCCAAAGTCATTGGCCATTTGTGGCAATGCCGGCAAGTACATATCAATGGAAAGTGGACCCAATGAAGTCAGTAACGCCAACAGCATAATCCATGCCGTAGAATATTGTTGAGTAGACTGTTGTTCAGACATATTGATATTTAATTTTTAAATGGCTACCTTGAAGACAAGCTTACACTGTACATAGTATTATTTCTCAGAATTGAGAGTGAAAAATCACATAATTCAACTCCACAATGCACAGATCACCTTGCGGTAGGAATAAACTTTGAAATCTTGGCTGACGCGGCTTAAACAAGCGACGTATAACACCACCTTTATGTATAACCTGCGCATGGTGATTGCATTTGCGGGTACGGCTTTTGTGCCTTATTTTATGGGGCAACAACTGGCGACTATTCCTTTAACTCTGGGTGTAGTGGCTGCAGGTTTAAGTGATATTGATGACCGTTTCTCGGTTCGGATCATGAACCTGATTTATACCTATATCGGTTTCTTTATTACTGCCAGTTCTATTTATTTCTTGTTTCCTTACCCGATTTTATTTGCCTTAGGCTTGATTGTCTCCTGTATTGGCTGGATTCTGCTGGGGTCACTAGGACGCCGTTATGCCACCATTTCCTATGGCTGTCTGGTGGTTTCCGTTTACTCTATGTTGGGTGTTGAGCTATTCGACAACTGGTATACCCAAGCCTTGCTGCTTGTTGCGGGTGCTGCATGGTATGGCCTGATTTCAACGATCAGCTTTTTATTGTTCCCTGTTCGCCAAGTGCAAGATAAATTGTCGCAGTGTTATTCATCACTCGGCGATTTTCTGTTTGCTAAATCAAACCTGTTTGATGTCGATATGACGCCGAGCAGCTATCAACAAAGCATGATTGAGCTGTCTTTGGAAAATGGAAAACTGGTCGGCATTTTCAATGAAATGAAAACTGCGCTCCTGACCCGTTTAAAGGGTGACCGTGGGCAAAAAGATACCCGTCGCAGCTTGCAGTATTATTTTGTCGCACAAGATATTCATGAACGCGCCGATTCAGCGCACATTGAATATCAAAAACTGGTTAAAATTTTTGAACATAGTGATATTTTATTCCGCTTCCAACGGATTTTATACCTTCAGGCAAAAGCCTGCAAAGATCTAAGTTACAGCATTTTGCACCGTGAAACCTATCAGCATAACCAGCGCTTTAAGCATGCTTTTGCCAATTTAAAACTCTCTTTAGAGAAATTACGCGCTGAACAACAATATGACCCAGTCTGGGTCAATGCCCTGTTTTCCCTGTATCAAAATTTAAAGTCGATTGATGCGCAACTACGCAATGTAGAAACAGAACGTCATATCAAGTTTGATAAAGCCAAACATATTGAAAACCAGCTGAAAGATGATGACTTAAAAGGCTGGAATGATGTGGTGATCCGTATCAAACAGCATTTAACCCCGGAATCTGTGCTGTTTAGACATGCAATTCGTGTCTCTATGGTCTTGCTGATTGGCTATATTTTTGTGCAAGTGACCAATATTGAATATGGCTACTGGATTTTACTGACGGCTCTTTTTGTCAGCCAGCCGAATTTCAACGCCACCAAACGCCGTTTACGCTTGCGTATTGTCGGCACTTTAGTCGGCATTATTCTGGGTTATGCAGTTTTATACTTTATCCCGTCAATTGAAGGACAATTGTTATTACTGGTGTTCAGTGGTGTGCTGTTCTTCGAATTGCGCAGTAAACAATATGCGCAAGCTACCGCATTTATTACCATTCTTGCGCTGATTAACTTTAATCTGGATGGAATGGGCTTTGAAGCAGCATTACCTCGCATGATTGATACCTTAATTGGCTGTGCTTTGGCCTGGTTTGGGGTCAGTTTTATTTTCCCGGACTGGAAGTTCCGTCGCCTGTCGCGCACCATCAAGCGCTCTCTCACGGCACAATGTGACTATTTAGCCGAAGTGATTGAACAATATAAACAAGGCCGTAATAACGGTTTGAAATATCGTGTAGTCCGTCGTGCCGCACATAATAATGATGCTGAAGTTGCCTCCCTGATTTCAACCTTAGCCACTGAGCCTGATTTCGATCCGACCCAAAAAACTTTAGCTTTTGAATTCTTGTGCTTGAATCACACCCTGCTCAGCTATATTGCCGCACTCGGGGCGCATCGTGAAAAAATCCAAGATCAAGAAGTGTTAAAGCTTTTAGACTTGGCTTTAGAGGATATTCAGGGTTCTTTATTAAAAGATGAATTTCCCGATCTGACAGCACAAAATATGTTGAACACGATTCGTCAACGCTTAACCCACAATAATGAAGATGATCAGAAATCGCTGATTGTTTTACAGCAACTCTCTTTGATGTTAAGCATTCTGAATCAACTCAGTCGCTTAAAGCAAAGTTTGAGTTATGACCGGGATGAGAAAGCCACCGAATTAGGCTCATTATAATTCGCATGATTTTGGAACAATATACTCACTGAATGGGTATAAATAATGCTAAACTTTTTACAGTTCTAAATTTGTTAATTCACTATGACCACGAAAAATTTATACGCTTATACCCTACAGCCTGTGAACTATGAAATTTCAGAGGCTGAACAACGTCAAGCTCAACTTGCTATTTGGCGTAGCACCAACAAAATCGGCACGAAAACATGGATCATTATGGCTGTCGTGGCTGCTCTATCTATTGTTGGTATTATCTTATTAAAGAACTATTCGACTATTTTTTGTTGGGTTGCATTGGTCTGCGTCGTGGCATACTTCCTAATCCGTAAATTCGGTTTGGAATGGTACGTTAAACGTAAAATGAATGAATTCCCGGTACAGGAAATCAAAGGCATTCGTTTAGGCGTACAACCACACGGCATTATCATGCGTCAAAAAATGGGTGCGCAAGAAGGTGTGGGTGCAATCGGCTGGAAAGATATTTATGAATGGTATAACACACCTGACTTTATGTTGATTAATTTCAAGGTTAAAGGTCAGCAAGGTGCTTATATTCTGCCAAAACGTATGGATTCAAAGAATTTTTCATTCAACACCATTCGTAAGCATTTAACTGAAACAGTGGGCGAAGCTAAACAGGTTTAAGCCCTGCTGTAATCAAAAATATTTGTATAAAAACCTCCAGACTATTGGGGGTTTTTTAATAAACCAACTATAAATGATAATGAGAATGAATATTACCTGCAAAATCCATATGATTTGCCAAAAATTCAGTTATAATTTGCGCTAATACCATTCACCCCCACATCTTTTTTCAGCTATGTTAAAAAAAATATTTTTTCAGATCCATTGGTTCCTCGGAATTAGCGCTGGGTTAATCCTCTCGATTATGGGGGTTACCGGTGCCATTTATTCATATGAACAACCGATTCAAAAATGGCTGAATCCAGATAGTTATACCGTACAAGCTGAAAATCGTGACAAGTTAACACCTGCAGAACTGTATCAGCACTTTAATAAAGCTGCTCCAGAGATGAAAATTAACAGCATCACTGTAGCCAAAGACCCCACTGCATCTTCTAGCCTAAATATTGTCAAAGAAGGTGCACGTAAGGGCTATAACATGATGATTAACCCCTACACTGCCGAAGTTTTGCCAGAAATCAAAGGGCGAGAGTTTTTTAAGTTTATCGAGCAGTTGCATCGCAATTTAACCATCGGACCAGTCGGCAAACAGATCACCGGGGCTTGTACCCTCATGCTGATCTTTTTTGTATTAAGTGGTCTATATCTGCGCTGGCCGAAAAAACATTCTTTTAAACAATGGCTGATGATTAAGCCGCAACTTAAAGGTCGTAATTTCTTATGGGATTTACATGCGGTTGTGGGTACTTGGGTGGTTATTTTCTTCCTGATTATCGCGTGTACCGGTTTAACCTGGTCTTATGGCTGGTGGCGTAGCGGCCTGTATAGCGTAATGGGCGTCGAACAACAAAAAGAATCAAAAGGTGAAGCTCCACAGCGTGGTGCTAAAGAAAGTCGCAGTGAACGTGGCGGAAATACCCCAAGCGGTGAAGGACGTGGTAGTGCTGAACAGACACAATCAAGTAACCAAGATCGAGAAGGTTCTAAACCAGGTTCTCGTGGTGAAGGTGGTGATAAACTTGGTCTAAGCCCTGAGCAAATCAATCTTGCCCTAAGCCAAACCTGGACTGGATTTAATGCACAAGTCGGTCGTGATTATTCAAGCCTGACCGTCAATTTGCCGAAAAAAGCCAATGGCGAAGTTGAACTGAGTTTTGTTGATGCTATTCCACAACATGAACGTGCACGGAATAAAGCCACATTTGACTATAAAACTTCATCCATTAAAGACATGGAAATTTATGAAGATAAAAAGTTAAATGAAAAAATCATGAGCAGTATGTTGCCGGTTCACCGCGGTAGCTTCTTTGGTCCAGTGTACCAATTCTTGGCCATGTTAGCTGCTCTGTCTATGCCATTGTTCTTTGTCACAGGCTGGATGCTGTATCTTAAACGCCGTAAACAAAAGAAACTGACCCAAGCTGCGCGTAATAGCTTAACTGCTGCCAATATTGATCCAAATGCCAAACCTTGGCTGATTGCTTATGCCACTCAAACCGGCACTTCTGAACAACTGGCTTGGCGTACAGCAACCAGCTTGCAAGAAGCTCATCAACCTGTAACCGTGAAATCCGTACAACACTTAAGTCTAGATGATTTAAAAAATGCTGAACAAGTCTTGTTTGTGGCAAGTACTTACGGTACAGGTGAAGCCCCGGATTTAGCTTCAAGTTTTGCCAAAAAAATACTTTCATCACAGGTTGATTTAAACCATCTGCACTATGCTGTCTTAGCTTTGGGTTCGAGCGAATATCCAGATACCTTCTGTAGTTTTGGTCATGAAATTGATGCCTGGTTAAAGCAAAATGGTGCGCAGCAATTATTTGCCACCATTGATGTGGATAATGCCAATAATCAGCAGATTCAGGCATGGAACAGCGCTTTAGCCAAAGTGACCAAACTAGACTTACAAGCCATGAATATCGAAAAAACATTCGATACCTGGACACTCACAAAACGTGATCTACTCAATCCAAATAGTTTAGGTGCGCCTGCCTTTAATATCGAATTAAAACCAAGCCATGAAGTGTTTTGGCAAGCCGGCGATATTGCAGAGATTCAACCGGGCAACAGTGCTGAACGTATTACAGCTTTTATGCAAAAGCATCAAATCCAGCCGCATACGCAAGTGGATTCGTTACAACTCAGCATTGAACAAGCGCTATGGGATAAAGATTTAACTGTTGAGGTTGAACCTTTTGCCAACATGGAACATTTACTGGAACAACTTCCTACGTTGCCTTCGCGTGAATATTCAATTGCCAGTATTCCATCGCAACAAGTGCTGCGCTTGGTAGTTCGTCAACAGTCAGATGCACAAGGCCAATTGGGTCTGGGTTCAGGTTGGCTGACTCAACATGCAGCATTAAATAGCCAGATTGCACTGCGTATTCGCACCAATGAATCTTTCCATCTGATTCATGACAATCGCCCAATCATTTGTATTGGTAACGGCACAGGTCTTGCCGGATTAATGAGCTTGTTACATGCGCGTACCCGTCAGAACTATACGCAAAACTGGCTCATCTTTGGTGAACGTCAACGTGAACATGACTTCTTCTATCAAAGCACGATTGAAGCCTGGCAAACCACAGGCATGCTACAGCGCCTTGATTTAGCCTTCTCCCGTGATCAAGAAGAAAAAGTCTATGTGCACCACAAACTACGCGAACAAGCTCAAGAACTAAAAGTCTGGGTCGATCATGGCGCTGTGATTTATGTTTGCGGTAGCATCGATGGTATGGCCAGTGATGTTGATCAAGCACTGATTGATATTCTAGGTGAGGCAACCGTCGATCAGCTTCGTCAAGCAGGTCGTTACCGTCGTGACGTTTACTAAATATTAAAGCCAATAAAAAACCGAGCCTTAGTGCTCGGTTTTTTATACTTAAAACATACAAATTGTTTAAACTAACAGCAACATTCACCCAGAGCCAGCTTATGTCGGACCATCTAAAACGTAGCTTCAGTTTTATCATAGGCAGTTTATTGGCACTCGATGGCTTATGGTTACTTTCACTCGATAAAATCCATTTAGGCATTATTCTTCCGATGATTATCGGTATCGGCTTAATCCTGTATGCCATATTTTTTAAGTGGATTCAAAGATTTATCCAAGCCAGTAAATTACGACTGACTTTGTGGCGTTGTGCTTGGGCAGCATTCTTTCTATGGCTCAGCACATTACTGATTTTTTTCGCTTATCTGCAATATACGATTCAGCAGAACACGACATCCCAACCGGCAGCCGCAATTATTGTACTGGGTGGTGGCATAGAAAATGGTCAGCCCTCTCTAACTTTAAAACAGCGTTTAGATGTTGGGGCAGCCTATGCCAAGCAATATCCGGAAGCTATCCTGATCATGACTGGAGGTTTAGGTTTTAAAGAGCAAATGACTGAAGCAGAGGTGATGTCCGCCTATCTGCAAAAACAACACCAAATAGATCCATCACGAATTTTATTAGAAGATCAAAGCACCAGTACTGAAGAAAATCTGCTTAATGTCCAATCTCTGCTCAAAGAACATCAGATTAGCCTGAACCAGCCTATTGTTATTGCCACCAGTGATTTTCATATTTTGCGTGCCAAAGCCATAGCCAAACATCAAGGCTACCCGCAGATCCTCACTATAAGCGCCCCAACACCATTGTATATTCGCTACAACTCTTGGTTGAGAGAATACTTTGCCTTTATTAGTGGATGGCTACTTAATGAATATTAAACCGGTAAACAACCTTAAAAATAATGGATAAGAAACATTAATTCAAACGAATGCTACGTGGCATAGGCAATTTGGTGTCTTTAAATAATTCTGGTTTTTGCAAATAAATCTGATACAGATAATTTTTGATGTCTAATAATAATTTTTCAGGGGCAACCAGGACATTCTGTCCTTCAGGCGTTAAATCCATCGATACACAGGTATTTTCTTGACGTAAAAAAGGGATGACTTTTTCAACAAAATCTTTGAGTGAAATATCCTGAATTTGATAATATTCCCAATTGTCTTTAATCAGCAACTTTGCCAGGCTTTTATGTTGCCAAACTGCTAAAGCGCGCTGACCTGTAGGAGTCGCACATAAAGCCCAACCGTCATCATATAAAGCGCTCACAGAGCCTTGCGCAATAATTGTTTCAATGAATTGTTTATAGATGTCTTGAGCATTATAGGTGGTATTTAGATTTTTGGACGCAGCTTTGCGTTGATATGGATTTCTCATAGTTTTTCAATATTTAAAATTATTATAGTCTTGAGATTCTATGAAAAAAACAGGATTGGAGCAAGGAGAATATATGGTGGGCGCTGACGGGATCGAACCGCCGACATTCTGCTTGTAAGGCAGACGCTCTACCAACTGAGCTAAGCGCCCTTGAGGAATAAAAATAGCATGGCTATTTTTATGACGCAAGAAAGAAATCTTGCTTGATGTAACCATAATCTAGAACAAGGAATCTAGAAAATGGCGCAGCGGACGGGACTCGAACCCGCGACCCTCGGCGTGACAGGCCGATATTCTAACCAACTGAACTACCGCTGCACTTAAAACATTTAACGTAAAGGCTTGGTGGGCGCTGACGGGATCGAACCGCCGACATTCTGCTTGTAAGGCAGACGCTCTACCAACTGAGCTAAGCGCCCTTTACGACTTCATCGTTTGTGTGGTGCATTATAGAGAATCTATGCAGCCTGTCAAACGCTTTTCTGCCTGTTTTTGGTTTTTTACGTTTGAGTGATTAAAAAATAGGTTAATCGCTATAAAAACAAACAATTTCTGTAATTTATTTAGAATTTTCTGCAAAAAACCACAAACTCATACTGTAGTTTTGACTCAAAAAATTTCATCTTTTTTGAACAACTAGGAAATAATGCTATTTTTTAGCCAACATCGATAGCGGAGTTTTCACTTTTCATCTCTTGAGATGTTGCTTTAAATGTTTGTGCTTGTTTTACAGTCAATTAAATTCATACTGTATTCAGAAATATAAACCAATGCTTGTTCAGGAATAAGGTTGAACAATTCAACCACATCATCATTACGCATACGGATACAGCCATGTGACATCGGGATACCCATCGGTTCGGTATCGGGTGTGCCATGAATATAGATATAACGTTTAAATGTGTCGCAGCCCTCCCCTTGATTAAAGTTCTCTTCCAAACCGCTTAACCAGAGAATACGGGATAGAATCCAGTCCCGTTCAGGAAACTGTGCCGCCAATGCTTCATCATAGACTTCGCCAGTTTCCTGTCTTGCTTTGAAAACTGCATTTTTAGCTGCACCGTGACCAAATTTGAGTGCGATCTTGTGCCAGCCTCTAGGGGTCTTGCCTGAATTTTCCTGCTCCCCAATCCCATTCTTACCTGAAGAAATCACATAAAACTTATTATGCTTTGGCAAAGTTAAGCTTTGTTCAGCCAAATCAATCCAGACATCTGCTTGTTCTAAGGTATATGACATGATGGGTATCACTCTGTTTCTTTGATCTGTTCAGTCGAAGGTTCAGGACGTAGCCACAGCCAAATTGAAACTGTGAGCATGGTTAAGTCAGTAAATACTTTGACCAATAACGGCGCATGGGTAAACAGCATAATCATGGCACTGATCAGCATCATGATACTGGCGAACCATTTGGCTTTACGCGGTACAGTGCCATTTTCACGCCATGATCGCAAGGTCGCACCATATTTAGGATGATTGAGTAACCATGCATCCATTTGCGGCCAGCCTTTAGAGGCGGACCAGGCGGCTAAAATCAGAAAGACTGTTGTTGGCATACCCGGCAAAAGTGCTCCGATAAAGCCCAGGATGACGAAAATCATCACCAAACTTCGCCAAAACAACATCTTCATAGCACTGCCCTACCCGACTAATTGCGGTAGTATAAAGCGTTTTTAGCTATTATCCGTTGTAATTCTGCACTTTTAATTTTGCAGTGGGGTTTCTATGTTTGCTTTAAATCAAGCCTCTGACCTTGAAGAACCTTGGCTTCAATTTAAAAATTTACTGGTTCGACAACTGGCATTTTGTGTATCCAGTCCGAATATTTTAGCGACGATTCCAGCAGAACTGGTACTCAAGCATTCTTTTCAATTACATTACAATGCAACATGGGCAAGGCATTTTCAGAATTATCGTTCAAGACTGCTTTATTTAGATCAACATCCTCAAGAATTAGAAGTCTTTTTACAACAGCTTAAAAGTACCCGTTTAGGTCTACGCTTTGAAATGTTTATCTGGTTTTGGCTGCTTGATCAAGCCTATCATCCTTATCAATTACTCGGTCATAGCATTCAAAAGATAGCGGGTCCTAAAACCTTGGGTGAACTCGATTTCCTATTACTCAATACTGAAACCAATCAGATTGAACATTGGGAAGTCGCTTTAAAATATTATTTGGCTGAACGGGATTTCTCTTTGGCGTATTGGTATGGCTTAAACCGTAGCGACACCTTAATTCGAAAATTAAATCACTTTAGCCAAAAACAGTTTCAATTTGACCACGCCCTTGATCGTCAAATTGATCAGCGGTTTGCCATATTAAAAGGTCAACTCTATCTTCCTGTTGAACATACCCAGCAAGTTATTCCGACTTGGGTGAATCTCAAACGGCGTTTAGGTTATTGGGGAAGCCATATTCCTCCTCAAAATGCACATTTTTATCGTTTAGACCGTCAAGAATGGATTTGCCCGCAACTGCAGTTCAGTAGCGATACGGCACAGTGGTGGAGCAATGGTTTATATCTGCAAAAAGATAAGTCCAATTTCTATATGTTTAGACATGCACCACTGCTTTCTCAAAGAGTGAATGGTTAATCTTATGAGAAATGTCTACTACTTTTATAACAATTGATTACTTTTCTACCATCAAAAACTCATATTTTTTACGTTGGGTATTAATTAACCTAAATCCACATCAAAATAATGAAATACTTGGAGATGATGATGAAAAAAATTCTGGCTGCTTCGCTTATTCTGGCGTTTGTTTTAACCGGTTGTAATACATTTAAAGGTATGGGTAAAGATGTATCCAAAGCCGGAGATGCCGTAACCAATACTGCTGAAAAAACTTCTGAAGAAATCCGCAAAAACTAGTTTGTCTTTAGCGCACACAGAACCCTGTCCAAGATGGGGTTTTTTTATGGCAATTTTATGGCGGTCATTCACATTCAAGGTCATATTCGCCTATTATAGCTGACAAATTTATCGACTGATGAAAATCGCATGACATCTTCCGCTACCCTTGATTTAAGCCTGCAACTGTTACGTCAGCCTTCTGTAACACCAATCGATCATAGCTGCCAAAACATTATGGCGGAACGTTTAGAAAAAATCGGCTTCAACATTGAACCGATGCGTTTCGAAGATGTCGATAATTTATGGGCACGTAAAGGAACTGAAGCGCCAGTTTTATGTTTTGCAGGTCATACCGATGTGGTTCCAACAGGCAGTTTAGACGACTGGAACTCCGACCCATTTGTACCCGAAATTCGTGATGGAAAGCTCTACGGTCGTGGTAGTGCAGACATGAAAACTGCACTTGCAGCCATGGTGGTTGCATCTGAACGCTTTGTAGCGAAACATCCAGATCATAAAGGCTCGATTGCATTCCTGATTACTTCTGACGAAGAAGGTCCGTCGATCAACGGCACGGTAAAAGTCGTAGAGGCTTTAGAAGCACGTAATGAGAAAATGACCTGGTGTCTGGTTGGTGAACCATCAAGCACCAATCAACTTGGTGACATTGTTAAAAATGGTCGTCGTGGTTCGTTAAATGCCAATTTAACCGTTAAAGGCAAACAGGGGCATGTGGCCTATCCTCACCTTGCAATTAACCCGATTCATACCGCTTCTAAAGCATTGGCTGAACTTTGCGATACAGTTTGGGACAATGGTAACGAATATTTCCCTGCCACCTCTTTCCAAATTTCAAATATCAATGCTGGTACTGGTGCAACCAACGTTGTTCCGGGCACCATGAACTTGTTGTTTAATTTCCGTTATTCAACTGAAGTCACGGCTGAAGAACTCAAAGCACGTACCTTGGAAATTCTGGATCGTCACAATGTTGACTATGATATTGACTGGACGCTTTCAGGTTTACCGTTCCTTACTCCAGTTGGTGAACTGGTGAATGCTGCAAAAAATGCAATTCGCAATGTCACCGGTATTGAAACTGAACTTTCGACCAGTGGTGGTACTTCAGATGGTCGTTTTATTGCCCCTACCGGTGCACAAGTGCTTGAGCTGGGCGTTTTAAATGCCAGCATTCATCAAATTGACGAACATGTAAATGTGGCCGATTTAGAACCACTTGCTGAAATTTACGAACAGATTTTAGAAGGCTTGTTGGCTAACTAAAACCCCAACAAACAAAAAAGGAACTTATTTAAGTTCCTTTTTTTGACTCATATTTGAGCTATCGCTAAAGTTACAATCCTAAAGAAGATTGAATTTGCGCCAGATTAGGGATATGAAAAACTTGATCGGCCATGCGTACGTATTGGAATACGGCCGGATCATTTAAAGCCTGTTCTTCATCGACCACTTCAGAAATACGTAGACGAATGGTTTTTGGCATTTTATTGCACATCAGGGCAAAACGTTGACTCACGTCATCGCCTTCAATAACCAAAGCCACCCCTACTTTCTGTTCTGGATTATTCACCGCATAGACAGGTAGCTTGAGTTCATGCCATTCCACAAATGGAACTTGCGTGGAACTATCCAGTGCGGACAAAACGATATTTTGCGGTAACAACATCGCCTGTTTACCATGACAATCGATAATATACGCATCGATAAATCCAGTCGACACGGTAATAAGGTGATGTAACTCTTGTTGTGTCATTTGATTCACAGCAGAGTTTGAAACACTATTTTGGCTCATTTATTTACCCCTGACTGGTCTCTAACAAGTTTTCAACATTGCTCACCAATTCTGCTTCCTGGAATGGTTTACCCATATAATGACTTACACCCAAGCTGAAGGCACGTTCACGGTGCTTCTCACCTGTTCTTGAAGTAATCATGATGATTGGTAAATCTCGATGCACTTCATGGTGACGAACAAGATTCGTCACTTCAAAACCATCCATACGTGGCATTTCAATATCCAGCAACATCAAGTCTGGTTTAATATTTTCAAGCTGTTCCATCGCATCGACACCATCTTTGGCTGTCACAATGTCATAACCATGACGTTCAAGTAAACGTGATGTCACTTTACGTACAGTCACCGAGTCATCCACAATCATGATTAAACGACGTGCATTATGATGACGCGACAGATCACGCTGATCCAATGCATGTTTAAGACGCTGTGTAGTCTGAATTTGTCGAGCAATATTTTGACCATCCAGAATCAGACAGACTTGACCATCACCTAAAATGGTTGCCCCAGCAACGACACCCACACTTGAGAATTGCTGACCAATCGGTTTCACCACAATTTGTGCACGCGAACCAATCAACTGGTCAACCAATAATGCAATGGTTTGACCACTATTACCTTTAATGAGCAACACCGGCAAAGAATGCGCAATGCTACTTAAACGCGGTAATGGCTGGTTTGAAACAAACTCGGATAAATAACGCAGTTTATAATTGGTATTGTCAATTTTAAAGAAGTCCTCTTTACTATTGAAATACTCTTCCAAGGTAGAAGGTGCAATTCGGACGATACGTTCAATTTGAGCCAATGAAATCGCAAATTGCTGATCGCCCGCTTTCACCATCAAGGCATCACTTACCGCCACTGTAGTTGGTACACGAATGGTAAAGGTTGTTCCTTTACCCAGCTCTGAATCTACAGAGACATGCCCACCAAGTGCTTTAATTTCACTCTGAACCACGTCCAGACCTACGCCACGACCTGAAATTTGGGTAATTTCTTTCGCAGTACTGAATCCGGGATGGAAAATCAGTTGCAGGATTTCTTGTTTATCGAGCAATTGATCAGCCTTAATTAAACCTAAGTTTAAAGCCTTCTCTTTAATCTTCGACTCATCAATCCCTTTACCATCATCACTAAACGAGACCAGTACATCGGTACCTTGACGGCTGATATTTAATACGATTTGCCCAACTTCAGGCTTCTGTACTTCTTGTCGTACCTGAGTGTCTTCAAGACCGTGGTCAATCGCGTTACGAAGCATATGTTCAAATGGCGTCACCAAACGCTCAAGAATGGTACGGTCCAATTCACCTTCAGTGTTTTGAACAATCAACTCTGCTGGACGGTTCAATGTGGACGACGTTTGACGCACGATACGTTGTAAACGTGGCAATAGGCGATCAAATGGTACTAGACGCGTACGCATCAGACTTTCTTGAATCTCGGCTTGAATACGTGATTGTTGTAACAGTAAACCTTCTGTATCACGAATTTTATCGGCCAACGTTGTTTTAAAGTCAACCAAGTCGGATGCAGATTCCGCCAAAGATTTTGACAATTGGTTTAAAGATGAATATTGGTCCATCTCTAATGGGTCAAAATCGGCATAGCGTGAATTTTCTGAACCATGTTTTGCAATAATGTGTGACTCTAACTCACCTTCCATTCGACGTAATTGGTCAGCTAAACGCTTCATCGCCAATTCCATCTCGTTCAAGGTATTGCCGAGTTGGCCCAAGTCCATTTCGATACGCGAACGGTTAATTGAATTTTCACCAGACAAGTCGATCATCTTCTCTACCAAGTCGGCAGAAATACGGATCATTTCATTGCTGTTATCTTGTTGCGAACTTAAGTCCCACTCACCCAGCATTGCCGGTGGTTCAGCACCATCACCTTGAACAAATTCAAAGGTTTTCGGTGTAGTTAACAGATCGGATTGGGTCACACGATTTGGCAATTGTACAGTTACATCAACAAATCCAATCGACTCTAAACTTAATTTCAGACTATCAAAATTACTGTAATCACGCTCGAAGATGGCCTGTTTTAACCATGCAAACGTGGTTTGTAATAATAAGTCGTAAGCATTTGAATTAAAGTGATGGACCGCGAACTGCTCGAAGGTGCTTTCCAATTGATACGAAATGGCAGCTACAGGTTCATTTTCAACCATACGTGCACCACCTTTCAGACTGTGGGCAGCACGTTGTAATTGAAGCAGTAAGCTACGATCGCTTCGTTGATCAAACCACTGTTTTAATAAATCATCAGTAGATTCTAGAATTTCTTCCGCTTCTTCCAGGAATGTTTCTTCTGCAATTAAGCGAATACTATCATCAGGATCTTCAACAGCTTCAGCATTTTGTGAAACAACCTCTTGTTCTGTTTCAAATTCTGTAGTGAATATCTCAGCTACGGGTTCTGCTAATTCATTGACCTCGATTTCAACAGCAACTTTTTCTACTGCAACACTATCAACTGCAACCGTTTCAGGCACGGCAGTGCTCGCAAACGTGCCTTGCGCAATCTCTTGGATATTACGCAAAATCTCAATCGATTCAGCACCAGAGTAGTCAATATGATCTTCACGAATGGTTTGAATTCGATCTGACACGTCATCTTGGACTAAACGGATAATACTAATCAGTTGTGGCGTAACCGTAATTTGTTGACGAATCACGCGCTCATAAATTGACTCTAATTCATGTGAAATCAAGCCGATATGAGTCGCTTGAATCATATTTGCACCCCCTTTCAAGGTATGCAAATAACGCATTAAATTATTCAATGCAGTGGTATGGGCTGGATCTTTGCTCCAAGTATTTAGATCCTGGTCAATACCACCCAACAACTCCTCTGCTTCTTCCAGGAAAATATCCAGTAAATCCGCATCGAAATCACTGTTTGCATCCGCTGCATGCATTTGAGCACGATCAGAACGCATTCTTTGTGAAATCTGTGCCAGATCAACCGTCGTAGATGCTGTATCTGGTATTGTGGCAAGCAGTTCTTCAACGACAGATTTACTATTTTCAAACTGTTCAAGGTCTTGCTGAACAAAGGCAGAAAGATCACTCAATATTTTCTGAACTTCATCGGTTAATATGACACGTTGCCCTGCGGCCAAGGTATCAAACAAATGAATAAATTCTTGATGTGCTTGTCCAAACAACTCATATGCATAATCAATATTAAGTAACTCTGGCTTTAATACCAATGCTTCATAACTGGACTTTAACTCATTGGTAAATTGGTGAATACCCACCGCAGCACGATTATCAGTATGATCCAATAACTGTTGAGCTTGATCACTTAAGGCCTGAATATATTCTGGATATTCAACTTTGGCGCGTTTTTCAAATTCGAATTCAGCATCGAGTAATAAATCAATATTCAATGCGATCAGCTTGGAAACCAGACCTTGAGGATTCACATCTTCATCTAGTTCAGCTGAGGTGAAGCCATAGTTATTCCATGCAGTATTAAAGGTTTCATAAATCGCATCAAGTTTCTGCATTTCACCTTGTCTAAGGGTATGCAAATAATCACGCACAAATTCGGCATACTGAATCAGCAAAGCCGTTTGCTTAGAGGTCGAAACAATTTCTTCTTGCAATAAGGTTTTAAATAAATTCTCTGCCTTGGTACTGGCTTCAAAAATCTGCTCGATTTGAGCCATTGATGAACTGCCGCGCAAGGTATGTAAAGCACGAATGAGAGCATTATAATCTTGTTTATTTTCATGCTCATTCTGCAAGAACTGATCAATCGTTGCTAAATGCTCTTCAGCTTCTTCAATAAAGATAGCAACTGTTTCTTCGATATCATTATTTGTTTCTGTTGCAGTGTCTCGTTGAGTTGATGCTTCATCATTCAACTCTAAACCTGTAACGCCATCTTCAGCAGTCAAGCTGCTAGAAAGCGCCAGTAATTCTTCCAGAGCAGGTTCTAAACTTAATCTTTGCTGTATTTGCTGACCCAGTAAAACCAATGGACGCAAATCAATATCAGCCAGCTGAACAGTTTTAAAAATTGGATATAACTTATATTGATAAATATTGAATACGGTTTGAGCGAAGCGTTGAACCGTTGTATCCAATGGCACGGCGCCTGAAATGACACGATTTAAAGTATCTTCCACTGCCCAAGCCACTTCACCGGCAGATTTAGCCCCCACCATGCGTCCAGAGCCTTTAAGCGTATGGAAATGACGGCGAATGGTAGTCAAAATTTCTTGGTCATTGGGATTTTCAAACCAAGTCGGAAATAAAGTACTTAATTCAACGAAGATTTCCTCGATTTCTTCTACAAAAATTTCGAGAATTTCTGCATCTTGATCAAGATAACTATCTTCAGGAAGCGTAGTCGTTTCAACTAAATTTTTTAATATTTCTTTCATAGCTTAGGCTTCTTACGTTTATCTGCCACCAAGAAGGGCGCTCAAACTTAATTGTCACCATCACGCGAGACCTAACTTCGAGGTTAAGTTCATCTTGTCGATGCTTTATCTGTGATTTATTGATGCGCCATACCCGAGAGTAAGGCGCATCACCCCAAAGCTTTCGTATTACCTTAGTCAGGTAATTTAAAGTCAGTTACAGATTCACGTAACGATTCGGCCATATTTGCCAATTCAGATACTGATCGTGCGGTATCAAACGTTGCCGTTGTAGTTTGTGAGGTAATTTCCTGTACAACATTCATCGTGGTTGCAATATGACCTGCAGAAGCAGACTGTAGTTTTGCAGCATCCGAAATGTTGGCAATCAATTTCGCCAAGTTGCTCGATACAGTTTGAATTTCATCCAGTGCCACACCGGCATCTTTAGACAAGTTCGCACCACGTACAACCTCGGAAGTGGTTTGTTCCATCGAGATTACAGCTTCGTTGGTATCCGTCTGAATGGTTTTTACTAAGCCTTCAATCTGTTTGGTTGCAGATGCTGAACGTTCCGCAAGACGCTGTACCTCATCGGCTACCACGGCGAAACCACGACCTGCTTCACCAGCCATCGACGCCTGAATCGCAGCGTTTAATGCCAGGATGTTGGTTTGGTCGGCAATATCGTTAATCAAGGCAACGATGTTACCAATTTCCTGAGAAGATTCACCCAAACGTTTAATACGTTTCGAGGTTTCCTGAATCTGTTCACGAATCGTGTCCATACCTTCAATTGAACGGTGTACAACATCAGCACCATTGGCAGCGATTTTTACAGAACGTTCCGCAACCACTGCTGATTCTTCAGCATTTGAAGATACCTGGTCAATTGACATTGCCATTTCATTAATCGCGGCAGATGCACCGGCAATTTCTTGCGCCTGGTGTTCTGATGCTTCAGCCAGCTGGTTGGTAATGCCCTGCGTGTTCGCCGTATATTGCGCAACTTCATGAGAAGTTTCGGTAATACGCGATACAAGGTCACGTAACTGGTCAATTGCGAAGTTAATCGAGTCGGCAATCGCACCGGTAAAGTCTTCCGATACCGTTGCATATGAACGTAAGTCACCGTCTGCCAAGTCAGCGATCTCGTCCAGTAAACGTAAAATCGCATTCTGGTTACGGTCATACTCTTCTTGCAGGTTAGCCACACGCTGTTTATCTGTCTGACCACGTAATGTAAGCAATTTAAATACACAGATCAAAAAGCCAACTAAACACAAGATTAAAAATAGTGCAGGAATAGCAATCGACAAACTTGAACCAACGGATAACTTATTCAGGTTGGCCAACAATTCATCTGCTTGGGCAAAAATTGAAGATGAGGCTTGACGTACTTTTACAATTTGCGTTGAGTTTTTAAGAATCGTTGCAGATGCTGATTTTAATACATCATCATACTCAGATTTAATCCCTGCAAGTGACTCACGTAAAGCTGGATCAGCAATACGCTCCACACCGAGTTCAGCACTACCATTCAACTGTGCTTCAAGATAAGAACCGAATGTTTCGGTATCGGCACTAAAGTCGTCTGCTGACTCACGCGAGTTATCACTACCCGTTAATACCGAACTGATCGAACGAAGAATACGTTCTGCAATGAATACCTGGTTTTTCGCGATCACTACCTGGTTACTTGGCATATCTTGACGTGCCATTTGGTCAACCATCAAGTTATATTCAGCCTGAATCCCAGGAATCGTTTCACCAATGGCAATATTGGTATCATAAAGCTGGTTAATCATTTTTTGTTGAGAAGAAATTAAATCAATCCCTTCAGATACTGTTTTCCATTGCTTTTCAACTTCACCCAACGCTAGAGTCTGCGGATGAATATCCTTTACTGTTTCAAGGTTTTCCGCGAAACTTTTTTGAGATTCAATTAACTGATCAATCGATTCTTTAGTACCCGATGCCGTCGCTTCAGTTGCCTGACGAGAAATCGTCTGCGACAAAAGACGTAAATCACCGACGCTACGTGTTAATTCATTATTACGCGGCACACTATAGAATAAGTACAGCAACAGGAATACTGCGATGACCAGACAGAATGCTGCGCCCAAAATTAAGGGTTTGGACTTCTCACTGTCACCAAATACACGTGATAATTGATCAGTTTGTGATTGAATCTTTGACAATAAAGCATTACCAACCTTACGGTTGCTGCCTTCACTTGTATTTTTCTTTTTAAGTTTAAAGCCCATCCAGCTTCTCCCCGACTTTCGCCAGCATTCTTCAGCGCGCGACTATTAGTTTATAAATTTTATAGATGCATTCATGTATTTTGGGTTTTGCAATAAACGACTAAATAAGAAAACATGCCAGTGTTGATTATGTTGATAAAAATATCCCTGACAATATTCTTGTAAATTGCTGTCTAATTCACTGTGTTTAGAAAAGAAACTTTTCTTATTAAAGTGTTGAATCCCCAAAACTTGATCTACAACCAAACCGACATAATGGTCATTATGACTAATACACAGTACTTTTTGAGTGGGTGAAAACTGACTTCGATGCCCAGAAATATATTGAGCCAAATCAGCCACTGAAAGTAAGCGTCCCCGAATATTAGCCAAACCCATTACCCATGATTGAGTATTCGGAACCGGCGTATATTTAGGTGGATAAATCACTTCAGATACTTCACCTAAAGGGGCAACAAAATATTGCCCCATCATCTCAAAAGCAATGCCTGACCATCGGTTTACTTCATTTTCAGTTGAAACGTAGTTTTTGTTGCCACGTTTAGCAAGCCGAAGTAATTCGATAAATCCATTAGCTGCCATAGAGCTTATCCTGCATTGAGGTGTTGTTTAATCACATCAATTAATTGTTTTTCGTCTACAGGTTTTGTTAAATAATCACTTGCCCCTTGACGTTTCCCCCAAACTCGGTCAGTTGCTTGATCTTTGGTGCTGACAATCACAATCGGAATGTGTTTTGTCGTAGCACCACGTGCAATTTGACGTGTTGCTTGGAAACCATTTACCCCAGGCATCACCACATCCATTAACACAAGATCCGGCAACTCTGCTTGTGCCATTGTGACACCATCAGCACCATTCGCTGCCTCAATAACATCGAAGCCATGTTTAGTTAAAATCTCTTTAAAACGAAATGTTTCTGTTGGTGAATCATCAACAATAAGGATACGTGACATGCTTTCTTTTCCCCAAAAAATAAACTTATGCTGTTACGTGATTACGGATTGCGTTTAACAATTCATCTTTACTAAAAGGTTTAGTTAAATACTCATCTGAACCGACAACACGACCTTTAGCCTGATCGAATAAACCATCTTTACTTGATAGCATAATGACCGGAATATTTTGATAATTTTGAGAGTTTTTGATTAAGGCACAGGTTTGATAACCATCCAAACGCGGCATCATAATATCGACAAACACAATATCTGGATTTGCTTCAGCAATTTTTGCCAATGCTTCAAAACCATCTACTGCGGTTACGACTTCACAACCTTCACGCTGGAGTAATGTCTCTGCTGTACGACGAATGGTTTTTGAATCATCAATCACCATCACTTTTAGATTTTGGAATTTATCGTCCATTTAATGACCCTTCCCATTTTTAGAATGTACAAACAATTTGAGTAGAAAGTTTGATTACAAGTTACAAACATTTTTAACATATCTTTACTTGCGTTTTCAATGAACATTTTCTGCCCAAAGACTCATTTTTCAAGGTTTTCAACAACAGCTTCACACTTTCCGTCGATCAATGATTTTTTTTTGACTAAGAGAGGTTTTTTATTCATGATTTTGAGTCTAATATAGCATTTTTATTACTTTAAAATAAGTAATTTAGTCAACTTTAAATTTGGGGGTTTCAATGCAAAGTCAGTTTAAACAAAAACTTGCTTTCATTGCGCAAAAAAAAATGACTAGAAAATTCACGTTTCTAGTCTTGATGTTTTTTCAATCCATCGCTATTTTTGCCGAAGCTCCATCTAAAGCGACATGGTATCGTTACTATGACAGTAAAGGCGTTGCCAATATTAGCAGCAATGTAACGCCAAATCACATTCGCCATGGTTATGAAGCATTAGACCAGAACATGCAGGTGATTCAACGTAACCGTGCTTACAACACCGAAGCAGATATAAAAAAAGCACCGCTACGTGCCGCACAAGCCAGACAAAATGCAGCTGACTTAAAACTTAAAACGGCATATACCAACAGTCAGGTTGCTGCAACCAAGCGTGATGACGCATTGCGGCACGTTAAAAAACAAATTTCCTTTCAACAAGACCAGCTTAAACAGCTGCAAAATGACCGGATTTACTTCAAACGTCAGCAAATTGAATATTTACGTAAAGCCGAAAACCTTCCAACAACTTTAAAAAACAGCCTCGATAACAACCAAAAAAATATTGAAGCAAAAAAAGAAAGTATTCAGTCGTTACAAATGCACTATCGCAATACACAGCTAGAATACGACAAAATCATCAATCGTTTAAAAGCTATTGAATAAATTGCATTTGTTATAACACGGCATAATTTATGCCACGATAAATAAAAAGGATTTGCCTGCATGCTATTTGGACAGCGTATTATAAAAAGAACTAAATTAAGCCACCATAACAAATATCTAACCTATAGCACCCTCTGTTTGAGCCTGCTGCTGTGTGCTTGTCAAAAAAATGAAATCGAACAGCCGGTTCAAACCACAAATAAAATTGAATTGATTCAACAAGATTTAGTTTTAGTCAAGGATGGGGTCTCTGTTGCTAAAACTGCATTTACCGGCACACTTCGTGCAGTGAATCAAAGCAGCATCCAGGCGCAAGTGACTGCGACCGCAACGGCTGTAAGTGCTCAAGTGGGGCAAGCCGTTTCAAAAGGTCAGGTTTTAGTTCGCTTAAATAATCAAGATAATGCTGCACGCCTTGCGCAGGCTCAAGCCAATCTCAGCGCGACTCAGGCACAAGCCAGTCTTGCAAAAAACATGATGCAGCGAAAAAAGCGTTTGCTGGATCAAGGTTTTATTTCCAAGGTCGAATATGAACAGGCAGCAGTTGATTATCAGGCGCAACTTGAAAATGTGCGCGCACAACAGGCCAATGTCAATATTGCTCAAAAAGCCGATCGCGATGGCACCATCTTGAGTCCGATCTCAGGTGTCATCACCAAACGTGAGGTTGAATCCGGGCAAACGGTTGCGGCTGGGCAAACCCTATTTGAAATAGTCGATCCTGATCATTTAGAAATACAAGCCAAATTACCCAGTGACATGCAGGCCGCATTAAAAGTCGGTCAAAAAATTGAATATACCATTCAAGGGAACCCTGCCCAACTGACGGCGGTATTGAGCCGTATCTCCCCTGTTGCCGATCCTGCAAGTCGTCAAATTGAATTCTTTGCCAAACCGAATGAAACCATCAACTCACTCAGTATTGGTTCTTTTGTTGAAGGTAGCATTCTTTCCTCTACCCAAATTAACGGCCAGTTGATTCCGTTGGATGTGATCCAGAATCCGAAAGATAAACCTTATGTATGGGTGATCCGCCAGAAAAAAATCGAAAAAGTAAATCTGGTCATTTTAGAACAGCGCTATCGCGACAATTTAGCCGTGGTTCAAGGACTGCAACCCGGTGACAAAATCAGCCGTATTAAATTTAATGACCAAGATATTGATCAAGAAGTCATAATCACTCAAAAATAAAAATAAGCACAGGATTGCTGTTATGTGGTTTACCCGAATTAGTGTTAAGTATCCTGTTTTCACTATCATGATGATGTTGTGTTTACTGGTGTTGGGGTTCGCGTCTTGGCAACGGATGAGCGTTGAAGAATTTCCGGATGTCGATTTTCCATTTGTGGTGGTGTATACCAGCTATCCTGGCGCATCTCCTGAAATGATTGAATCTGAAGTAACCAAGAAATTGGAAGAAAGAATCAACACCATTTCAGGCTTAAAACAGGTGATTTCACAATCGAGTGAAGGACTGTCGACCATTATTGTCGAGTTTAATCTCGATGTTTCATCTACTGTCGCAGCACAGGATATTCGCGACAAAATTTCCACCGTCACAGCCGGATTTCGCGATGAAATTCAGGACCCTGTGGTGGAGCGTTATGACCCAACAGCCAATGCGGTGATGTCGATTGTTTTTGAATCGGATACCATGCCGTTACGCGACTTAAGTTCCTATTTGGATCAACGCATTGTGCCGCAATTGCAAACCGTGACTGGCGTGGGCGCTGTCAATTTACTCGGTGATGCACAACGTCAAATCCGTATTGAAGTTGAATCACAAAAACTACAAAGCTTCGGCATTGGGATAGACCAGGTAATTAACACCTTAAAAGGCGAAAATATTGAAGTTCCGGGCGGAACTTTGAAACAACCCACCTCAGAACTGGTGGTTGAAATCAAATCCAAGGTGCTTCATCCACAATCGTTTGGCGATTTAATTATTGCCAATAAAAATGGTGCACCGATTTTCCTAAAACAAGTGGCGAAAATTGAAGACAGCCAAGCGGACTTAGAATCCAGCGCCTATTTAAATGGCAAAACTGCTGTCGCGATTGATATCTTGCGCAGTTCTGATTCCAATGTCATTGAAGTGGTGGATGCCACGTATAAAGCCATGGAGAAAATTGAAAAACAGTTACCTCAAGGCACCGTTGCCAAAGTCGTGGTGGATAGTTCGAAAAGTATTCGCGGCAGCATTAAAGATGTTGCACGCACGATTATTGAAGGGGCTGTTTTAGCTGTTCTGATTGTATTACTGTTTTTGGGTTCATTCCGTTCTACTGCAATTACTGGCTTAACCCTTCCCATTGCCTTACTCGGAACACTCACTTTTATTTGGGCATTTGGCTTCACCATTAATATGATGACACTTTTAGCGCTGTCTTTGAGTATTGGTCTGCTGATTGATGATGCTATTGTGGTACGGGAAAATATTGTCCGCCATGCAGATATGGGCAAAGATCACGTTACCGCAGCGTTGGATGGCACCAAAGAAATCGGGCTTGCAGTTTTAGCCACTACACTGACCATTGTTGCAGTATTCTTGCCCGTTGCTTTTATGGGTGGAATTATTGGTAAATTCTTTTATCAATTTGGGGTAACCGTCAGTGCTGCAGTGCTGATATCCATGTTTGTCAGCTTTACGCTTGACCCTATGCTTTCTGCACATTGGGTTGAAAAACATGATCCGAACAAGCAACCCGGCAAAATCAAACGCTTTTTTAACTGGATCTCCAGCAAACTTGATAATTTAAGTCATTACTACGAAAAACTGTTAAAACTGGCGCTGCGTTTCCGCATTCTTACACTGCTGATTGCAGTCGCCTCACTTTTTGGTGCATTAGGGTTATCCAAGCTTGTGGGTACAGAGTTTGTTCCGGTTCCAGATAAAAGCGAAATTCGGATTAAGTTTGAAACCCCAGTGGATGCCTCTTTGGAATATTCACAAGCCAAGTTATTGCAAGTTGAGCATATTATTCGCCAACACCCGGATGTACTGAGCACTTACAGCATTATTAACGGCGTGACTGACCGGGGTAAAAACCACGTCAGTATCCGGGTGAGTGTAACCCCTCGTTTAGAGCGTAATAAGACCCTGACACAGCTCAACAATGAGTTTCGTCAACGCTTGCAAAGCGTAGCCGGTATTACCATTACTTCAGTTGCTTCTGCCGATGAAACGGTTTCGGGTGGGCAAAAGCCGGTTCTTATTTCGATCAAAGGCCCGGAACTGGATGAGCTACAAAAAATCTCGGATCGCTTCCTGGCAGAAATCTCTAAAGTGAACGGAATTGTCGATCTGGAAAGCTCACTTAAAGAACCGAAACCGACCTTAACCGTTCATATTAACCGCTTGCTTGCGAGTGATTTAGGTCTTTCAGTCAATCAAATTGCCAATGTAGTTCGTCCATTGCTTGCGGGTGATGATGTGACAACTTGGCAAGATGAAAAAGGGGAAACGTATGATGTCAATCTTCGCCTGACCGAAAATAAACGCAGCTTACCGAGTGACATCGAAAATCTTTATTTAAACTCACAAAAAACCGATGCTTTGGGTCAGCCTATTTTAGTGCCATTGGCAAGTGTCGCATCCTTTAAAGAAAGTATGGGTGCATCACAAATTAACCGTCGCGATTTAGCACGTGAGGTATTGGTTAAAGCCAATACTGCAGGTCGTCCTGCGGGTGATATTGGGCAAGATCTTAAAAAAATTCAAGATAACTTTGATTTGCCACCGGGTTATAGTTTCGTTACCCAAGGTGCGAATAAAGATATGGCTGAATCTGCAGGTTATGCCATGACTGCGATTACCCTTTCGATTGTATTTATCTATATTGTGCTTGGATCACAGTTCAATAGCTTTATTCATCCCGCTGCCATTATGGCATCCCTACCCCTATCACTGATTGGGGTCTTTCTTGCCTTGTTCCTGTTTAATTCAACGATGAACCTATTTTCCATCATTGGCATTATCATGCTGATGGGATTAGTCACTAAAAATGCCATCCTGCTGATCGACTTCATCAAGAAAACCATGGACCGAGGTGAAGATCGTTACGATGCGATTATTGCTGCAGGCAAAACCCGTTTACGTCCCATTTTAATGACCACCAGTGCCATGGTGATGGGCATGATTCCCCTGGCATTGGGTCTAGGCGAAGGCGGTGAACAAAGTGCACCTATGGCCCATGCCGTGATTGGCGGTGTAATTACTTCTACCCTATTAACCTTAGTGGTCGTGCCGGTGATCTTTACCTACTTAGATGACTTTAAGAATTTTATGACGCGCCAAATACGAAAAATCATGTCATAATTTATGACATCACAATGAGGTGACATTCAGAAATGTTCACCTCATTTTTTATTGTATAATCTTGGCTTTCAAGGCTTAATTTTTAGGACAGCTTCCATGCGCGCGAGTCGCTTTTTATTTGCTACGTTAAGAGAAACCCCAAACGATGCTGAAGTCATTTCACATCAGCTCATGTTACGTGCGGGTATGATTCGTAAATTGGCTTCGGGTTTATACACTTGGTTGCCGATGGGCGTACGTGTGCTAAATAAAGTTGAAGCGATTGTACGTGAAGAAATGAACCGTGCTGGCTCACTTGAAGTATTCATGCCAGTGACTCAACCTTCAAGTTTATGGGAAGAATCAGGTCGCTTTGTGCAATATGGTCCTGAACTGCTACGTTTCAAAGATCGTCATAACAACGATTTTGTGCTTGGACCTACCCATGAAGAAGTGATTACCGATCTTGCGCGTAACGAATTGAAAAGTTACAAACAACTTCCAATCAATTTCTACCAAATTCAAACCAAATTCCGTGATGAAATTCGTCCACGTTTTGGTGTAATGCGTTCACGTGAATTCATCATGAAAGATGCATACTCTTTCCATGTAGATCAAGCATCATTACAAGAAACATATGACGTGATGTACGATACCTATTGCCGTATCTTTACTCGTCTAGGTTTGGATTTCCGCCCAGTACAAGCAGACACCGGTTCGATTGGTGGTTCAGGTTCACATGAATTCCACGTATTAGCATCAAGCGGTGAAGACGACATCGCTTTCTCAACCGAATCTGACTATGCAGCCAACGTTGAAATGGCTGAAGCCGTACTTATTGGTGAACGTGCTGCACCGACTAAAGAATTAACTTTGGTAGATACACCAAATCAAAAAACCATTGCTGATGTATCGGCATTCCTTAAAACTGAAACCAAAGATTCAGTTAAAGCCTTATTGGTTCAAGGTATTGCAGACGAAAAAGGCAATGTACCAGTCGTTGCATTATTCCTTCGTGGCGACCATGAACTCAATGAAATTAAAGCGGAAAAACATGCAGAGATTGTTGCGCCTTTAACTTTTGCAACTGAAGAACAAATTTCTGCGTTGGGGTTAACTACAGGTTTTATCGGTCCTCAAGGTTTAGTTGAAAAAGGCTTAACCGTGATTGTGGATCGTGCCGCATCAGTATTGTCTGACTTTGTTGCAGGTGCGAACGAAGCAGATAAACACGCGACTGGCGTAAACTGGGAACGTGATGCGAAATTCACAGAAGTTTATGACTTGCGTAATGTGGTTGAAGGCGATCCATCACCAGATGGCAAAGGTACACTGCAAATTAAACGTGGTATTGAAGTCGGTCATATCTTCCAACTCGGGAAAAAATATTCTGAAGCTTTAGACTGTAAAGTTTTGGGTGAAGATGGTAAACCGCAGGTTGTAACGATGGGTTGCTATGGTATTGGGGTAACACGTGTGGTTGCTTCTGCCATTGAACAAAACTTCGATGACAAAGGCATTATCTGGCCTGCTGCCATTGCACCATTTGACGTTGCGATTGTGCCAATGAACGCGCATAAATCACCACGTGCTTTAGCTGCGGCAGAAGAGTTGTATGCTGAACTTCAAGCTGTGGGTTATGATGTTATTTTAGATGACCGTAATGAACGTCCAGGGGTCAAATTCTCTGACCTTGAATTAACCGGTATTCCACATCGTATCGTGATTGGTGAAAAAGGTTTGGATGCAGGCACCTTTGAATATAAAGGTCGTACTGACGCTGAATCTGTGAATATCTCTAAAGAGGAATTATTAGCGAAAATCGCGAAATAATTTTGATTTGAGATAAAAAAATCCCGCTTTAGCGGGATTTTTTTATGAGACAAAGAAATTAACAGAATTTATGTCCACCAAAGCAGTTTGTAGGAACTGCCTGGTTTTTCAATATCTTATCCTGCAATGTTAAACTTGCAGGTCGACCAGTGTCATAGCTGGTAAAACCACCCACATTAATGTTCAATTTTTTAACCACAGGAACGTCTGCAATTGTTCCCAAAGCCTCAGTCAAACTCACATTGATCAAGTTTTCAGGTTTTAATAAGAAGTCTGAAATTGCTGTAGCAACTTGTGGCAGTACGTAAGAAATATCAACTTCATCTTGTGTTTGCAAATAGCCCAATTGAATGGGGTCTTTAAATGACATCCACCAACCTGGTCTTGCCATATCTGCGGCATCAGCACCTTGCCAACGAATATTTTGATTCTGTAATGATAGATACCCCCCGGTTCCATTCAATGGAATATTATGAATCATACTCAGTGCTTGAACAAAAGTAATATCCATATTTAAGTTATCAAGCGAAGAACCTGTATCCATTTTGAAGAAAGAGTGCTCACCTACATTCAGGCCCAAAAGACTAATCAGTGGGTCAAAGGTCACAAAAAGTTGGTCATTAGCAAAATTGGGAGTACCAATTACATTGGCAGGCAAACCTGCAGTCGGCGCTGCCAAAGGAATAGAGGCAATACTTGAACGAATACCTGAAACCGTCGCAGCTTTCATACGTGTACCCGTCACAATCGTTTCAGGCATAACAAACTCTACTCGCATTGATGGCACGGTAATACCCGTATGACCTTCTGTCTGCTGACCATTTGTAATTGGCTTACTGGTAAATTTACGTGTTTGTCCTAATGCCTTTAAATTACCTGAAATTTTTTCACTTTCTGTCAAGCCAAATTTGGTGGCTTTGGTTCTTGATTCGCCTGCCGTTTGCGCCATCTTCATATAGCCGGTAAAACTTTGAATCCCATCACTTGGATTTTGTGAGTTTTCAGTACCTAAAGTCAGTAAGCCAATAATATTTTGTGCACCTAGACGAAAGCCTGCAACTTCACGTGTCGCAGCACTAGTACCTTTAATCGCAAACTCAATAAATGGATTGGTAATTGACGCACTGGTTGCTGCACGACCATCACTGCCAAATGTAGGACTACCATTGGCATCGCTACCGGTATTTAAGCCACTTAGTGAAACATTTGAAATATCAATGTCACAACCGACTTTATAACTATTATTGGTTCCACCACAGCCCAACTGCAAGGTTTTAATATTAACGTTCAATTCCATTAATGCCGCAATACTTAATTTATGGAAATTTAAACCTTGAGATGCATCTGAACTATTTTCTAAATTTAATAATGCTTGTCCATCAACTTTCGACAATTCACTGTCATCTAATGCAATCATTGCATGACTATAATGGGTCAGATTCAATGCAGCAAAAATTAAACCACTTAATAATTTCTTTTTCATTATTATATCTTCCTGATTTTAACGTGGTGTGATGCCCAAAGTGCTACGAATTGTGCCACCCGTCAGTGCGATTGATGCGATATTCTGCATATTGCCATTTGTCGACATGGCAAAATTGGTTCTAAATGGTGTTGCAATGTTATTACTAGCATTTAATTTAACTTGGTTATCAAATGTTATGGTATCTGCACTCACACGAACTTTCGCTTTCATGGCAAGATCCCCTTCAATACGGTTAAAATGAATCGCAGAGGTCTTTAATTTACCTTCTATATCAATATCTTCATTGGTAAGACTAAAATAACTACCTAAGTTTGTGACGTCAGCGACCTCAGCTGTGCTTAAGGGTCTAAATTTAAAATTTGCATCAAAGGCTAAGAAATTACTATCGGGATTCTCAGTTGTTGGGTCTATGCCTGGAATAATTAACAACTCCCCACTGCCATCAAGCTTAAAAGCAATATTCGTGATTACATCTTCACGCTTCGAAAAATTATCATGGGGCACATAAGTACCACATTTAGTGTAAGTGCCTGATGCACAATTATATTTTGAACCAGGTAATTGACCAATCGCAAGTTCCGCTTTTGCAGCAATTAATAACTTATCGGCACGGATATAAATTCCTTCATTTTCATACCCAATAACGCCGTCAGACTGGAAAAAAGCATCTATATTTCGAAAACCAGCATAATAATTAACAGGCTCACTATGAACCCCATTTTGACCATCAATTAATATAATAGACGTGGTACTTGGTAAACCTGTTTTTGAATCTATGCCATAGCCCTCTGTAGATGCCATAATATTGTAAGCAATTCCATTTTTGTTGGCTGCCCCATAGGTACCCGCAGACAATGCAACATTGGTATTCAGATTATAAATTGGAATACCAATCCCCCATGTTCCCCCATTCCCATTCAATTTTTGCAACGAATTATCTGAAATAATGCGCGCTTTTGCTGCAATGGATTGGAAATCCATACCACGAACGGCAATTAAAATAGCATCTTTAGGATTAGCTGCGGTGGTTAAAGTTTGTTTCAGTATGGGACTGGTAACAGCAAGCGTTTTTTGAATATTTTCATTAACAATGAAATCAAGGGTTTTTGTTGTTATGGTATTAATATAAATGTCACCAAAGTCGATATACGCATTTGTCTTATGTAATGTGCCATCTGCGATCCGAGTAGTAAGCTGTCTTAAATTTGAAAACTCAATAGCATAACTACCTTTGCCCGTATGCCCAATTTCAAGCGTTGTCGGTGACATCGTCGCAGGAAGATTGGTATCAGATGCATTGGTGAAGTCCGCCGCTAAACTTAAATGCAACCCGCCAGAGCCAACAAGTCCAGGATCATTTCCCGCACCGTTATAGCCTGATGCTGTTTTAGCCTCTTTCGTTAATACACCATTGACCATGTTATTGACTTCAAAATTAGCAACCTTTGTTTGGTTGCCATTCAAAGCTAATTTGGCATTCGTTACTGCACCGGAAGCACCTAAGCGCATAATATTTTTACGTTCATTTCTCGGAGTATTATAACGTAAATCGATATTTACCCCTGGATTCGTTGCATCAGTACGCCCGGTGGCAACATCTGTCGTATCGGTAACGCGTTTTAGATCAACATAGTGATTTTGATTTTCATTATATGTACTTAACACAAGCCCTTCGTCTTGGTCGATGTACATATAACCTTCACCAGCAAAATTAAAATTAAAATCATTAAAAATAAGGCTATTAAGGCCTAATTTATGACTAATGGTGGCATTTTTTAATTGAAAATCGACACTTGCTTTCGCATACTTATTAAACAAGCCACCTGTTGTTTGTAAAACAAAATTCAGTGGTGTAGATGTACTAATTCCGAGCATACCTAAACTTTGATTAGATTTAACCCCTGGAGTACGTAAACTATTTGCTGCTTGCTGACATGGATTGGTAGTGCAGGTGTTTTTAACCAGCATTAAATCTGCTGTTGCTGTAAATGGAGCTACACTTGCTGCAAGACGAATCCCTGCACCGCCAGATGTTCCACCACCCACATCAAGTTCAACCTGGCTGATAATAGGTTTATCATTCACCCCATCAATCTGCAAGTTATGTAGCCCTAAACCCATTTGCACATTTGCTGCCGGATTTGGATCATACCAATTTGCTTGCTCAATTTTGACACGCGACACTTCATGCGTGATTACAATACCGTCCTGGCCCGTCACACTACTCAGTTCTTTCTCGTCAATTTGCTCTAGTGCGTATCCGTGTTGCGCAAGACATATACATACCGTCAGCACATTTAACTTCATTGTCGTTTTTATCATATTTATATCCTTATTATGCACTGAACTTCTAGCAGCGAATGCCTACACCACCAGTACAGTTATAGCTAAATATTTTTAAATTACCCGACATATGTAAGTTGCCATGCATATTTAGCCCCATGAAGCCTTTCTCTGCATTCCTATCAAATGTTGGAACATTCGTCTCAACATTAGTAAGAGAGCCATCATTTTGAGTCGTCTTGGCTCTATAAGTAGTATAATTGGATGTATTGGCATAGCCTTCATTGGCTCCTGTGCCTGTACCCGTTTCAACACCGACCGTACTAAAACCTAAGTTACGTATTTTTAATGGCTTATTATCATAAAATGTAACTTGCATGGCGGTTTGCGCTGCATTACCGCTGTTGCCGACTGTTACAGCATCAATAGAAAATTGATCAATTTGCAAGGTACCTTGAATGCCTTTGAACACCAACCATCTTTTATTGCCCAAAGCATCTACATGATTATTCGGTGCAATCGCTAAACGACAAAGTTGTTTGTTTGCGCCACATACGTTTGGATCAAGTGAATAATAAACTGTGGTTGGATTGCCATTACCATCCAAGATGGAAATCGAATTTTTTGTCATATCTGTGGCATATAAATGGTTTAACGATAAAGTCCAACTCAGTTCAGCCCCACCTTGACCCACAGCATTTGTAAGCTCTTGTGGACTCATGGCTTCAAGACCTGCATGTACAGTAAATGCAGAACTCAACAGCATAAAAAGTGTGATTTTCTTAAGCATTGCTGTACTCCCTTACAGACCGGTTGTTTTAATTTTAAGGTGTTGAATCAGAACACCATCAATAACGGCAGATCCATAATTTTTAATATCACCATTGGCATTTTTAAACATGATACCGGTTGAGTTATTGTCTTGCTTCGCACGCAATAGATTGGTTCCCGGAATACGTTCGGTACTTCCAATAGCTATACTGCTGTGCGTTGCGGTACGACCTTGATAAAGTGCAGAAGCATCAGTCGATACATTTTTGATCGCTTCACCACATTGATAAACATTACAAGTTGAACCTTTTAAAGACGTTGTGCCTAAGGTAGGCCCATAATTTTGATAAATTTTATTATAAATTTCAGGTACATTTGGAATACGTGTGACTTCCAGAATAATATTATTACCATCTGAGGCCACGATAAATGGCTGATCCATCGTACCCAAGACCAAGTTAATATTTGGGCTATAAATATACATACCCTCCAAGTCGTGGAAGGTGGGTGCGGCAGACGAATTTAACGCTGGTGTTGAGGCAGTGCCATCCGATTGATCATTCTTCGCCGCGGTACTGATACGAATTCCCTTGCTATCTAGATTCGTAGAAGCCGTGGTTAAATTTTCGGGCGTATCATTGGTATTAATTCGAATAAGACTGGCTAACCCTAAAGTTTGATTATAATCCTTTGTCGGAGAAGTGAAGGTTTGAAACAGGCGGAATTGAGAACCATTGAGACTTAAACCATTGGCAACAAATTGAAGTCTTAAACGCTCTGAAACCAGCAGATCACCCGGTACATTGGGCGCTCCAGTCTTTGGATCGACATAATTAGATGAAGTAAAACTGCGCGCAAAAATATCCGTCCAGAAACCCAGTTTAATATTATTGTCTGCTTCATTTGCTACTACGGTAGCCAATGGCGCCTCTAAAGCGATATATCCGAGGTCTTTTTCTGTAGCACTGAATTGTCTTACTTTTTCCGTACCTGCGTGGAATAGCCAAGGGTTAACCGTCGAGCCCCAGTTAAAACCCTGATTACTATAACGCGTACTTAATGAACCATCACTTTTGGATAAAGCCAAGCCATAAATGAAAATATCTGCCTTGGTTCTTTTATTGCTGATTTGTGCTGCTGTTAAGGATACAGCCGAAGCATTTCCCGCCTTAATCCCTTCAGCAATGGGATCTTTCTGAGACAATTGAGCTTGCCTAATTGCTTCAGCAGCGATCCATGTTCTGGTATCTGTGATAACTTTAGCTGTTGCATCAGTAATAACAGGTTTTTCAGCTTTGATCTTTTCTATTGTTCGACGTTCAGCTTCTGTAGCCCCACGCCAAATATTAGCATTATAAAAGGCTTGATATTCATTAAAAGGTTTACTTCTATCCCAATATTTATCTATTTCTGCTTTTTCATAAATTGTATATTTACTTGAATAAAATTCATTATATTTAGCAGCATATAAAACTGGATCGTTATTCACGCTATTTTGAATTGCTGTATATGTTGTAGCATTTGTAGTGACTGTATTTTGATAGGTACTATTGTAGGCTGCAGAATAATTTTTTTCGAATGCTGTATCATATAATTGCTGGTAGTTTTCACCAGTGGGAATAATACGAATAAGACCTGTATCATTCTGCCAAGGATTCGCTATGCCTCGTGAATAACTTGATCCGGTCGAAGCGTCGTAATAACCCGTCGCATTATTATTTAATGCAGTTGAACGGTCATTTGGTGCTTGAAAAACCATTTTGAAATTTTCAAGGCTTAAACCAATACCTTCACCTGTTGTTTCAGCAAGATGGTCATCTGATAAAGATTCAAGTGCATAAATTGATGGGCTAAGCAAAACTGCGATTAAACTCGCCAAACAAGATTTTTTAAATCTTGCATTATTCCAACTTTGAGTCATCACGACCTTCCTTTTTATCAGATGCTCCGCATCATTATTTTTTTGTTCATCCTAAGCTTGGTATATCTCTTTTATTTATTTGTCATTACAACAATATTCTTACCAAGTTTGTACAACTTTTTATTATGCTGAATATTGATCCAATTGCAAAAAAAACTGGGCGAATGAACCCAGTTTCCGATGAATGAATCCCACAAAAAATAAGCGGACCATAATGATCCGCTTATTCAATTATTTGTACTGTTTATGCTTTTGGCAAAGTCACACCAGTTTGACCTTGATACTTACCACCACGGTCTTTATATGAAGTTTCACATACTTCATCAGATTCAAAGAACAACATTTGTGCAACACCTTCACCCGCATAAATACGCGCCGGCAAGTTGGTTGTATTCGAAAATTCCAAAGTCACGTGACCTTCCCACTCAGGCTCAAGCGGGGTCACATTCACGATAATACCGCAACGCGCGTAAGTCGACTTGCCTAAACATACGGTCAAAACATTACGTGGAATACGGAAATATTCAACTGTACGTGCTAAAGCAAATGAGTTTGGCGGAATAATGCATACATCCGATTCAATATCGATAAAGCTTTTATCATCAAAGTTTTTGGGATCGACAATTGCTGAATGGACATTGGTAAATACTTTAAATTCACGCGCGCAACGAACATCATAACCATAGCTTGAAACGCCATAAGAAATGAGTTTTTCACCTGCTTCATCATAACGTACTTGGTTTTCTGCATACGGTTCAATCATGCCGTGATTTTCGCTCATTTCACGAATCCAACGATCAGACTTAATTGCCATTCTTTCAATCCAAAAATAGTTAAATCAATTATTGCGCTGTACTTTAACTGAAATTGGCTGCAATGGAAATGATGATCAGGCGATGATGTCATTTTTTACAAAATGTGTATTTTCATCGCCTCATCTCAAAGACCTAAAAGAGCAGAATATCCGAGTGGAATAGAGAAACTGACCAAAACCAAAGAAGCAGTTTTTTGCAAGTTAGATTGATTCAGCCAACGTACTTTATTCGTGGCCAAGATAGAACCGATAAAAGTCCAAAATAAAGCAATTGGCACAATTAAAATGAGAAACATGCCAATATGAACCAAATAATTATTCAGTGTTAACCACGCTGAACTTGGAAAAATAGCAGAAGCAAACAGTAATGCTTTAGGGTTCAATAAGGTTGCACAAAATAATTCACGTGCACGAATGGTCGGCAGATGATAACTGGCTTCAATATCTGCTGTTTTCCAGAGTTTAATAGCCAAAAAAATAATATACAGCGCACTTAATAACTTCAAAAATATCGGGAGAATAGGAAATTGACTTGAAACTGTACCAATAATAACTCCCCAAACAGTAATAGATATTAAATAACCGAATGATTCTGCTGGAATAAGTCGCAATGATTGGCGCACACCGACCTGAATTCCAGATGATGCAAGCAAGGTATTTGTTGGGCCCGGTGTCAATAAAATAGTGACGACTAAACCGATGAACAGCCATGAAATCATATGCGACCTCTCTATAGAGTGCGCGAAGAGTAAATTAGTTTATTGTACTTAGCAAATATGCAATTTTATATCTTTTCAAAAAATCTAAAAATATTAAAAATAATTAATATATATCAAATATTTAATAAAATTATTACCCATATAACCAGATAGTCATTTGTTAAAAATAATTTCAATGACAAAATTTTTTTAGCATTCATTTCATCATTCAGTCATACTTGGTCCGCTTTGAAGTGGTCTATTCAAGCATGACACATTATTATCAAAGTATCATATATTTATGGCAAAACAATTTTTTCAATCATGGCTTCCCTCTCCCCATAAAGTCGCAGAGATGAAATTGATGAAGATTTTTGGTCAACGCACCTTAAATCCTTTGCTATGGTATGTGAACAGAAAGTCTATTTCAAAAGCCATTTTTATTGGTACGTTTTGGGGCATGCTGCCTTTGCCTTTTCACAGTATTTTGATTGTTCTGACGGTTTTACTGTTTGAGGTCAATTTACCAGTGAGTTTATGTCTCGCTTGGCTGACCAATCCCTTTACGCTTGTTCCCATTTTATATCTTGGTTTTTGGTTGGGTGCGAAGGTGTTTCAAGTCAATATGATTGATCAAGATATGATACTGGGTGTTCTGCATCAGATCAGTCACTGGATTACTCACTTTGGTGAAGGGCATATTGATCTTAGTTTAGCTAAAATTTTATTATCCGGTTTAGTACTGGAAGCTTTAATTTTTGCCGTGATATTATTTGTAATTACGCGGCTGTTTTGGCGCTGGAATATTATTCAACATTATAACCGTCGTCGTCATATCAAATAATCATCAAACCTTTAAATATAAGAATGTCACTAGACGCATTATTACAACTGACTTTGCCTATAAAATTTACTTTATGATATTTTTTCTGACGGAGCCAACTTGTTTTCGCTCTCTGATTAAAGATCTTCCACAACGCAGTTTTGACATTTTTGTTAAGCATTATTGAAGTATCAACTCTGCTTCTAAACAGCTTTATCCTATTACCTTATACTTCAAAAAACATAATCCCACTCGATAAAAAAGCCCCACAGAAGTGGAGCTTTTTAAATCTGACTATTCAATCAGCAATTAGAAAATTCTATTTTGCGGCTTCTCTACTTTCGGTAATTGGTCTGCAATTTTTTGAGCAATCGACATATAGCTTTCAGCCGCATCATCACCTACAAGTACAGAAGGTTTACCTGCATCGGCATTTTCGCGAATTTGAACATTTAGAGGTAAACGACCCAGTAAAGGAATATTGTATTGTTCAGATAACTTGTCACCACCACCAGTACCGAAAATCTGCTCTTCATAACCACAGTTCGAACAAATATGTGTCGACATGTTTTCCACGACTCCCATGACAGGAATATGAACTTTATTAAACAGCTCAATTCCTTTTGTTGCATCTAAAAGTGCTACATTTTGTGGAGTAGTCACAATGACAGCACCAGTCACAGGAATACGCTGTGCAAGGGTCAATTGAATATCACCTGTCCCTGGTGGCATATCAATCATCAGAACATCGAGGTCTGGCCACAAGGTTTGATTAAACAATTGCATCAATGCACCCGTAGCTTTCGGACCACGCCAAGCCACCGGAGTATTGTTATCTCCTGTTAAATGTCCAATCGATAGAACCGCCATACCATAGGCATCAATCGGAACAAAATTTTCCGCTTCAATCATCGGGGTACGCCCTGCATTGCCTAACATGGTTGGGATACTCGGACCATAAATATCAGCATCCAAAACACCAACTTTCAAACCTAATTTTTGCAATGCCAATGCAAGGTTTACAGTGGTGGTCGATTTACCCACTCCACCTTTACCCGATGAAACCAAGATCACATTTTTAATACGTGGATGTTTAGGTACATCTCTTTGTTGCGGTGCCGGTTTTTGAATGGGTGGATTGTTTGGATCTTGCTCGTTTTTTGTTTCAGCTTGAGCTGTTTTACCTGAAGCATCCACTACAGGCGGAAGTTTTTGAGCTTGTGGAGTTGCATTTTCACCTTGAGGTTTGCTTGAACAGCTATGTCCTTCTTTTCCATGATCATGATTAGAACAGCTTTCACCTTGTGCATGTTTTTGCTGAATCACATGCATATTGAGCTCTTGGATACCACATTTTTCTAAGGCATCTGCTAAATCATCATGGATTTTTTGTAAATGATCCGCTTCCTCAGGATAAGTATTAATGGTTATTTGTAATACTCGCCCTTCGACATTGACTTGGGTAATTCGGTCTTTCAGTGCATGGTTTGAATTTGGCAATATATAGCCTTGTAGCACATTCTGGATTTCTTCCTCCTTCACCTCCTGCGAGGGTGAAAACACAGATTTAAGCGAAGAAAGCCACGACATAAGTTTACTCCAAGTACGAACATACAGCTGAATATCATAGTTTAGCTTTAAATGAGGCGAAGGTTAAGTAAAGTTCTAGCTTGCTTTATAAATGTCGCTAAAAATCCGACCTAATCAGTAGGTTTTAGGACTTAACTCTTTATTTTAAAGATGATATTACGTCTTTTTTATTGAACTCGCTATAAATATACCTTTATTAAATCATCGACTAGAACGAACTAAAGCAGAAAGATTAGAAACAGTTCAAAAAATTACATCTTGGTTTACCAATATAAATAACGATTATTTTTCGTAACAATTATTATGCAGACATATCTTTATTTTGTTCTTTATATTAACTGCACATTATTATTTTTATCATAACATTTTTTTCGGGGATCATATTTTGCTAAAACAATTACTTCCATGCATTTTATTGACTGCTATGTCATTTGCCCATACAGCAAATGAAACTTCTTCTATACGGACCCCGGAAGGACAATTAATCAGTTTAGGCGACACTTTTACAGATATGCAAAATCGCCTGAAGTTATCTCCAAATTCAATGATTACACGTGAATTCAAAGAAGGTGAAAAACTTGATTTAGCAATGGACTATAAATACGAAATAGAAAATATGATGTATACCATCACCATTGTGAACGATCGTGTGAGGAAAATTGAATGGCTCAACACTGATCAAGAAATTAAAGATAAAATAACCCAATAACCTTTTAAAAAATTCTTATTTTTTTCTGCTGATCACTCCAGCTAAATTAAAGATTATTTAGCTGGAATATTTAGTTAAAACTTAACTCAATTAACCTTGGTCATCTTTTTTAAATTTGCTAAGTTTGTCTGTCGCAGTTTTCTTTAACTCATCAAATTTAGTATTTGCCTGTGCTTTTAGTTCATCAAATTTAACTGAGGCTTCATGCTTTAACTCAGTTGCTTTTAGCTTAGCTTCTTCAAATTTATGGCTTGCTTCTGTCTTTAAATGCTCCAATCTATCATGTAGCTTATTTTCTGAATCTGGTTTATCGGTTTCTGATTCCTTACTCTTTTCAGCAAATAAAACCTTACCTTTCGTATATTTAGCCTCAGCTTTTTGGTTTAAATTATGCAGAGCTTTTTCACCCTCAAGCTTAATTTTTGCGGCTTTATTTTTTAGATCATCAATTATTCTGTCACCTTGCAGTTGCGCTTCTTTCGCTTTAAACTCTAAGTCACCACCTAATTTAGATGTATTATTTACTGCACCGTCTAATTTATTTTCATTTGTCATAATTTTTCCTATATGTCATTTACTTCTTATATCGCCTATTAGTTATACAGATAGATTTCATAGATTTAATCTAAAACTGCATTTCTAAACAAAGAAAATACAGAATGTAGCGAATTCGGTTCGATTTTTTTATTTTCTATTTATTCCCCACATAAAAAAACACCCCCTTCAATAGAAGGGGGTGTTTTTAGGAATAATGAGCTGGCGATGACTTACTCTCACATGGGTAACCCCACACTACCATCAGCGC